>JAKSOW010000057.1 GCA_024405395.1 Kiritimatiellia bacterium | reverse complement strand
ACTCCGCGTATGCCGAAGGTCTCTGTGTTCTGAATCGGCAGCTCACCACTAAAAACTTCGAAGAGCCAAAATAACAGTCTTAACAACAAAATACAGCGGAGACGTTGACTTAGAGTCACAACTTGTGATACATTTTCGAGCGATATGAAACTTTCCTGGACAGAGCCTTGGAGCCGGATTTTGCTCCGTCATCGGGTTCGTGAGGCGAACCTGGCCATGCCGTCCATTCGTGCGATTTCGATCGGAGGTGGCGTCATCGCGTTCTGTACGATGCTCGGGGTTCGCTGGTGTCTGCCCGAAAGCTGCGTCGTGCTGACGTGGGAGGTTGTGGCAATTGTGACGATATGCTGTTCGTTGTATGGCCTGGTTCCATATCTGATCGCTGTTTGCCCAAGAGGTGTTCATCTGTCGGAGAAAGGCGTGTTCATTCAGTGTGGTAGTGGCGGAAGTTTTCTGCCGCGCGAATTGATTCGTTCGATTTCGTTCGAGGATCGCGACGGATTTCATCTGTTGGTGCTTCGTTGCGTAACGAAGCGCGGCAAGTCTTTCGAACGAACCGTGGTGGCTTCGACCAAATATTCGGATGACGATGTTGCGAAGTTCCTCTTCGATATTGGCATGGTGCACCTGTGGAACGCGGGTTCAGAGGTATAAGGCAACATAGCGGATTCGAATTTGATCATATCCGCAACAATAAACCGTGAATGGGATGCAAGGTGATGTTCTGATTGGCTGTTGCTTCAGCCTGTCCGTGCTTCTGTACTGACATCCAATGTCGGGTATGGTACAATGTAGGGCATTTGCGGGAAGGATAGCCAATGAAGCCGTACAAGTTCAAGCCGATTCTCAAGACCACACTGTGGGGTGGTTATCAGATTGCGCCATTCAAGGGCATCTACACGGCTCAGCCAAACATTGGCGAAAGCTGGGAGATCTCCGGCGTGCCTGGCCAGGAGAGCGTGTCCGTTGAACGTGGGCTGGCGGATGACGTCGATGTGGGCAAGACATTGACGGAGCTCATCGAAAAGCACAAGGGCATGCTGGTGGGTGAGCGCGTCTATAGGCAATTCGGCACGCGCTTCCCGCTGCTCGTCAAGTTCATCGATTCGCGTCAGGATCTCTCCGTTCAGGTGCATCCCAACGATGAGCTTGCGGAGGAACGCCACCACTGCGCCGGCAAGACCGAGATGTGGTATGTGATCAAGGCAGACACGGGCTCCAAGATCTATTCGGGACTGCGGAAGTCGATCACGCCTGAAGACTATGAGCGCATGGTGAAGATGGAGCAGGAGGGCAATCCGCTTGAAGACGTGATCGCCTGCCACGAGGCGCATGACGGCGACCTCTACTTTCTGCCGGCGGGGCGACTGCACGCCATTGGTGCGGGAAACTTCCTGGCCGAGATCCAGCAGGCGAGCGACATCACCTATCGGGTGTACGATTTTGGCCGCAAGGACCAACACGGGCGCCCTCGCGAACTGCATGTCGAGGAGGCGAAAGACGCGATTGACTATCGGCTTTGGCCCGAGTATCGCACCAGCTACGATTCGACCAAGCCCATCAGCCAGCTGATCGAGTGTCCGTATTTCAAGGTGAACCGTGTGGTCGTGCAAGTGGCCAGTCAGGTGGATTTCAAGTGCGACTCCTTCGTGGTGGTGATGTGCCTGTGGGGATCGGCGAACGTCAATGGCGTAGCGGTGCGCCAGGGCGAGACGCTACTGGTGCCTGCCGCCGAGAATGTGCTGTACATCTTCGGCAACGCCACCTTCCTCACGGCGACGCTGTAGGCGTTCCCGTCGGCAAGCCAACCAAGGTCAACGCCGAGGACCATCTTGTCGTATTGGCTCCCTAAGAAATTCCGCGCCTTCTGGTCTATTTTGCTGTTGACTAGCCGAATGGGGGAGTGGTAGAATTTTGACATGAATGCAGATAAGTTCGTTTCGCTTGTTGTGGTGGCTGCGTCATTGGGCGTGGCGGCCGATGTCGCCAACACCTTCTCGGATCAGGGGCAGACCTGGGCACTACTTGCCAATGGCACGACCACGTTTACGGCAGCCACGTCGAAACAGGCCACGTTGCCGACCGATCTGGGCAATCCCATATTCTGGTTCGATTGCGCGAACACGAACGGCTGGACACTGGATGGCGCCAATGTCCTCAAGGTGCCCGACCGTGTGGCGGGCAGCACGCGCTACTTGACGAGTGACAAGAACGATCCCAACTTTGACGAGTTCAGCTGGAAGGGCTTTGGTTATCCCAAATGGCAGAATGCGCCGTGGGTGACTTCGCCCACGCTGTCCTCGCCGGCTGCCGGACTGGCCGGGCATGGGGTGCTCGACTTTGGCGCCCAGCAATCGCAAATGGGGCTTATCTTCGATCTTTGGCGGCCTGATGAATCCTGCGTGAAGTCCAACGTGCTCGCGAACATCGGCACGGTGTTTGCCGTCTATGACTCCACGGCGGGCGGTGGGTTCTTCCTGGGCGGTGGCTTCAAGCTCAAGGGCACGGGTTACAACTGGCATCGTGCCGGACAGACCATCCTCAAACGCGGTGATCCCGGCTACATCGACGGTGACGCCTATTTCTATTCCAATCCTCTCCTCAACTCCCATGCGTTTACCGAGGCTCGCTGGGGATGTTTCCGGGAGGATGGATTGGCCGTCTCGCCTGACTATGTGGGGTTTGGCGGTGGATGGCAGGTGATTTCGATGTGCCCCACCGCTGCTGGAATGGAGGCCACGGGTCTTGGTTGTGCCGACTTGCGCAGTTTCGACAACGCCACGTGGGCGCGTCGTTCCGGCGGCATGCGCATCGCTGAGATGATCTTCTTCGACAAGGTGCTGAGCGTCTTCGACATCGCGCGCGTTGAGGCCTATCTGAACGAGAAGTGGTTCGGCGTGAAACCCCGCGGCTGGAACGGCAACGCCGTGCTTGACGGCTTGGGCGGCAACGCTCGCACGGATGCGGCTCCCACGGCCCCGAGCATCGTGATCGAGGCGGCGGCTGGCGAGACGGCGCGCATCACCCGCCTCTCCGGCGGGCACATGGGTGGTTCTCTGGTGAAGACCGGGGAAGGCACGCTTGCCCTTGGCACGGCCCGGGACATGAACACCGTGCTCTCTCTGCAGGGCGGTGACCTCAAGTTCCTGCGTCGTGCGCTGCCGGTGAATCTGCCCACGAACTACATCTTCCGTCTGGATGCCACGCGCACGGATCTCATCGAGAAGGATGAGGCCGGCCGCGTGTCGCGTGTCGATAACGTCGGTGGGCATGCCTACTACGGGCGGGACCTGTACCTGCGCACGCCGACGGACATTGCCGCCGCGCCGGTCTTTCTCGCGGATGCGCTGGGCTCCGGCAAGCCTGTGCTGGACTTTGGCGCGAACATCCCCTACACGGCCGCCGGGCCCAATGGCGCCTACATGGATTTCGCCACGAACACAACCGAGGTGGCGACCTATCCCACAGTCGGCTCGAAAGGCGTCTGCAGCATCGTGGCCGTCGTCGGGGCGCAGCTGGGTGGCGGGCAGCTGGTCTCCGGCAAGGGATTCTATCGTGCTGCCCTGACGACGCGCAGCCACACAACGGGCCTGTTGCGGAGTGACCCGACGACCTTTGGCGCGACTACCTACAACGCGACAGATGGCATGGTCTACATTGACGGCATCCGGCGGGCGGCAAATCAGGGCTATCCCACGCCGGGCTATCATGTGGTGGCCATGCGCGTGCCGTACTGTGGCGAAGTCCTGGGCGTGGGCGGCGTCCGCAAGGCAAACCAAGGTGGTGCGCGCATCGCCGAACTGGTGATCTACGACCGTGTGCTGTCGGATGAGGAGCTGAGGGACGCCGGCGCGTTCCTGATGGACAAGTGGTTTGGCCGCGTGCCGGGCGACTATGCGCCGCGTACGGTGGACGCCTTCGACGACCTGCCGAATCTGGATGTCTCGGTCCCGACCACGATCGACGTGCCCAGCAATGCCGTGGCAACGATTGGCCGCATCCGCACGCTGAAGAAGATCGTCAAGACGGGTGGCGGCACACTTCGCATACGGGAGATGGCGGATGCGGGCCAAATGCTGGAGGCTGCGGAGGGCAAAGTCGATTTTGTGTCGCCCACCGACGTGACGGCGGCCGACGAACTGCCGGCGGGCGCCTCGTTCCATCTTGACGCCGCCAATCTCGGCAGCATGGATTTCACGGAACAGGACGGCAAAAAATTCGTTTCGTTCTGGCATTCGGAGGACTTCCGAAATCTGGCCTACGGACAACAGCCCGGGCGCCATCCTTGGCTTACTTCCGTTGCCGATGGCCTCAATGGCCATGCCGTGGTCGACTTCGGCGAAGGTGGCGACGTCACGGCTCCGTTCATGGTGTTCGGGCAGGCGGTGTTGTCGATCAAGTCGGCCTATGTGGTGTGGCGTCCGGCCTCGAATCGTGCCTTTTTGCTGGGGTCCTCGACGGCGCCGGAGAACATGGGCGGTGCCAACAACCTCTACGATTTCCATCGCTACGACACGAACGGCGGGATTTTCCGCAACGATCTCTTCGAGTCGGTGCTCACCAATGGCGTGGCGGTGTCGCGAACGGGAGTGGTGATGCCGCCGGAGCAGTGGCGACTGGTGGAGGCGCATGCCTATGCGGATGACTCGGGCGGCTTGGGCGCCAGTGCCCTGGCCTGCGACCGTGACTGGGGTACCGGCAAGGCCGTGGTGGACACGCGCTATGGTGGTCAGCGTGTGGCGGAGGTGCTGCTCTACGAGCGTGAACTCACCGAACGCGAGAAAGTGGCGGCGCGGAACTACCTGCTGAAGAAATGGTTCCCCGAATCGCCGCAGGCCGAATTGCCGGAGGCGCCGGCGGAAGAGGATCGTTCGCTTTATGCGCTTACGGTGGCGGCGGGCGAACAGAAGACGGTGGATGTGGACGCCGCCTACGGCAAGCTGCTCGGCGAGGGTACGGTTGCCGTCTCGGACGCGACGCTTTCTTGCCGTGACCTTTCAAGCTTCTCGGGTACGGTGGCCGTGGCCTCGGGCACGTTCAGGATCACGGGTACGCCCTCCACGGCGGATGAGCTTGTCGAGGGGGGCCTGCTCTATCATGCGGACGCCACGTGGGGTGTGGTGACGACACCAGATGCGCAGGGCAACGCCCGCGTGACGGAGTGGAAGTCGCGCCTTGATGATGGATGGACGGCTGTGCCGCCCTTTGGCGAAAGCGAAGCCTGCCGCCCCACGCTGCTCTCGAATGGTCTCAATGGACGTGCGGTGGTGGACATGGCAGTGCCCTTGAGCACGAACAATCTGCAATGCCTGCGCTTCAAGAAGGATGGCGAATGGGCCAACCTCTCGGGCATCGGCAGCATCTTCTGGGTGTTCGGTTCGCAGAACGGCGGCGGCTATGTGCTGGGCGGCGGCACAAACTCGGCGGGTGCGCAGATCGGGTGTAGCTTCCTGCGTGACTTCAACGGCGATAAGCGCACGTCCCGTAAGACGGACAACATCCTCGCCGCCAGTGCCCGTGACCATATCCGCTGGGGTGGCTGGTGGTACAAGAACGGTGAGTTCTTCCATTATAGCACAGGTGGCTCGTGTCCCAAGTTTGGGCTGTCGGGAGGCTGGGACCTTCTGGAATGGAACTCGCGCACCTACAGCACCTACCAGGCCAATTGCGATGGTTTCGCATTCGACGGCAGCGTGTTGAGGGCGGCGCGTACGACATGGCGCGCCACGGGCCAGCAGCGTTTGGCGGAGGTGATTTTCTACAATCGTTCGCTTACGGATGCCGAACGGGCGCAGAACCGCAACTACCTGAGCCGCAAGTGGGGTCTGGGGGTGCAGGAGGCTGCAGTCAACGCCGCCACGGTGACGCTGGCGGCGGGGGCCACGCTGGACTGCGGCGGCACCAACCAGTATGTCCATGCTCTGGGTGGGTCCGGCACGGTGGTGGGCGACATTTCCGTGGGGCAGTTGCTCTGCGACTATGCGGAACCGGCCGTTCCTTCGGTGACGGGGACCTTCCTGTTGCCGACGGCGCTGCAGGTGGTGCTCGCGAACTTCCCGCAGTCGGGTTTGCGCAACGTCTCCGTGAAGTTGCTGGAGGCGGGGGCCATTGACGGGCAGGAGAATCTGTCCGCGGTTGTTTTCGCCGGCCAGTCGATCAATCCCGCCTACCGCCCGAAGGTTCAGGTGAAGGATGGCGCGCTGATGCTGGGCTTCTCGAGCATCGGCACGACAATCCTCTTCCGATAGGAATGAGGGTTTGGCAAGTTGCCAGTTCAATAGTGCTGTGATATAATACGCGCCATGAAAATTCTCGGTATCATCCCGTCGCGTTTCGGATCGAGCCGGTTCCCCGGCAAGCCGATTCATCCCATCGCCGGCAAGCCGCTCGTCGCCTGGGTGGTGGAGGCCGTCAAGAAGGCGAAGCGGCTCGATGACGTGATTGTGGCCACCGATGACGCGCGGATTGTCGCGGCGGTCGAGGCCTGTGGCGGCAAGGCCGTGATGACGCCCTCCGAATTGCCGAGCGGCACCGACCGCATCGCCTGCGCCGCGCGCATCGCCCAGGGCGGCGATTTCGCCGATGACGACATCCTCGTGAACATTCAGGGCGATGAACCGCTGATCAAGCCTGAGCTCATCGATGCGCTGGCCGCGAAGCTCGTGGACGACACGAAGTGGGATATGGCCACGGCCGTGACGCCCATCAAGACGGTCGACGACTTCGCCGCGAAGACGGTGGTGAAGGTGGTGCTGGACCGCGATGACGGCGCACTCTACTTCTCTCGCGCGCCGATCCCCTGCAATCGTGACCACGAGCCGGATCTGGCGAGTGGCCTGCTGGTGCGCCATCTGGGAATCTACGCCTATCGCGGGTCGTTCCTGAAGCGCTATGTGGCGGAAAAGCCGTGCGCCTTGGAGCAGACCGAGAAGCTCGAGCAGCTGCGTGCGCTCTGGATGGGCGCGAAGATCGCAGTCGTGCGCACCGAAGACGAGGGCGTGGGCGTGGATACGCCCGAAGACGCCGTGCGCATCGAGAAGATTCTGAAAGGTTGTTAAAAGTCAAAAGGTCCGTGCCATGAAAGCCACCCGCAAACCCAAACTCAAATACCGCCGAATCCTCCTCAAGCTCTCGGGCGAAGTCCTCAAAAATCGCGAAAAGGGCGACTGCATTGACGCCGAGCGCTTGGCGTTCATGGCCGAGCGCGTGAAGAAGATCCACAAGCTGGGCGTCGAGGTGGGCATTGTGCTGGGCGGCGGCAACATCTTCCGCGGCCTTTCGGGCGCCAAGAATGGCGTCAATCGCGTGGTGGGCGACTCGATGGGCATGCTCGCGACCATCATCAACGCCCTGGCGATGATGAACGCGCTGGAGTCGATTGGCGTGCCCACGCGCGTGATGACGGCCATTGAAATGCCCAAGCTCGCCGAGCCCTTCATTCAGCGTCGGGCGCTGCGCCACCTGGAGAAGGGGCGTGTGGTGATCTTCGGCGGCGGCACCGGCAATCCCTTCTTCTCAACCGACTCCGCGGCCGCACTCAAGGCCAGCGAAATCGGGGCGGATGCGCTCCTGAAGGCCACCAAGGTTGACGGCATCTACACGGCGGACCCGATGAAGGATCCCAAGGCGAAGAAGTATGGTTCGCTTAAGTACGAAACGGCCCTGGAAAAGCGCCTGAAAGTGATGGATTCGGCGGCTTTTGCCCTCTGCATGGACAACGACATCCCGATTGTCGTGTTCGACTTCTTCGACGGCGATGCGCTTGAGCGCGTCGTGCGCGGTGAAGAGGTTGGCACACTCGTCAGCTAAACTCAGAATCGCTGACTGTTTTGTCGCACAAATACGCCAATATCGCGCTTTTGCTGCTGGCATGGGGTCTGTCCCCATGGCGTGCGGGGGCGGCAACGGGTAAATTGTCCTCATTGGGGGCGCTGGATCGTCCGCCTTCGCCGGATTCGCTCAGCTCGTTGACGCTCGTCTCGAATGGCGTGTATTGGGCGGCCACGGACTGGGATCCCGCGCTCTACGAGCTACATGTGGGGTTTGCCGAAGACGGAACGCCGCAAAAGCTTGAAATTTCGCATAAATGTGATCTGATTGGCGGAAAAGACATCGAGGGTCTGGCCCGCGACCCGTTGCGGGGAACGGTTTGGGCGGCCGATGAGGGGCTGCGCGAGGTGGCGGAGTATGATCCCGTCTCCGGTAAAAGGCTTTCCGAGGTGGCAATTCCCGAGATCCTGAAGACGACGCGTCGGACGTTCGGATTTGAATCATTGACGATTTCGGCCGACGGTCTGGAGATGTGGCTCGCCAACGAGGAAGCGCTCAAGGGTGATGGTGCCGTCGCCACGACGGGAAAAGGTACCACGGTGCGGTTGGCGCGTTTCACCCGTTCATCGGGTCTGTCCCCCTGGCAGGCGGCGGGGCAGTGGGCCTATGTCACGGATGGGCTGGCGGGGTCGGCGCCATTCGATTCGTGCCGTTCCGGCCTTTCCGACTTGTGTCTTCTAGCCGACGGCACGATGCTGGCTCTGGAGCGGGAATACAGCTTCAAGCCGTTGCCCTCGCTGCGCTGCCGCATCTACGCCATTGACCGTACAGGGGCCACGGATGTGGCCGATCGCGCCTCGCTGGCGCCTGAGGCGCCCGCTTTTACGCCCGTCCGGAAGAGGCTTTTGTTTGACGCCAATTCGGGCCTTGCGAATTTCGAGGGCTTGGCCCCGGGGCCTATGCTGGGCGAGGGCGTGCGTACCCTCGTGCTCGTTTCGGATGGCGGGCAGATGATGGCCCGCAAGATAATGGTGGTCGGTGGCAGCTTCTAGGGGCTTTAAGGCCCTTAGCCCGAGCCGTCGGGCCTTCAACACCAAATCTTCTCTCTTAAACTGTCATTGGGTCTTCCCATGTGCATTTCATGATGTGTTTCCCGAAAGAGGAAACGCCAAAAGACATGGATAAAACATTGATTTTCACACTAGAAAATGAGATAATGTCTCTTCAATGCCAAAAGAAGTAACAGTTTTAGGTCTAGAGGGAAACGTGTTGCGCGGGATTCGCCTGTCCGAGAGCGGCCGCCAGCATCAGATTTCCCAGTCTGAGACTTGGGAGATTTCCGGAGCTCCCCCGTCTGAAGGTGCCGAAGCGCCTTCTGAGGTGGCTGAAGAGGCGGTTGCTCCGCAAGAATTCGAATCGCGGCTTGGCGATGCGTTGTTTGCCGCCGCCAAGACCTTTGACACGCACGAGTTTGTGCTCTCTTTGCCGCTCTCCAAGTTGTTGGTGGATGTTGTGCGCGTGCCCGTTGATCAGCGGGATGAGCTGCCCACGCTGGCGCAGGAGGCGCTCAAGAGAATCTCGCCATTCCCCGATGAGGTCTACCGTGTAGGCGTTGAAATCGTGGCGGAGACGGATACAGAAATCGTCGCCGTCGTTTCGGCTTTGCCGGACGCCATTTCGCTGGAATTGGGCGATGCGCTTGAAGATGCGAAAGTTCGCATTGTGCGCACGGACTCGACGGCGCTTGGTCGTCTGCGCACTTTGTGGCCCAAGATCGTCTCCGGCGGTTCCGTGGGACGTCGGCTCGTGCTCATGGATTTGGACGACGGCTGGGACTTCATCGTGCTCGACGATGATGCGCCTGTGGTGTTGCGCGGTCTGGGTGAGTTGAAGAACGCCGCCGAGCTGGGTCGCGAGGTGATGCTCGGCCTGATCCGGGCGGAGAACATGGCTGGGGCACGTGACCTCGGCGAAATCGTCGTCGTGACGGCGCAAGAGGGCCTGGACGACGAGATGCGCACACGGCTGGCGACCTTCGGCACCGTGCGCCTGGAGGTTGTGGCGGCGGACGAAGCCTATGCCGGTGTGGAGGGCGTTGCCAACCGCACGGTGGAAGCTGCCACCTTTGACGTGACGCCCGAGGCCTGGGATACGGCGCTCAAGGAGTCGCGCTTCAAAAAGCGCCTGGTGGGGAGTCTGTCGGTGGCGGGCGGCATCTGGCTGCTGGTCATGGGTGTCTTGTGGGGTGTGCCGTGCTACTTCAACTGGATGACGGCGCGCCAGGATGCGATGTCCAAGGCCCATAAGAAGGCCTACACGGAGGTTGCCAACATGCGGGCGCGCGTGCGTCTGGTGCAGCGTTATTCCGACCATGCCTGTGGCGCGCTTGAGATGCTCAAGGCCTTCTCCGACCGCATGCCGGAGGGGGTTACGCTCTCGCAGCTCACCTACAAGCGCGGTGAGGGCGTTCGCATCTCGGCGGAGGCCGTTCAACCGGACAATGCGTATGCGTTCAAGGACGCCCTGGCAAAGACCGAACGGGAACGTATTGCGCTGGATGGCGAAGCGGCTGAGGACGAAGAGAGCGAGCGGATGTTTGCCGACGTGATCCTCTCGGAGGTCAAGCAGTCCCGTGGCGGTGTGAACAGGTTTGACATTGAGGCGAAATTCCCGGTGGAGGAAGATGCCTCGTCGTCGGCCAAGGCGTCTGCGAAAGGGGGCCGCTGATGGCGTTCGGAGCATCAATGAAGGACCGTGCGCTTACGGCTGTGGTGGCTGTGGTGGCTCTGTATGCCGTGGGCGGTTGGCTTTGGTATACGGCCGTCACCGATCGCGGAAGTGCCTGGAATGCATCGCGCAAGAAATACCAGAATGCTGTCGCCAAGGTCGCGAAGGAGCGCAAGCTCATTTCCGAGCGCAACAAGTGGATCGACCGCTACGACGAGGAGCGGGAGAAAATGCCCATGTTCCCCAAAGGAGAGGACGTCAAGACGCATTGGCTGCGGCGCATGGATGCGCTGGCGTCGCAGAATTATGTGACGATCTACACGCGAGACCCTGGCCAGGAACGGGAAGTGGGGGATGTGTACGAATGGCCTGTGGACGTGAAGAACTGGGAAGGCGGTCTGGAGCCGCTGGTCAAGTTCCTCTATGAGCTGGAACATGCCGAAGGGGCGATGTTTGACGTGCAGTCTCTGGTCATACGGCCGAGTTCGCACAAGGGATTTCTCAAGGGCAGCTTCACGCTTGCCTGCGCGTACATGCGCGGCGATGTGGAGAAGGATTAAATGGTTAAAGGCTTAAAGGATTAAAGGGTGAATATGAAGCAGTTTGTGATTTTGATGATGTTGCTGACACTTGCTGGTTCGGCATCGGCGCAGTTGCGTCGTGGGGGAATGCTCAACCGCCGTTCGGCGGCCCGTCCGACCGCTGCCACAGCGGCGGCTGGAGCCGGCGATAGCGCACGCCCGGCGGTTGCCACGCGTGAAGAGCTGCGCAATGCTCGTGGCACGAATGGCACCACGCGTCTCGTCTTCAACCAGACGCCGATCGAGCTGGTGCTGGAATCGTATGCCCAGGAGGTGGGGCGCACGATCATCCCGGCCCCGGATCTGCCCAAGGCCACGATCACGCTCCGCTCCGCCGAGGACCAGACGCTCACCAAGGAGGAATATCTTTTCGCGATCGAGCACATCCTCACGATGAATGGCGTAGTGCTGGAGCCCCGTGGTGAGAAGTTCCTGCGGGCGCTGGCGCGCAAGACGGTACGTACGCAGGGTATCCCGATGCTGCTGGAAAACCGCGGTCTGCTGGAGGAGAAGGGCCAGGTGGTCTCCCAGCTCATCTCCTTCCACAACATTGCCGTCGCTGAGGCGCAGAAGGCATTGGAGGGCTTCAAGGATCCGAATGGACTCTTCCAGGTTTTTGAGCGCACAAACGCGATCCTCGTGACCGATACGCAGGAGAACATCAACCGCATGCTCGAGATCGCAAAGGCAATCGACATCGCCACGCCTGTCCTCGAAGATGTATTTGTGCGGCAGATCAAGTTCGCGGTGGCCAATGACATCAAGACTGCCCTGGAGACGATCGTCACCGAGTCGCAGAAGGAGACGCAGGCGAAGGAAGTGGGCCCCAAGACAAGCGGCGGTCCTGGTTTCGGGGCGGCGCGTGCGCCCCAGCCCATGGGCTCGCGGTTGCTCAACCTCAACAATCGTCCGGGGAATCAGCCGCCCCCTCCGCCTACGCCGAATGAGACGATGCTGGCGGCCGTATCGGACGCCGACCGCGGCATGATCCGCGGCAAAGTGCTCATTCTCGCGGATGAGCGGTCCAACAAGCTCATCGTCATCACCATGAAGTCGAACATGGACTTCTTCGATCGCGTAATCGAAACCCTGGATGTTGAGACCGAGCCGGAGTTCAAGGTGGAGGTGGTGCGCCTCAAGTATGCTGAGGCAGAAGACGTGGAGTCTATGCTCAACGATCTCATCGGCGGCACGTCCAGTTCGTCTTCCTCCAAGGAAAACAAAAACCAGAACGCGAAGACGGCGGCGAACACGAAGACGAACCTTACGCCGGGCGGTAGGCCTGGTGCCCCTGGAACGACGCCTGGTTCATCCGGCAAGGGTGGTAACGTCCATCAGGGCAGCGTGGGCGATCTCAGCAAGGACAACTGTAAGGTTCTGGCCGACAAGCGCATCAATGGTATTGTCGTGATGACCCGCAAGGAACTCATGCCCATCATCATGCAGGTCATTGATGACATGGACGTGAAACTCTCTCAGGTACTCATTGAGACTGCCATCATTGAAATTTCGTTAGGTGATGAGCTCCAGACCGGCATTGACTGGGTACAGCGTGGGCGGCAGCGCGTGACAAAGCAGGAGCAGGCCACGGATAGCTATGGTCGTAAGTTGTTCTGGAAAGAAACGACTGATGACCTGGGCAACCCGTTGATGGAGCAGACGACCGAAGACACTGGTGCTCCTGTGTACAAGAAGGTGACGAACCTCGTTCGCGATGGCTTCTACAACAACGGCAGCTATATGCTGGGTGGCGGTGGCGGCAACTCCTCTTCGGCGCTTCAGAACCTGCTTGGCGCAGCAGCGGCGGCTTCAACGAACGAGGCTGTGCTGACAACAGTGAATCCCATCGGCGGCGGCGTTAACTATATGCTCAAGAGCGACAAGCTCAATCTGGCGGCTGTGATTCAGGCAAGCAAGACGGATGCACGTGCCAAGTATGTGGCTTCGCCGATTGTAATGACGGTTGACAACAAGGAGGCTCAAGTTGAGGCGACGTCTGCTCGCCAGTTCATCACTGGATGGACTGCTCAGTCGTCTGGTAACTATGGCTCAGGAATGCCATCCCCGAACTATTCGCAGAAGGACATTGGCATTAAGTTGAAAATGACACCGAAAATTAATCCCAACGGCACAATCATGCTCTCAGTTGAAGAGGAATACTTGCAGGTTGGGGAGAAACAGTCAATGATGGTTCCTGATGATAGAACGTACAAAACCATGAACATTGATATCCCCACAACGCGTAAAATGTCTTCGGACGTGCGCCTTGAAAATCGACAGACCGTGGTGTTGGGTGGACTTGTTGAAAAGACCGTCTCGGAGTCTGAGTTTGGAATCCCGGTTCTTAAAGACATCCCGTGGATTGGTAAGTGGCTGTTCGGGTCTGTGGAACAGAAAGAATTTCGTAAGGAGCTTCTGGTGTTCCTGACGCCATATGTGCTGGATGATGAGTCTGCAGCCCAGCTTGAAGCTTTACGCAGAAAGAAGTCCCTTTCCGATCCTCGTCCGTGGGATGACAACGGTTGGTCGGCCTCGCCTCTTGCCGATCCGGTCAGCAAGAAGGAGCAGCTTCGCCGCTTCCAGGATGAATGGAAAAAGCAGGATGAAGAGCGCAAGTCCCGGCTCGCCATCGAAAAGGCCAAGGTCGAACGTGCCCGGAAGCTCAAGGAAATGTCGAAGGATGAGCGTGAGTTCTGGATCAAGCTCCACAAGGACGAGCTTGAGAAAGAAGAGAAGGAAGCGTTTGAGAAGCAGGCCGAGGAGCAGAAGGACCTCAAGGAGTTTGTGGAAACGCTCAAGAGGACCGACATGGCCAAGGCCGAGGCTGCGCTTAAGGAGGCCGAACAGAACGACAAGAACGAGTATCGAAAAGACATCGAGAAGCGGGTCGAGGATGGTACTCCCTTGCCTGCCGGCGAGACCCTGAAGAAGGATGCCGCCAAGGCGGTG
Source organism: Kiritimatiellia bacterium (assembly GCA_024405395.1). Taxonomy (GTDB): domain Bacteria; phylum Verrucomicrobiota; class Kiritimatiellia; order RFP12; family UBA1067; genus RGIG6720. The sequence goes on along the minus strand of JAKSOW010000057.1, from coordinate 8,782 downwards.
GAGGAGAAGAAGCAGGCCGAGGCCGTGCATGCCGCTGCGAAGAAAGTCGCGGAGGACGCCGCCGTCCAGCAGGCCACTGGTGCGCAGGCGGCACCCAGTCTGCTGGAAGACCTGAAGCCCGAGCCCAAGAAGTGAGTGGTGCGGCATGAAGAATACCGTTATCATCATAGTGCTTGGCCTAGTGGCCATCGTGGGGACGTGCTATACCGTCATCAGCACGCGGGAAAAGGCGAATGTCGCCGCGGAAATCGCTGCTCGCAAGGCGGAAGCTGAGCAGCGTAAGGCCAATGCGAAGCAGAAGGCGTCCGAGAACGAGCGCCGCAAGGCGGAGCTGGAGAAGATGGCTGCCGACAAGAAGGCTGCAGCCGCAATGGCTGAGAAGGAGACGGCCGAGGCCAAAGCGCGTGAGGCTGAGGCCAATGAGAAGGTTGCGGCCGCCGAGAAGGCCACGGCTGAAGAGAACGCAAGGAGGGCTGCGAAAGAGAAGGCCACGGCCGAGGATGAGGCCAAGGCTGCGGCAGATAGACGGGCTGCAGTTGAGGCTGAGCTGGCTATTGTCGCAGAGACGAATGCGCAGCGCCAGGCCGAACTGGACATTGCCGTCAACAAGCGACTGCAGGCGCAGGCCGAGCAGCGGACGAAGGAGGCCGAGGTAAAGGCTGCCGAGCTCAAGAAACTGGAGCTGGACAAGCGTCTGGCGGAGGCGGCGGTGTTGCAGGAGACTCTCCGGCAACGCGAAGAGGCGACCCGTCCCGAGCGCACCATCAAGGACATCATGGATGAGACCGCCCGCCGCCGGGCAGAAGAGGAGGCTGCCGCGGCGGAGGCCGAAGAAAGACGCTTAGCCGAGCTACGCGAGAAGGACTACCAAGCGTACGAGGCGGAGATGGAACGCCGCCGCAAGATCAACAAGGAAGGTGTGGCCGGACCCAAAGAGCGGAAGCTGACGGCTGGCGACAAGATCCTTGAGTCGGCGACGGCGGAAATCGGCCGGGCAGAAGAAGAAGGGCGCGCCGCCATCCAGAAGCGGATTATTGCGCGCCTTGAGCCGGAGATTCGCCAGGCCATAAAGGAGGGTCGGGTTGAAGACGCGGAGTATTGCCTTAAGAACCTGCGACTGCTTGTTCCGGAATATAAGGTGGGAGATGATTTGCTGAAGGATGCCCAGGGCAAATAAGACGGAGGGCGCACGATGTCTTTAATGCGATCGTTTCTGGTGTGTTTGGTTTTGGCGTGGGCTCAGCTTGTTCACGCAGCCCAATGCAAAGTGGGGGACATCACTTGGTACTATACGGCTAATGCTGACGGTACGGCCACGCTCTCAGGAACAGGTCCGTTCCCAACTGCGATTGATCCCGAGACGGCCGGTGACATCGTGGTGCCGGATGCGCTGAATGGTGCACGCGTGGAGGCCATTGGCGTAAATGCCTTTTCGTTTTGTAGTTCCATTACGTCCGTTGTCTTGCCGGATGCTGTCAAGACAATCGCGGCGCGTGCGTTTTATTCGTGTTCGTCTTTGACCAATGTTGTTCTGCCGTCAGGCTTGACGTCTATTGGAGATCATGCCTTTTACGACAACTCCAATCTGGGACTGAATGCCGCGCCGGAGTCATTGCGCATGGTTGGCCCTTGGGCGTTTGGGAATTGTGCCAAGATTCGAGACGTGCGTTTTTTCGCCAAAGATGTGGAGGTCGGAGAGAGTGCTTTTAGTGGGTGCTCAGGTCTTACGAATGTTGTGTTTTCTTCGTCGGTTGGGGATATTGGGAGCCAGGCGTTTTCCTCTTGCGCAAGCTTGCAGTCAGTCGTATTTACAGGCGCGGTGACTAGTGTCGGTGATAGGGCTTTTTGGAGCTGTCGTCAGCTTTCTCGTGTGACGTTTCTGAATGAGGTCGGGGCGATTGGGGGATCCGCATTCGAAAACTGCGCAAATCTTTCGCGAATTGTGTTTTCTTCGTCGGTTGGGGATATTGGGCGCCAGGCGTTTTACTCTTGCGCAAGTCTCCAGTCAGTCGTATCTACAGGTGCGGTGACCAGCGTCGGCAATGAGGCTTTTAGGAATTGTCGTCAACTTTCTCGTGTGGCATTTCTGGACAATGTGGGGACAATTGGCGAGATGGCGTTTTACGGATGTTCCTCGCTCGTGGATCTTACTTTCGCCAAGGCCCTTTCGACCGTCTCGAAATATGCCTTTGCAGAATGTTCGGCGTTGCCGGCCGTGAATTTACCGCATACGGTGACGTCTCTGGGGCCAGGTGTGTTTTCGGGATGCAGTTCCTTGACCTCCTTTGTGGTTCCGACGAATGTGACGACTGTATCCGAATCGCTGCTTGCGTCTTGTACTTCGTTGACAAATGTCGTGTTTCATCCTGGAGTGACAAGTCTTGACGTTGGCTGCTTCAGCCAATGTGTGGCATTAGAGAATTTTGTGGTTCCGTCCAATGTCGTCAACATCGCCAAGAATGCTCTCGCCGGGACCGGGTTCTGGAGCAGGCAACCTGATGACAGTCTGGTCTTTTCCTGCAATTTCTTCTTGGGCGTGAAGGGAACGTGCCCCTCTACGATTACATGGCCTGATAACATCGCCTATATCCCGGACTATGCCTTTCAGGGTGAAACGAACATCTCCTATGTGATATGTTCCTCAAATCTGCAGACGATTGGCGTTGGCGCATTTGCCGATTGTGTGGCCTTGACTTCGGTTGTGTTTCCCGCGTCCAATTCGCTTAGGCAGATAGGGGCGGGGGCCTTCAGCAAAACAGGGTTGGTCGGCATTTCGATTCCGACCAACGTCACCTCGATCGGAGCTAGTGCGTTTGCGGACTGCGACAGTCTCAGAGAGTTGTCGTTTGTCCCGACCAACTCGGTGGTGGACTTTGCCAGCATCTCGTCCAATGCCTTTTCCAAGTCGGAATTGGTATCGCTGGTGATTCCGGAGGGCGTGGAGGCGATTGGGCCATTCGCGTTCTCGTCCATAACTTCGTTGGTGTCGGTGACATTCCCGAAGACATTGAAGACGATCGGTGAGCATGCCTTTGATGGGTGCTCGAGTCTGGTGACTTGTTCCATCCCTGCCAGTGTCTCGGTGGCGACTAATGCATTCATTGGCTGTACGTCGCTGGGATTGGATCCAGGGGGACGGGCAGCCTATTACGTCGTCTTCAATCCCAATGCCGAAGATGCGGTCGGCTCAGTTGTTACGCAACAATTTGCCATGGGAGTTGCCAAGGCCTTGTTGTCAAATGAGTTTACGCGGGTTGGTTGGATACTTGACGGGTGGGCGTTGGGGCCGAAAATGGGCAGAAAATATGCCCTCGGGCAACAGGTCTCAAATCTGACGAAAATTCCTGGAACAAATGTACTGCTCTATGCGCACTGGACGGCTGAGCCTACGACTATCTTGAATGAGGATATCGGGGGCGTGATTTGGTATTATCGTCCGTCTTCGAGTGGAGCGACTATCTGTAGGGTGGACGAGAAAACGACAAATTATATTGCCGCCGTTGAGAATGCCAAAGGCAATGTAACGATCCCGAAGGAGCTTGGTGGACTGAAGGTTATTGGGCTAGGGGAGAATGCACTAAAGGGGCGCACGGGAATCACATCAGTCAAGATGGAATGCGACTTGGAGGGTGAGTATCCAGAGGGCCAGGTAGAGTTGGGCGCGTATGCGTTCAGGGGGTGCTCGGGACTTCGCTCGGTGGAATTGCCGTTAGGCGTTTCGACTCTGCCAGAAGGCCTGTTTGCTGATTGTACGGCATTGACGGATTTCGAGATGCCCTATTCGGTGACGGAAGTCGGAGCTTCGTGCTTCTCCAACTGTACGGCCTTGACGGCGATCACAGTGACGGAGAATGTGACGGATATTGACGAATTCGCTTTTGCCGGGTGCCGCAATCTGAAGATTGTGCGCTACTTGGGTGATTGTCCGGAAGCCGCCGACAACATTTACGCGCAAACAAGTCCGAATCTTGTTTCAGGTCGGTTGAGCTTCCGTTCGGGTTGGGCAGAGAATAAGACCGAAGAGCCTGTGTCGGACATCGACGACGATGAGGATGAAGAGGGGGGCTCGATAGGAAACAAGACCCCGACCGCAAGCACCAATACAGTGGTGACCAAACAGGCCGTTTGGCCGGAGGGTGCCTATGCACGCAAGTTGCTTTTGTGGAATACGAAGATGTATTCATTCTGCCGGGTTACGTTCAACTACAACAACGGCGATGCGAAGAAGAACTTCTCCCGGTGGTATGTGAAGGGACGTATGCTGGGAGAGCTTCCAGAGACAGAGGATTCGGCGACGGATTCCGATGCGGCTGATGATGAGAACGAGGACGAGGGTCCGACGTTAGGGTCACTGCTGGGTTGGTATACGCGTGCTGTTGGTGGCGTTGAATTGACGCCGACCTATATCGTCAATCAGCCCGTGACATGCTATGCGCACTGGAGCATTGACGGTGGTAATACGTCCGTTGAGGCGCTCTCGCCATTCTATTCGGAAGATGCGGGCGAATTCGGGCACCATGCCGCTGTCTATGATGGTTTGGTTTGCGCTGATGGGCAAGTGGTGGGGACTGTCCAGGTGAAGACGGCCAAGGGTAAGGCCATCTCCCCAGGCGTAACCAATTCCAGCTTCTCGGCATCAATCCAGATCCTGGGACAAAAGAAAAAGACGGTCAAGGGCCGCATTTCTGAAGACGGCGAGGGTGAGGGCGGAAAAGAGGGTGTGTATTCAATTGCATTGGCCTTCACCAAATATGGCATGAGCGGTAGCTATGAGGATGATGAAGATGGCGCCTCCTTTGAGATAATAGGTGCGCGTGACATCTATTCGGCTACGATTCCGGAGGCGAAAGCACGGGTTCGCCAGGCTCTCCAGATGGCAGCGGGAAGCTGGGCGACAGTGCTTCACACGGAGTCTGCCGATGGGGATGGGGCGGCGTTTGCATCTGGGTATAGTCCGTTGACGGTGACGGTGGGCTCCAAGGGTAAGGTCAGGATTGCCGGAATGTTGGCGGACGGCACCAAGGTTTCCGTCTCGTCTAAATTGATCGTCGGTGACGGGTGCTGCTGCGTGCCCGTTGTGTTGCCCCTTTACTCCGGAAAGCGGGGTGGTTTCGGCGGTGCCATCTGGTTCACTTGGGATGATGCGATGGAGCGGGCTGTTACCGTCGCAGGACTCACGGAATGGGACGCAACGATGAGCAAGACACCATTCTCCGCGAGTTTCTCCCCTGATCCGTTGATTTCTCTTGCGGACGAGGGTAGTTTACCTTCATCGGCGACATTCCATCTGGATGGGGACCTCCCCGAAATCGATGGTTACGAGATGCTGGCAGACGACCTGCAGATCGGTGAAGTACCGATTGTTGTTTCCGGTTCCAAGTGGGTATTGCCGGCTGCGGGCAACGTGAGATACGTCAAGGCGGCGGAAGACTTCATCGACAAGAAGGACAGCGAAAATCCGGCTGGCCTCAAATTGGGTTTCACGAAGTCAACCGGTCAATTCAAGGGATCGTTCAAGGTTTACTGCTCCAAGGACGAAACCAAGCTCAAAACCTATACGGCAACGGTATTTGGTGCACTTGTCGCCGATCCCGAGGGCGCCGTGAAAGGATATGGCACAGCCACGATCAAGAAGATCGGCAGTGTGCCGGTGGTCATTGAATGAGCGGCGGAATGACAGTCTCGCTGGGCCGCTGGGCCGTCGCACGCCATCGGGCGTTCGGCCAGCTGTGCGCCTTTTTGGGCGAGACGTTTGTCGAGGGCCTGGGCATGTTGCTGCGTCCTCGGCGTTTCCGTTTTGGCGATGCGGCTCTCGCCTTCGAGCGGGCGTGCACGGATGGACTGCCCATCACGATTCTCATCGGCCTGCTGCTGGGACTGATCCTGGCCTTCGAGTCCGCCGCCACGCTGCAGCGCTTTGGGGCCGAGGTGTATGTGGCGGACATGATCACCATCGCGCTTTTCCGAGAGCTGGGTCCCCTCATCACGGCGGTGGTGCTGGCGGGGCGCTCGGGCAGCGCCTTCGCCGCCGAAATCGGCACGATGAAGGTGGACGAGGAACTGGACGCGCTCACGACCATGGGCCTGCCGCCGGTCCGCTTTCTGGTGATGCCGCGCGTCATGGCGGCGATGCTGGCGATGCCGGTGCTGACCGTGTGCGCGGAGCTGGCGGGCATCATCGGCGGCGCCTTTGTGCTGCGCATCATGGGTGTGCCGCTTTCCGTTTTCTGTGCACACGCCGTCAAGATGTCCAGTGTGTTCATGTTGGCGTTCGGGCTCGGCAAGGGCGCGTTGTTTGGGTTGCTGGTGGGCTTCATCGGCTGCCTGGCGGGCATGCGCACCAAGAACACGGCGGACGGCGTGGGCGTCGCGGCGACGTCCGCGGTGGTGGGCGGCATCGTGGCCATTGCGGTGACGGATGGCTTGCTGGCGGTAATCTGCTATGTGTGGGGCATCTAGTGAGCACACGCGAAGACATAATTGAAGTACGGCATGTGGATGCGGGATATCCGGGAACGGTTATCCTGAAGGACGTCTGCTTCGAGGTGAAGCGGGGCGAGGTGTTCATTCTGCTGGGCGGTTCCGGGTGCGGCAAGTCCACGATCATGAAGCACATGATCGGACTCAATCCCGTGCTGGCGGGCACGCTCACGGTGGCGGGGATGGAATGGAACCGCAGGAACCGGGCGGCGCTTTGCCGCAAGATCGGCGTGATGTACCAGAGCGGGGCGCTCTTTGGTTCGATGAATCTGCTGCAGAACGTGATGCTGCCGCTGGAGGAATTCACCCGGCTCAAGCGCCGGGAACGCGAGGAGAAGGCGCGTGAGCTTCTGGCGCGCGTTGATCTGGCGGATGCGGCGGCGAAGATGCCGTCCGAGATTTCGGGCGGCATGAAGAAGCGCGCGGCCATCGCACGGGCGATGGCGCTGGATCCGGAGATTCTCTTCCTGGACGAGCCGAGCGCGGGCCTGGATCCCATCACCTCTTCGGCGCTGGACGATCTCATACTCAAGCTCAAGGAAGAGCAGCACATGACGTTTGTGGTGGTGACGCACGAGCTGCCCTCCATCTTCAAGATCGCGGACCGGGCGGCGATGTTCGACAAGGCCCGACATGGGATGATCGCCTTGGGCGACCCCCGCGAGCTCAAGGCCTCATCCAAGGATCCGTTTGTTCTCAACTTCTTCAATCGAGGAGAAATCCATGGCTGACGACAATCAGGCCAACTACGGCAAAATCGGCTTCACGCTGCTGATGGGCATCGCGCTCATCGTGGGCGTGTTCGTCTATTTCGGCGGGGTGGGCACGAACAAGGAAATGGTGCCGGCGGAGACGTTTTTCCACAACCCCGTGACGGGTCTGGCGCCTGGGGCGGATGTCTGCTTTCGCGGTGTGAAGGTGGGCACGGTGAAGCGGATGTCGTTCATCGGGAACGAATACCCCGACTCCAGGTACGAACAGGCCATCTGGGTGGAGCTGGCGTTTGATCCTGTGCTGAGTGGTGGTGGCTCAAACATGCGTCATCCCGTGGACGAGCTGCGGCGTATTGTGGAAAAGGGACTGCACGCCACGGTTTCGGCCAGTCTGCTCACGGGCATTGCGCACATCGAGCTGGACTTCCCGAAGAGCGAAGTGCAGGAGGCGCCATGTGATTGGCGTCCGCGCACGATCTGCATTCCGCCGGCGCCAACGCTGCTGCAGTCGGCTTCCGACGCGATTCCGAAGTTCCTGGGCAAGCTGGAGAAGCTGGACATCGCCGGCAGCTGGTCGAACGTGATGGCCACGGTCGAAGCCGCCAACACGCTGATGGGCACGGCGGGCGCGCTGGTGGAGTCGCAGCAGGGGAACATCGGCGAGATCCTCTCGAACATGCGTGACGCCACGGCGTCCCTTCGCGATCTGGCGAACCAGCTGCGGGACAATCCCTCGCTGCTGCTGCGTGCGCAGGATCCCCAGCCCCTCACGGAGACAGCCCGTTAACCCTTTAACCCCAACCGAAAGGATCTACCATGAAAGCCAAAATCATCGACGGAAAGCAGTTGGCGGCGGATACGCGCGCCCAGATCGCCCGCGGCGTGGCCGCGCTCAAAGCCGAAAAGGGCGTCACGCCCGGTCTCGCCGTGATCCTGGTGGGCGAGAACCCCGCTTCGGTCTCGTATGTGACCGCCAAGGAGAAGGCCTGCACCGAGGCCGGCATGTATTCGCGTGAGATCCGTCTGCCGGCCGACACGCCCGAGCAGGTGGTGATCGACACGGTCAAGGCGCTCAACGACGATCCCGCCATCCACGGCATTCTCGTGCAGCTGCCGTTGCCGAAGGGCATCAGCGAGAAGAAGGTGATCGACACGATCGCCGTCGAGAAGGATGTCGATGGTTTCACGCCCGCCAATGTGGGCAAGATGCTCATCGGCGACAAGTGCTTCCTGCCCTGCACGCCGCATGGCATCATCAAGCTCATCGAGGTGGCGGGCATGGAGATCAGCGGCAAGCACGCCGTGGTGATCGGCCGCTCGAACATCGTGGGCAAGCCGGTGGCGGCGCTGCTGGCGCGCAAGGGCGCGAACGCCAACGCGACGGTGACCCTGTGCCACACGGGCACGCCCGACATGTCCGTCCACACGAAGATGGCCGACATCGTGGTGGTGGCGGCGGGCCGCCCGAATACGCTCACGGGCGACATGCTCAAGCCGGGGGCGGTGGTGATCGACGTGGGCGTGAACCGCATCCCCGACGCGACGCGTCCGAAGGGCTTCCGCCTGGTGGGCGACGCCGACTTCGATTC
>JAKSOW010000056.1 GCA_024405395.1 Kiritimatiellia bacterium | reverse complement strand
CCGCAACCCTCAGATCCACAATCTGATGCTCTACCAATTGAGCTACTCTCGCCATCGGGTTGAAACGGGAGATAGTATACCGAATTCCAACGCCCGTTTCAATGGTAAAATCAGAAAATCCGCGTTTGGAGTCGGCAGACTAGCGCAGCCCGTTCAGCTCAGGCTCCAGGGCCGCGCGCACCAGCTCGTAGCCCTTGTCGGAAGGATGAATGCGGTCCGGCATGAGGTTCGCGTCCGCCCAGCCCGTCGCAGGATCGACGAAAGCCTGGCGGAAGTCGACCCAGACAATCTGCCGGCCGTCCGCAAACTCGCGAATGAGGGCATTGGTCTTCTCGTTGCGGGCACGCGCTTCGTGATGTTTCGCGTCCTTCTCGCCCCGGCCACGTGGCGGGATGGCGCAAAGCAGGATCTTCGCCTGGGGCTGCTTGGCGCGAACGACGTCCAGCACCTTGCGGATGCCGGCCGCGACCTTGGCCGGATCCGAGGTTGGCGAGGTGTTGTTGTTCGTGCCGATGAGGATGGACACCGCCTTTGCCGTGTAGCCATCCAGCTCGCCGTTCTCCGCGCGCCACAGCAGATGCTCCACCTTGTCGCCCGCATAGCCGCAGTTGAGCACCTTCCGTGCAGCCGTGAACTGTTCCCACGAGTTTGTCCACCTGCGCTCCCAGAAATGCGTGATGGAATCGCCCATCATCACAAGATCGATCTGGCCGCTCGAAGCCGCGATCTGCTCTCGGTTGCGCGCCAGTCGCGTGAGCCACCAGTTCTTGCCCAGGCCCTTGCTGTAGAACGTGTCGCTCCGCGGGTCGCCCTCGGTCTCCACCTGGCCGAAATGGTTGGTCATCTCCTTCGGTCCTTGCCAGGACACATAATCCAGACGGGCGAACTTGCCCGCGGCCCGGCAAAGTCCCTGGCCGCGTCCTTCCGCATCACAGGCCTGCAGGATCACCTTGACCTTGCGGTTGGCGGTGTGCATCTCCTCCAGACGATGCAGGATGGCGAGCGCCGCGTCTGCCGCCGTGGGCGCCGCGGGAATGAGCGCGCCCTTCTCGTCGGCCCCCACGCGAATGACGGTGGGCGGCACCCCCAGACAATCCATGTAGACCCGCCAGTCGGCCCGCGTCAGCGCGTGCTTGCCGCTGCGGATATGGTAGGCCATCCCCTCGGAACTGAGCGGACACTCAGGCGCAGGCATCTTCGCCGATGCCGACAGCCCCTTCTTGCCATACGCCGTCCACGCGGGCGAAGCCAACCGTGCCGCGGCGAATTCGCCCACCTGCCCCGCCCAGGCGTCCCGCGTGGCCGATCCGATCGCCACCTTCCGCGGTGCCATCAGGGCGACAAGCTGATGCTGATCACGCGGCATGGCCGCCTCGTCTGCGCCATAGGCCCGCCAGTTCTTCGCGAACCAATGGGGGAAGACGGTATTGATCCGGTCTATGTGTTCGGAATCAGGCAGGTCGATGTGGTTGAGCTTCGCGCCCGAACAGCCCGAGTCGTTCACGCAGGCCAGGGCAAAGCGCGTATCGGTGACGCCGGCACACAACGCCGTCTTGCCGCCGCGACTGTGGCCGATGACGGCCATTCGCGTGGCGTCAAACTCCGCCTGCGTCTCCACCCAGTCCAACACACGGCTAGCCCCCCAGGCCCAGGCGCTGATGGCGCCCCAGTCGGAGGGTCCGCGTTCTGCGTCAGACGTCGGTCCCCAGGCCTTGAAGACGCCCGTACTGAAGCAGGTGTTCTTGTCGTCCATTGCCACATCCCAGTTCCGGAACGTCACCAGCGCAAAGCCGCGGCCCAGGAGCTCTCCCACTGGGCAGCTCTCCGAGCCCGGCCATTCGGCGTTGGGATCAAAGCCCTCCAGCTCCATCGTTCGGCCAAGATAGATGTAGACGAACCCCGGCACCTTCACCGCCCCCTTAGGCAGATACGCATGCGCCTCGAAGGAAAACGGACCGTGCGGACCGGTCGCCGAGATCGTGACGGCCCGGTGGATGGCGCGGCCGCCCATGATGATCTGGTCTGGCGCGGCCGCGAACGCCAGGTCTGCCGGCCGCTCGACCGGGCGCACGCCAAATTGCTCGCGCAGGAACCACTGCTTCACCTCCTCGCGCTGCGCCTTCCAGTTCGCCGCATCTAGGGCCGGGACCTCCTTGGGGTCCACCACATGCGGTCCCAGCGCAAACCAGCAGGTCTCGCCCACCGAAAGGTCCAGCGCCAGCTTCTCACCATTCGCCTCGCGCCGACCGTTGCGCATGTTGTATGCGGCACACTTCTTCGGCAGGGTAAAGGCATACTTTCCCGGACGCAGCGCATGCACCGAAATGAAGTTTCCGCTCATGTCCACCTGCAGTCCGGTCGAGGTGGGCACATACCCACCCGCCTCACGCACAATCTGCGCGAAGGCGGACGGCGTCAATGGCTTTTCCGCCGAGAGAAAGACGCACGTGACGCCACGTTTCTCGAGCGTGGCGATCAACGCCTGCCGCCTGGCGTCACGGTCGTACATCCCCGCGAAAACCACCACCTTGTAGCCGAACGCACGCTTGGGCGCCGCCACAAGATCGGGATTCGCCAGAAAGTCCTCCGCCATCCAGACATCCATCGGCACGCCCGCCCCGGCGAGATCGGCCAGCTGATCCCGGATGTTGGACTCGTCCTTCACGTAGTAGTTGCCGATCGTGTTGTAGTGCAGCAGCCCATCCTCGTCGATCGCCAGCGCCACGGAAGCCCGCCACTCGTTCCAGGCCTTTCCGCAGGCCTCGGCGGCCTGAACCTGTTGGTTGACTGCGGCGATGTCCTTGACGATCTCTCGCGGCGAGAACCAGGTGCCGGACATGTCCAGGTACCACCATCCCATGCGCTGCGCAATCATCTGCCCGGCGCACTTGCGGTGGATCGTCTGCCACATCGGGAAGTCGGTGGCCTGACTGAGCCCCATCACCCGCAGTTCGCTTTCGCCACCATGCACGCCGCCATAGGTCCGCAGATCGAACTCGTTGACGAACAGCTTGCCGTGTTCGTGGAAGCTGCGCGTGGGGATGCGGCTTCCGAGCGCCACTCCGGGGATGCGGTTGGCGTAGTTCGGCTGGGCCACAAGAAAGTCAATCGCATCAGAATTGACGAACGGCCACAGATCCAGCGCATTGTTGAAGGCGGCCGCCCCCCAGCCCATGCAGTAGCGCCCCACCACGATGTCCTTGCCGAAACAGCGCTTGATGTGCCTGGCGATGTCCTCCTGCATGTGGAACGGCCCCTGCTTGACGAACCGGAGATAGGCCGCCTGATGCGCCTCCTTCTCGGGGTCAAGGCGCAGGCCCTTGCCGAACGCGGGTGCATCCTGCCATTTCACCGTCCCCAGCGTCTGCTGCTGCCACGCGCGAAACGCCGCCACGGCCGAGGGCGAGAAGTCGGGATGACGCGTGGCGAACTGCGCATCGTGATAACCGCTGAGGTGCACGCCCACAACGCGCTTGGAAAGTCCCTGCCGTTTCAGCTCGTCGATGAACGTCGTGAGATGGGCCTTCACCTCGTCCCGCCACGCGCGCGAATGGTAGGAGGGCCAGAACCACTTCCCTTCGGGTGGCGTCCCCTTCTGCTGGAAGTCGGCGTGAACATTGCTGCCGTAGACCTTGCGGCCATCCGCCAGCATCCACTCCTCGCCGGGGTGGCGCGCGCACCATTCGGGATAGGCGCTCAGGTTGACGGCCAGAATCATCTGCGCCTCGGGCGCCAGGCGCATCGTCGTCTTCACCAGCGCCGCCCCGGCCTTGGCGTCAAAGCCGTCCTTTGTCCAGATGCCCAGCGGATCTTTCGGCGTACGGCCGAAGCGCACGCTTGTGGACTGCAGATGCACCCCTTCGCGATCATGCAGGCCGCCCGCATAGGTGATCTTGCCGTCCTTTTGCGTCTGCCCGCGGAAGATGACGGGGGCGGTCTCCAATCCGTCGATGAGCAGTCGCGCAAAGCCCTCGCGCTTCTCGATGCGTGCCGTATGGTCGCGTTCGGCGGCCAGACGGGCCTCGAACTCCGCCTCGGAGATCATTCCCCTGGTGACGTCTGCAGGCTCCAGCGATTTGCGGTATTGGCTCCAGGCCTTGTCGCTGGCAACCTTGTCCTCCACGCCCCAATCCGACCAGAAGCTCGTCGACGGCGTGCCGCTCACCACAATGGCGGGCGTGATCTCCGTGCCGGTCGCATCATCCGCGAGGCGATGCGCCAGCTTCCGCACCGACTTGCCGGGATTGGCGTTGACCATCTTCTGCATGCGGGGGCCGCCCGGTCCCCGCCCGTCGAGGCCCTTGAAGTAGGAGAGGTCCTCCCGCTTGCCATAGAGACGCAGATAGCCTTCCGCCATCGTGGGATCGGCATCCGAACAGGCGCAGTTTGCATACGTGCGCAGCTTCGCGCCAGGCTTGACCGCAAACGCCGGCGCCGTCACGACGATCATACCCCGGTCATTCGTCTTTGCGATCTTCAGTGCTGGGCGGCCATTCCATTCACAGACCGTCACGCTGCCCTCAGCCCCATCCCGCAGTTCAGACTTCACTTGCGCGAAATTACCCGTCCAAACCACCTTCTGCGGCGGCAGACACACGCGATCGGCGCCATTGTCCTCCCATCCGGCCGTAACAGCAAAAGCCGTCCAGCCCAACAAAGCCGCCATTCCGACCAAACATCTTCTGTATTTCATCTGTTGCTCCTATTAATCCTATCCAATCATTCGGTGCGGATTGGTGTTCGATACTTGTGCTTAAACTGGAGTGACGAAGCACCAAAATTGATGAACAATCCGTCCTCAATACCCGTTGCAGTCAGATAATTAACCAATTGAGCCTCGTGCCGTGCGACAAGTGCCGTAACGGCCTTTAACTCAAGGATCAGAGACTGCTCTACGATGATGTCCGCCTGGTAATTACCGACTCGAAATCCCTTGTAAGAGACGGCGATTGGGACTTCTTTCTCGGCGTCAATTCCACATGATTTGAGTTCAACCATAAGGGCGTTCTTGTAAACTTCCTCTAGATAGCCTGGCCCAAAGTGCGAATGCACCCGCATCGCAGCACCAATCACAGCATGACTTAACTCTTTTGACGTCATATTCTTCTTAGACAGGATTTACAGGATTAACAGGATTTTAGACGCGAGATGGATTCTCGGCTTCATGTTTCTTCCGCAGAGTCGTCAGCAAGACCCCCTTATACGTGAAGAATGCAGGACCTTGATACGCATCCTTCTTGTTGCGCCTGTGTGACGGCATAAACGCCTTGGCGAATCCCGTCAGCGAATAAGTAACGCCATTGAAACTCACTCGATTCTTACCACAAGCGCGAACCTTTTGACCGCCTTCAGTGAACACCAATTCAGCCTCAGCAGGTATACCGGCCATTTCGAATGAGAAGTTGGGTGCAGGACGCCTTCTTACGTTTTTCTTGCGCTGGTTCGTAGTTTTATCAGGAGACTCATCCCTTGTCTTTTGCGGGCTCCCGCTTGCGGCACTTGGGAATCCCCATGGGATGCCCAAGAAACGGCAGACAGCCAGAATATCGTTTATGCGGTTCTCCAAGAAGGATTTTTCTTCCTGCTTCCCGGCCCGAGAGAGGATCTCATATTTCTTATCCTCGCAACTTCGTTCGCTTGCTATCTGATACAGACGCCATTCAAACCATTTTCTGACATCTTGCCTCTTAAACGCGCCATTACGATCTTCGATTACCAAGGCACAGTGCCAGAAATCCTTTTGCCATTTGTGCGTTCTAAAACGCTCCTGCACTTCACCCGTTTCCCCAATGTAGAATTTTGTGCGGAACTTGTCCATGAGAACATAGACAGCCTCCTTGACTCCATTGAGTTTATCACCTCTACGGATAAGGTGGAAACAAATCTGCGAATCGGGCCAGTTGATGATAAAGGCTTCGTCATTCACGCCATCTCTTTCAACATCAACTTTCATTCCCGACCCTCTTTTAATCCTGTAAATCCTGTTAATCCTGTCAAAACCATATGACGACAAAAGAAAAGACTTTTACCTTTTATCTGTTATCTTTCATCTCTTATCCGCCGCCCCAAACTCGATGAACTTCGCCGCACGCGGCCCCAGCGTCACGGCACAGGTCCCGGAGGTGAAGTCGTAGCGCGTGTTCGCCAGCAGTTCGCGACCCTTCGACGCCACACCGCGCACCGTGACGCGCTGCTCCACCGTCTCATCCGTGTCGTTCAGAAGAATCAGGACGCCCTTCCCGGCACCATGGAAATAGGCCCAAAGCTGACGCGGCCCGGGCGACGACAGCGTCACCGGGACTGTCCCCTCATGGTAATAGGCCACATGCTCCACCGACGCCCCCAGCGCGCAGATGGGACCTTCCACCCTGGCGTATTGCGGACCGTCATACCCGCGAGGCTGGACATCGTGGATCAACATATACGCGGCAAAATGGCGGATGGCGCGATCGGTCTCCGGTTCGCGCGGATCATAGCTCTTGAGCAGATGCGGCGCCAGACACTCACGCGACCGACGGAATTGGGGCGGCGCATTCACCACCATTTCCTGCGCACGGGGCACATAGTAGGACTGCATCATCTCCGGCGTGAGGAGCTCATAGTAATTGTAGTTCTTCTGCATGCGGGGCATCAGCGCCTCGCCGGTGGATATGCTGTCGAAGAACACCGCCCCAGGCGACTGGCGGCACCCGATGTGGCCACGCATCAAACCGTCCGCGTGCTTGGCCTTCACCAGACGATAGGCCCTTTTGTGCAGTTCACGGGTGGCTTCTGTGGACCAATCGAAACGCGTGCGCCCGAAATCGTCCTGCCACACGCAGGGATGCGTGCGGTTGTGGCATTGATGGGGATTGGCAAGGTCAAAGTAGAGATCCTTGGCTTCAGGCGCCGGCGCGTGCAAATACCAGTTCACGCCCCAGAGCTTGTACTCGAAGAAGCCCTTGTCGGCGATGCAGGCGTACGTCCAGTTGCCGTGCTGACGCCGTTCCTCCGTGTAGATGGGCGCCTCCTGGCAGTAGGCGCCGGGCACAGACGTCGTCCAATCGCGCTGATACCAGTTCCAGATGGGCTCCTCCGGCGAGGCGCCACATGTGCCGACGTAGAAGAACACGCGTTTGCCGGCCTTGACATCATCCCGAAAGCGCTTGAAGCGCAGCTGGTCGTCGAACCCGGGATATTTCATTTCGAAGAAATCGCAGAGATGCCCCGTCCAGGCTACCGCCCTGTCAGCCGGCAGACTCGCCAGCATCCGATTCTTGGGCTTGACCGGCGTGGGCTCGACATAATGGCGGATGGTTCGCCGCGCGCCGGCCGCCAGAGGTTCATCCACGAAGCGCGTGCGCACCTCCACCTGCCGAGGCTGGGCCTCGACGGAGACGGCACTGTCCAGATTCCTGATGTGCGTGCCGTGCAGATTGTAGACGCCGCCCATCAGCCCCACACGCCCCGGCATCCACCAGATCGGCTTGGTGTCGGGATTGAACGTACGCCGCCAAGTGCCCGTCTTGGGAATGAGCACATCGGGGTTCCCCTCCACCGAGCAGTCGTCAAAGCCAGCGACGTGACGCCGATCGACGGGAATCACCCAATCCAGACTCGACACAGGCGGGCAGTAGGTGGCGCTCAGGCGGACATAGCCGTCGAATTCGCAGTAGGCCTCCACCTCGACCGGAGCCTCCCGAGCCTGCAGGCGATACGTGGCCGAAGCCCGTTTGCGTTCCTTCAGCGCCACCGAAAAA
The DNA here is from genome assembly GCA_024405395.1 of Kiritimatiellia bacterium. GTDB lineage: Bacteria > Verrucomicrobiota > Kiritimatiellia > RFP12 > UBA1067 > RGIG6720. Next base: position 15,902 of record JAKSOW010000056.1, on the reverse strand, counting down.
GTAAGTGGCTTTCCCTCCCAGAAGTACGTGGCCGGCGCGGCAAGATAAGGCGTCCCCCCATTGGTTATCTGCTCCACCACGCCCTTGCCGCCCAACTTGATCTCACGGCCCCACACCTTGACCGTGCCGTCATCGCCGAAGGTCGGCTGGGACCACGGCGGCGGCACCGTGTCCTCATCCCCCAAGGCCGTATCCACCCAGGGCATGGGCTCGGCAGGCTTTGCGAGCCGCGCCTTGTCCGAATGCACGACCTTCCCCGCGGCGTCCAGATAATCGACATGCACGCGATAGAATCCGCCCTGCAGAGGCGTCACGTCAAAGTCGAACACCTTCTCCCCGTTCAGGTCCCCGATGCGCTGCTCGCACGCCCAGGCCTTGATCGTGTCGGAAAGAAGATCATAGAACGAAAGCCGCAGACGGTAATCCGATCGGTCCGTCCACCCGCCGGTCTTCACGTGCAGACAGTTCTTCTCGGGATCGGCCCAAAGGCACTTGAAGTCAAAAAGCAGACCCGGCGCATGAAAGTCGGCGCCCGACCGATAATAGGGCTTCCCCTTCTCGTCCACCAGCGCATAGGAGCAGCGTCCGCTCGGCGGCGCCTTGCCGACTACGTCAAACACGCCTGTCGTGCCGGCCTTGATTGTCCTGGTGGCGTTGTGGCGCAGGTAGTCAGGTCGCGGACCATAGGCCAACAGACGGGAAGACAGGCGGATATCGGCATTGGCGAGCACCTCAACGCGATTGGACACCGCCCGTCCGCCAATGGCGCCAAAGCTGCCCATGCGCAGCCGCGGCGCGGTTTTGTCCAGTCCAAGCGCCAAGGTGACGGCCGGATTCCCCGGCAGCGCCGTCTTGAAAGAGGCGCCATCAGCCGGCGCCACCTTCAGCGCCTTCCAGGTCAGCGCATTGGTGCCGACATGCAGCGCGTCGGCATCATACCAGAATGCGACCGGCTCTTCGGATGGTGTCAGCGGCACCACGGCCGAAGGCGACTCCGCCGTGCCCGGCGGCAGAACAAGATCGAGGCAAACGGCAAACAGAAGCATGGCACTTGTCATTTTGCTACCTACTTTCTCTTCCGCCGATTCGGCGGCGTCCTCTATTTCACGTTATAACAGGCGTCAAGCGATATCTTGTGCACCTTGATGTCATGCGCATAGAGTCCGGGCGGATTGGGGATCTCGCCCCGCAGGATGCGCGCAAGTTCCGCGAGCTGGCCGGCGTAACGGTCATCCGGAGCCGTGAACTCAATGTTGTTGAGTCCCTGGTGATAGGGGGGCTTGTCCTTCTTGAGGTACAGCTTCACGACCAGCTTGTTCACGCGCGAAAGGCCGCGCTCATCCAGTCCCGTCGTGTGCTTGACCTTTCGGAAGTCCTCCACCGGCTCCAGTTCGATCGTGCCGTCCGTGCCGTCGATGCGGATATGCCGGCAGGGCTGCGTGCCCCGCGAACACACGCGGAACGTGGCCAGACACTTCTCCCATTCGATGCACGTGAGCGTATGCGTGGGGGCCCAGGCGGGATCGCCCGGCGCCGGCTTGATCACCGACCAGGTTCGCCGCGGCATGGCGTCGTCGAAGATCGGCATCGCCCACTCGATCGCATGGCACGTGAGCAGATAGGCCGTGCCGCCCGGATACGCCGCCGCGTAGGTCGGATACTTCGGATATCCGTAGCTGTGGTTGAGGTCGGCGTCAATCGCGAACACCTCGCCGATCACGCCATCATGCGCCAGCTTCACGGCGCAGTTGATCGCCTCGTTCGCGCGGAACATATACCCGATCTGCAGCGGAATGCCATGCGCCTCGCAGAGGTCGCTCATCCGCCGATACGCCTCGGGCGAGACGCCCAGGGGTTTGTCCATGTGCATGGGGTAGCCCGCTTCCGCGATCTTCATCGACACGTCGACGAGCTCGGAATTGGAGACCTCCACCACGATCAGGTCGGGCTTCACGCGCGTCAGCACGTCCTCGGGCTGCAGCAGCGGATACCCCTGGTAGTGCTTCTTGTTCGGATCCCGCATCCGCATCGCCTTCGAAGCCGAATCATCCACCCACCCCACAATCTCGTAGTCGTTGGTGAGCTTCCGCAGCGCATCGAACTTGCCCTGCGCGTGGTTGTGGACGATGCCCCACAGCACCACGCGCGCCTTGCGGTTGCCGATCGGCTTCCACTGCGGCGTGGGGTCTGCGTCCGGACCCAGCACGCAGCCGCAGAACGACAGCGCACACGCCCCCCAAAGGGCAACCCACAGAAACGCTCTCATGCCCGAACCTCCCAGCCTGGTCTATAATCCGTCTTCAGGAAGGCGTTGGCCGCATCGTCGTTCGTGATGCGTGCGCCATCCCACAGCAGTTTCTTCTTGCCGGCCCGCGCGGCGACATTGCCCAGCAGCAGCGTCTCGGCCAACGGCTCGGAATAGTCGAAATTCGTGTTCGCCTCGCGTCTTTCGCGAATGGCGTTGTAGAACTCGTGCACATGCTCCGTGGACTTATAGCCCGGGAACTTGTTCATCTCCTTGCCCAGGTGCCTCGGGAAGAAGCGGATCATCGAGTGGTGGCTGAACCAGATGAGGCCCTTCGAGCCCTCGAAGATCGTGCCCATGTTTGCGAACGGCGCCTTTTCCAGATGGAGATCGCGCTCATACTTGGCGATGACGGGCGGCAAGTTGAGGTATTCGCGCTTCAGCGGATGGCCAAACTTGTCCACATGCGCCTTGTCGTAGGGAATGCCGTCCTTGAGGCCATCATGCCAATGCAGCGTGACGGGCGGCAGATTGCCGCGTGCCGGAAACTGGTATTCCAGCGTATCCCGCCAGGCCCAGGCCCCTTCGCAGGCGAACTGCACTTCCTGGCATTCCACGCTGACGGGCCGCACCGCCCCCAGATCCAACGCCCAGAAGGCCGCGTCCATGATGTGCGTGGCCATGTTGCCGATGGAGCCGTTGCCATAGCCGATCCAGCTGTGCCAGTCGTGCGGATGCATGCCCTGATGATCTGCCGTGGCGGCGTAGTACTCGCACTTCGGGCTGCCGCCGCACCAGACGTCCCAATCCATGCCGGCGGGCGGCGGGCATCCCTTCGGACGGTACATCATCGCGTTGACGCGGTCGTCATAGCACCACACGTCGCGGATTTCGCCGATGAGCCCGCGCCGAATCGAGTCCACGCACACCTGCATGGCCTTGGTGGAGTGCCCGAAATTGCCCACCTGCGTGACGATGCCCGTGCGCTTCGCGGCGGCGTGCATCAGCTTCGCCTCCTCCAGCGTAAGCGCCAGCGGCTTCTCCACAAACACGTGGATGCCCCGCTCGGCCGCCAACACCGTGGGGAGCGCATGGTGGTGATTGGGGGTGGCGATGACCACCGCGTCCAGTTCCTCCCCCATCTGGTCGAAAAGGTCGCGATAGTCGGCGAAGACGCGGGCTCCCGCCGCATGGGCCGCCTGCGGCAACGCCGCCGCACGCGCCACCATGCGCTTCACCTGGGCGGGGTCGGGATCGACGAACGCGACCACGCGCTCCTTCATCACCGGCTCGAGAATGGAGCCCATGCGCCCGCCACAGCCAATCAGCGCCACACGGATCGGCGCGCCTGCTGCGATCTGCCGCGCCCGGCCTTGTCCAAAGCCGGCGCAGCCGATGTTGAACGCCGAACACGCGCCACCCGACGCGATCAACTGGAGAAACGTCCTGCGATTCATGGCTTCATCCCCTTCCTCCGCCTTGTGCTCACGACGCGGGTATCACGGCAATGTCGTCATACCAGCACTTCTCGTTCGGATCCTGATTGACGTTGAACATGATGCCGAACCCATCGGCCCTCTCGGGGATGGCGAAGCTGAAGTCGGTCACCGTCCATCCCTGTGCGTCAGGCGCACCTGTGATGGGCACGATGAGGGGCTGGATGGACCAATCCCACCGATGCTCGCGCATCCAACCGATGCGCACCGAGACATGCTCTCCCTTCGAGGCGAAGGACAGCCCGAACACCGCGCCGGGCTTGTGCCCATGCGCACTGTAGGTGAAGCAGCCGCGCTCCACGTTCTGCGCCACGAGCGACGACGAATCGCCATGCCCCATCGTGAGATCGCAGCCGAAGGTGCCCCTGCGCAGCTTGTACTTGGGGATCTCCTGCCACGACGAATACGGCTTCGGCACCCGTGCGGGGTCTGTCCCGAGACAGGCCACATTGTCGTTGAGCGCCTTGAGCTCCCCCCGCACCATCCGCTCACGCAGCCGCCGCCCCAGTTCATGGGGGTTCTTCAGGCCATAGATCAGGTCGTTGAGCCCCGGCAGCTGGGCTTCCCAGGAGTCCTTTCCGATCCAGCTGCGCTTCTCGCCCCAGAACCAGATGAACTCCCCGGCCGCCTCTGTGGACTGCGCCAGGTTCGCCGCCAGACGGCGCACGCGCGAGCCCTCCAGCGGCGGCATGTACCAGGTTCCGTTGGTGATGACGCTGTAGCCGTCCAGATACGTGCCGAAGGACATCTGCAGCTGCAGCTTGTACTTGTCGCGGTTCTCGGGCGAGAGCAGTCCGCCCAGCACTTCCCGCGTGTGGATGGCCGCCTTGAGGTACTGCATGCTCTCGGCACGCCAGTTGTAGGCGTTCTCGCAGCCGTCGATCAGCGTGGCCGTAGGCGGCAGCGCATCGAAGATGCCCTCCACAAACGGCACCCACAGGTCAACGCCGCTCCGCGCCAGAAACGCCTGAAGGGACTTCTCGTCGCGGCAGGCGGAATAGGTGTTGCCCATGGTCAGGAGCCAGTAGGAGAGAATCGTCACGTCCGGGAACTCGGCGAAGACGCCCTCGAACACCTGCCGCCCACGACGCCGCGCCAGCGCCGCCAGCTCGGCATAGGGCAGCGTGTCCTTGTCGCAGCGCACATACTGGTTCTGATGGTGGTAGTCCTCCGGATCCATCTGCAGTCCGCGGAAGCCGCAGGCCTTGGCGAATCTGGCCTCTACGCGCATGTTGTTGGCGACCTTCGCCCACATCGCGTCATCCGTCCACGCCACGCGGTTTGTGGGGGCGCGGTAGGAATTCAGGAAACTGTGGCGAAACGCCTTGTGCGCCAGCAGTTCCCGATATTTCGGCACCAACGGCGCCAGCTCGTCATACTGCCACGCGCGCTGATGGATGATGTTGCGGCTGGTGAGGCGCAGACCGTCCTTGCCCTTGGCCTCCAGATAGAGCACACAGCCATCCAGCGCCGTCTGGTCATAGGCATCGGCCCGCGCCAGCACATGGTTCACGTCCTTGCCCGCGAACTCCCAACCCGCCGCCACGAACTTGTCGGCAACGCCATACACGGCCCCAACGCCCAACAGGGCCAGGGCACACGTCACATGCTTCATCTTGCGCATATAGGCCAATCAGCCGCCATTACCGCCAATATTTCTCGGAGGTGAGGAAGAACACGGGGGCCATGCCCGTCAGATCCAGATAGGAGTCCTCCCACACCATGCCCGCGGCGGGCCGCGTCAGATCCACGCGCCACAGGCCCTCAGGAGCGTCCGGCGCCAGACGGCAGAAGCCCCAGTCGCCCTGATTCTCCCAGCGCCTGACGCACGTGCCTGCAGGGTCAACGAGCGAAACCGTGACGTATTCGCCGCCCGCACCCCCGCAGAAAAACGCGGCGTCCGTACCTGCGGCATGCGTGAAATGGAGGCTGGCTTTCGACTTGTACACGTCAAACCCGTCCTTCGGCAGCGGCTGGAAGCCAATGGGCGCATCACAGGAGCTGAAGACGAGCGCATGCGGCTTCGCCTGGCAGGAAAGCCGACAGAAGCCCGCCTCGGGTGCCGTGAACGTGCGGACCGCGGCCTTCCTCTCGGGCGGCGGCAAGGTGGCGACTTTCTTGCCCTTCCAATTCCGCACCACGAACACGGCCTCTTCGCGCGTCGGATTCCTGTTCACCGGCGCCAGCGCCACGGTGAAGGACACGGGCCCCGGCTTCGCCGCATAGACGATGGCCTCGCACCCATCGCGCAGCTTCACCGGCGCCAGCTTCACCGCCTCGCCCGGCTTCGTGTCCACGACCTGCGCCTTCGCGGGGTCGAACGCGACCTTTTCCAGATTGAGCACGTCACCTCCCTGCGGCAGATTCGCCGCCCGCCACGCCTCATCCAGCGCAATCAGCGTGTGCGTGCCCTCCGCCTGGATATTGACGCTGCCGGTGACCCCGGTGATCGGCACGGCCATCCACGGACGCGCCGACGCCCTGAACCAGCCCTCGCGCGTGGGGCGGCGAATGGTCACGTTCCTGAAATGAATGCCGTCCGTCTGCGGACTGCACCGTTCGCGCGCAGCCAGGACAATGTCGGCCTCGGGCTTCGCGTTCGTGCTCACGTTGGCGAACACGCAATCCTCCACAGACACGTCCATGACCCCCAACGGCTTGTCGCGAAGCGCGATCGCGTGGCCCGAGGAGTAGATGAAGGTGCATCCCTTCACCTTCAGGAAGCCGCCCTTGGGCAACCCATTGTTGTGGCGGAACGGATTGAACGACAGCGGAACGCCGCCGCGCCTGTCGTTCACGGAGCGGCAGTTCTCCAGCGTGATCGAGACCGGCTCGGTGATGCCGCCCAACTGCCCCAGATAGATGTCGTAGCCCGCGCCGTCGTTGTTTTCCGTGAGGCAGTTGCGCATCACGCAGTCCACCAGCACTTCGGCGGGGTTGTTCGGCTCGAAGTCGATGCCGCTCTTCGGGGCCGTGCCGCGCGTGTTCTTCATCACCGTGTCCTCGATGAGCAGATGACGCGCGGAGATGACGGAGATGCCCTGGCGGTTGTTGTTGTCGCACACGCAGCGGCGAATCGTCACGTTCTCGTTCGGACAGCGCGGCACGCTCACGCCCAGGTAGATGCCGTCACCGCCGGAATCCGCCAGCGTCAGGTTCTCCACCAGCACATTCCGCGAACTCTTGATGCAGAGCGCATGCCGCCATTCGCTTTTTTTGTAGGGCGGCTTCTGGTAGTCCGCAAGACGCATGCGCAGCGTCGCGCCCGCGCCCAGGCCCCTCAAGGTGAGGTTGGTGACGCCAACGACGCTGAAGAGCGCGCTCTTGAGCGGCAGGAAATCCCCGGGCTTGGCCAGCAGCTGCACACCCTCCTCAAACAGGATCTCCGACTCGCCGCGGGCCTGGACGGGACCGATGACCCACGATCCAGCCGCCTTGTCGAAGACAATCTGCTTAGCCCCTGAGTCCAGGGCCTTCTGCACAATCGCCGTGGAATCGACCGGATCATAGCCAAAAGAGGAAACCTTGACCGACTCCTCCGCGAAGGCCGACACCCCAACAAACCCACAAAACGCCATAAAGATGTTCTTCATGGCGTAATTATATCAAATCATTGCGCGGGCGTAAACTCCAGCGTGGAGAAGTTGAAACGCTCCTCGCACAAGATGGTGAGGCGGTGCCGACCGGCGGGCAACGGCAGGCGCTTGATCACGCTCTTCGTGTCCGCACCCCAGTGCGCCGCCGCGTGCGCAGGGCAGTCGAACGTGCCGGCCTTCATGCCATCCACAAAGACGTGCAGCTTGGCCTGGCCCTTCTCCGGCGTGCCGTAGGTGAACACCGCACGATAGTCGCCCGCCTTGGCGATGTCGACGGTGTACGTGAGCCACTCGCCGGCGTTGACCGAGCCGATGCACGTCTCGCTCGCCGCGTCCACGCCTTCATCGGGACGGAACTTCTTGCTGGCGACGTTTTCGGGGGTTGTGTCGGAATAGGCCACGCCCGGACCGCCCTCGTCGTAGAGCCCGCACTTGACGACGCCCGGAATCTGATGTGCCACGCCGCGATACGGGCGAGAGCCCGACAGATCGCACAGAAGCCGCCCCACCGTCTCGTCGGCGTGCGCGTAGCGGCCCTTCTCATCCAGGGCGTAGGCGGCAAACACATGCTGTCCCGTCCCCGCGAGCGGCGTCACCTTGCCGCTGCGGCCGGGCCGCATGTAGCGGGTCTTCGCGTAGTAGTCCTCGCTGAAGGTCACCTCGAAGTCATACGGCGGCTCCGTGCGGTAATCGATCAGATAGCCCGAGTCGAACAGATAGACGGCCTTGATCTTGGCGCCGTCCGCCGCCGGCTGCGCCGTCACCGAGAAGCGCTGACGCTCGCCGGGCTTCGCGAAGAAGGCCGAGTCGCTCCCCTTCAGCGTCACCTTGAGCCTGTCGGCCTCGGGGTAGGCATAGACGCGCACGTAGTCGACCAGGAAATCCTCGGGGAAGGTAAAGCCAGTCGTGTCGTGGCAGAACCACGAATCGTTCATGATCTGCCCCGACACAATCGCGCTGAGCGGCGAAAAGCCCGCGCCATGGCTGATGGGGTCGAAGGTCACGGACTTGTGGCCCGAATGCGTGGCCTGGGAGGCGATCAGCTTGCCGTTGAGATAGTAGGAGATCTCGAACGGCGTCCATTTGCAGCCCAGCACATAGAAGTCGTCCAGCGAGCCGGGCAGTTCCGAACGGTAGTTCCAGCTCTTGAGGATGGCGCTGCCGAACATGTGCAGGTTATGGTCCAGAATCGGCTTGTGCACGCCGTCGGGCTTGTCGCAGCGCGTGTAGTAGTCCTCGAAGATGTCGATCTCGAAGCCGTCGCGGAACGGGTTGGCCGTGGAATGGGTGCACAGCCAGAACGCCGCCCACCAGCCCGAGTTGCGCGTGAAGCGCAGACGCGACTCGAAGTAGCCGTAGGCCCACTTCTCATGGGTCCACAGCGAGGCCGTCTTCAGCTTCTTGTGCGCCTCGTCCCAGTCGCAGCGAATGTGCAGAATGCCGTCCTTCTGGAAGGCGAAATCGGGATTGGAGGACTTGGACATCTCCCATTTCGACGCGTCCACCGTGGGGCCGTTGAACTCATCGGCGAAGACCAGCGGCCAGCCGGCGGCAACCGGATCAAAGGTGGGGGCCTTCTCGATCGCAAACGGCACGGGCTGGAACTTCACCTCGGGATCCGCGCGGCCGATGGCGTAGTTGTCCAACACAAGCTCGCCTTCGCCGCCCTTGGGCGTGAAGAGCAGGCGCACGTCCATCGGCGCGGTGCGCTTGGCGAAGAACCGCGACTGGCCTTTGGCGACCAGGTGGGAAGAATCCGCGAGGGACGTCACGTTCAGCAGCACTTCGCCGCTCTGCGCCGCCGACACCACGAAGTCCGCCGGCAAGGCCCCATACGGCACATCCAGCTGGCCACAGACCTGCGACTGGCCGCCGAGACGGTCGGTGAGCGTGCAGGCGAGTTTGTCGCTGGACGGATCGTGCGCAACCGTCAGCACAAAGGCATTGCCGTCCTGGGCGGCGAAGCGGAAGTCGAGCGTCGAGGCCGAGCGCGCCGTGCGGCCAAACGAATAGAGGCGCGCCGAGGTCTCCAGGAAGGGATTGCTCCCGCCGGCCGGGAGCGAATGCGAACTGGATTCAAAGGCGATTTCCCGCGGTTCGGCGGTGCGCACCACGCCCATGCGCGTGGCGGAAAGCAGACCGGGGGCGATGTTTCCGGTGATGACCTGGGCCTGGCCCACATAGGGTCCGGGTCCCTCGAAGTCCTCCAGCGCGCGCCGCTCGAAATCCATCGTGACCGCCGTGAAACGCGCCTCGCCCCCCTTGAGCACGCCCAGCTGGAAATCGCAGGTGGCGGTGGGGCCGGCCGTGCCGTCGCCGATGCGGAACGCCATCTCATGGCGCTTCCATTCCGGCGTCAGCGCAAAGTCCTCCTTGGCGCATGTCTGGTTATATTCGGTTTTCGCCGTATAGCGCGCCACCGTGGCAAAGGCCTTGCCCGTGCCGCGGGCCTCAAACGACACCTTGACGATGTCGCCCGCGCGGCACCGCGTGCGCGGGGTGGTGTAGATGCAGCCGCCGCTCTTCCCCTGCACGTTTGTGAGCACCAGCACCTCACGTCCGTCCTGGGTCTCCTTCGTGAGGGTGGGCAGCGGCTGATAGCCGCTCCACCCGTGAACGGCCCAGCCCATCGCCAAGAACAACGCCGCAAAGCTCATGCCAACCTCTCCTTTCGCGCAATCAGCGGAAGATCATCCACGTGCCACGCGGCGCCGCCAGATGGCAGAACCACACCGTTCCGTCTTCGGCCGTGACGCCTTCCGGGATCTCCGCCAACGGCGCATTGGATCTATAGCGCGGACTCAACGTCACCGCGCCAGCCGCCGCCGACACCGTGCCCAGGAAGACATTCGGCTCCTTGCCGCCAATCGCGCCAAGAGGCTCCTGCGCCTTTGTGATTCGGGCAGAAGCATACTCCAGGCCCTCTTCCCAGGGCTGACCCGACCACACCGCAATCCGGCCACCCGCGCCCGTTCCGGCCAAGCTCGTGACAGAGTTGTTCATATACCACGCATCACCGCCCTTGGCCGAGAGGATCGCCGTGCTGCCGCCCCGGAATGTCGCGCCGGAGAGGAAGATCGTGCCGCCGGCACCGGCCGAGGTATACCCAGGGCCCACGCCCGACACGGACTGCGGCGCACCACCGTCGGCGCAGATCGTGCCATCCACCTCAACGGCGCCAGCAGCCTCCACATAGACAACACCGCCCGCGTCGCCACCCGAGGCATAGCCGCCCGAACCACCGCCTGTACCACACAGACGAGGCCGATAGGGATCATCGAAGGCAGCCCGGTCTTCGCCACTGCGCAATGCGCCATTGGCATAGGCGCGCGCGCCCTTGCCGCCGTGCGATCCACTCACATACGCATAGACACCCTTCTGCGGGGACGCCGACGGACCGTAGCCGCCGGCGGACGTGCTGATGCGGTAAGGCAGGATACCTCTGTTGAAGAGATTGTTGAAGTCGCCATCGTTCGGGGCGCCCGAAGCGCCACGCAGCGTGGCGTTCACCTCGGCACCTTCGGCCACGCGGAAACGCCCCACCGAAAAACGCGACGCCAGACCGGAAATGTAGTCGCAATAGGGATACAGATGGGCGCCGTCGAGGACCTCAAGGGCACCGGCCACCGAAACCTCGCCGCCCCACAAGTCGGCGCCACGTCCCTTCGCCGCCCGAATGGCAAAGGCCGCGCCATTGGAAATGACGAAATCGCCCGCCACCTCCAGCGTCACGGGCACAAGACCCGCCTGCACATCAAAGAGCGTGGTGCCCATCAGACGGTTGGATATGCCGCCCACCTCAAAGCGCGAATGCGCGCCCGACATCAGTACGCCGCCCGTCACCTTCACGGCGGCCCCTTCACCGCCGAAGCGCACGAAGCCATTCGTCCACACCAGGTCGCCCGCGTAGGTGTATTCCACGAGGAAGGTGTCCACCAGACGTCCCGTCAGCGACTTGCCCAGGGTCGCGTCCACAATCTTGCGATCCGCGAAATGCAGCGTGCCGGGCTCAGCCTCAAGGCGATTCATGTCGGCCGTGGCGAAGTCCGCCTGCCATGTGTTGGCGTTGGGATAGATGCCTGGGGCCGCCGAAACGGTGAGTCCCGCCACCTGCTCCGCCGTCTGGCGCGTCGTGTCGTACTCAAGCGCGACGCCACCGCCGCCGCCCGCGCGGCCAGCGTTGTCGGAGGCGTCCAAATGACCAGGGACAATCGGCGTGAAGACGGTCGGGCCGCGCGGATCGTCGCCGTCGCCGCCGTCCGCCGTGATCGAGCCCGCGCCGGAAAGCGTGCCGCCCGCCGTGATCCACACACTGCCGCCGGCCGCACCCGAAGTCTGCGGATTGAAGCCTGACGCCTGCCGATCCGCATCCGCGCCATCCGCGCGGATGACGCCATTCACCACCACATCACCAGCTGTGACAATGCGCACCACGCCGCCGCCCGCGCACGTACTCTTGGCGAAAGAGTTGCCGCAATAGACGCCCGACCCCGGCAGCGACGGCTGCATCGGGTCATCGTAGGGCACCACGAAGTAGTCCGGCGCATGCGTCATGCGGCCACCACGCCCCAGGTGGAAGCCGCCTATGCCGTAAGCCTTGCCGGCCCCCAGGCCGTACCCGGCCTTGTGCCCATTGTAGACACCACCGGCCCAGCCCTTCTCGGAGGCATCCACTGCGCCCCCGGCATCCACGGTAAACGAATCGCACACCACATACACACGATTGGTGGGGCTGTCGTCCGTCACCGGGCCGGCATGCGTGAGCACACCATTGGCCGCCACGCGCACAGAATCAGCCACAAACGGCTGGTCCCAGCCTGTGAGCACCAGCGTTGTGGTCGCCTCGGCACTGCCGCCCAGCGACACCTTGCCATAGCGCGTGCCATCCGGCGTCAGCGTGATTGTGCCGCCGGCACCCAGCGAGACATCCTCCCCTTCGGCAGGCGCCATCATGCCTTCCCACTTGGTGGGATCATTCCAATCGCCGTCGCCGCCCTTCCATACGTTGAGCGTCGTGGAATCGACCTTCAGCGTGCCGGCGCCCGCCACATAGCCGGACGCCTCCTTGTACTCGCCGTCCGCCAGCGCCACACCATCCACGACCGCCTTGCGCACCGTCACCGTGACATCTTCGCCCAATTCCAGCGTGCGCCCCGCATCCAAGGTCAGCGTGCGCGCCCCCAGCCGGCATCCCGAAGGCACCTGGCAGAACCCATCCTCCAGCACGCTGATGCTGTTGAGGTACTCCAGCTGGGCGCCGTTGGCGAGCGCGAAGGTGCCGCTCTTGACGGTGAAGTCGCCCGACGTGTCGTTCACCGTGCCGTCCAGAATGAAGGTGCGCGAGCTCTCGGCGGTCACGGCCGGATTCCATTCCAGACCGGCCGAACCCGAGAAATGTGCCGTGTAGGTCAAGGTGGCCGGGAAATCCCCCAGAAGAGCGGAGCGGAAGATCACCTGCGCCGGCTGCCCCAACGGACTGTGAATGGCATAGCTCGGATTTCCCGCTACAAATTGCGTGACCTTGGTGACGAGCTGATTGTGCCCTTCCAGATGAAGCCGCGCGTTATTGATCAGATTCCAGTTGGAGAACCTGGGCGCAAGCGCATTCTCCACTTCGCAATGGACAAGCCCCTGATTGTTGAACACACCCCAGGTGTTCCCGGGTGCCGCAAAATGTACGTGCACCGAACTAGATCCAATGAGGTAGAGCGTGCCACTGCCCGAAACGCTCCCATCGAAATAGATGTGCTGATTCCCGCCCCAATCCGACGAGAGGATGAACCAGCCCGAACCACTGGCGCTGCCGGCGAGGCCGCCAAACGGATTGGCGATGTCCGCGAAGCGCAGCACACGATTGGCGCCGCGGAGGTGGAAGCGCGTACGGCTCCAGGTGCTGACGGGCTTCGCGAAGGTCACATCGCCATCCCGGACATCCAGACAGGGATTGGCGTTGTCGGCACCACCCAGCCGCACGGGGATGTTGATCGTCGTCACGGCCCCCGCCGTGCCGTGTACGTGGAGGCAGTCGCCCAAATGTTCGGGAGACGTTTCGGAGATGATCGCCTCCTGCGCGCCCATGGCGCCGCCATCATAGATGTGCACTTCGGTTGAGATTCCAGAGAAGCCATTGTTGATCGGCCCCTTGCCGGCCTTGGTGTAGCCCGTGCCGTTGGCGGTGAAGCGTCCTTCAAAGGGATTGGCCTTGTAGAGGTACAGATCGCCGCGGCCGGTCTTCGCGAGGCCGCCGACGCCCGAGACGCTACCACGCAGATGCAGCGCGCCGATGGCATTGTCGCCTGCGCCTTCGAGGTCAAGTGGCGTTTCGGCGGCCGTGACCACGAAGTCATTTGAAATCGTCACCGATGCCGAGCCCGCATGGCGGATGCCGCCCGCGCCCAATGTGAAGGAATTGCCGGCTAACGCCAACGCTGCGGCATTGCCGTCAAAGACGAGTTTCGCCACCGATACGGACGGCAGATCGTTCTCCGCGTAGGTGATGCCATTGGGAAACACCAGCACATCGTCCGCGGCAAACGTCATGGCCGCGCCCGTCTCGCCCCAGTTGGCGGGATTGGACCACTTGCCACCGTCATTGCCGCCCCCGGTAAAGGTATATTCGGCAGCCGATGCCGCCAGTCCCATCAATGCAATCGCGTAAAACAGCTTCATAACAACTCCTCTCATGAAGTTCTTGAAATTGTACGAAAAACTCCCCTTGCCTGTCAAGCTGGTTCAGCACAACGCCTCAACCTTCAGGGCCCGGACCTGCACTGAATACGATTCGAATTGATAGGCGCCAAACGCAAATTCACGGACCTTTTTGCCCTTAAGGTCAAAGACATACGTAAGCCAACCCGAATCACCGGCAGGCGCAAGATACCCCGAAGACCAGATAACCTTATCGCCGATGCCAACCGCAGGTCCCGTCAGCAGGTCGGGGTGCGTCGAAACCGTGCGCACTTCCGCCGTTACGCGCACCTCCTTGCCTGCCACCACAGCGGCAGACAACGGGATTGGAAGCTTGAACACACCCCTCGCAACAGACTTCGGGGCCGTCATTGGCTCAGCAAGCTGCCAAAGAACGGTCGAAGGCGCCTTGGCGGGCGCTGTCCACGCGGTTTCGATCGGCTTGCCCAGCTTCCCGAAAAAGCCTTGAGGCGTCACGCGGAAACGATACTCCGCCCCGGCTTCGAATTGTGACGACAGGAAAGAGCAGCCCAATCTCCCCGTACGGCGATTTAGGCTCAGATAAAACTCCCCAAAGACATCCCTTCGGGCGCAAGGGGCCCATGCCCCCTTCTCCTGTCGCAGAACCTCCACCCTATAGACCATCACCTCTTCGGCGGCGGGAACACTCGGGAAACATACCTCAACGGCGCCAAACGGCACCTTGTCGGGCGTGACCTCAACCGCACCGCCGTCCGTATAACCTGCCACCCGTTCCTGTGCCACACGCACCTCACGCGCGTAAGGCCGCTGCTGCAGCAATGGTAAAGGCAGCACCCAAGGCTTCGGCGACTCATATCCCGTTTCCACGTCGAAGCGCCGGAAGACGATTTCGTGGTCGTAGATTTCCATTATGGCCACACCCGCAGACTGTTTTCCGCGCACCACATCGCCGACGTTGAGCCCGTACCAGGACTGCAGACAGCTGATCTGCACCGACGTGAACGAACCCTGCCAGATTGCGGCTTCGTTGAAGACCGAGGAATGCTTATGACCCGAAATCTCGATCACCTGCGGGTAACGGTCCAGCACGGCACGGCGCCGCACACCGCAAAAAGAGGAATTGTAGGTCGTGTTGTACGACGGCTCATGCTCAAGCACAAAGACCGGCCGCCCCGGATAGGCGGCACAAACACGGGCAATCTCCCGTTCGTAGTCTTCAATGCCATACCCCTGCTCGAACGACTGCGGAAAGATGAGGAACGGGTACCCCCCAATCTCGCGGAAGTCATGATAGCCGTGCGCGATATCCAGGGCCTCCTTCATCGCCTGGAACGATTCCAGCGGGTCCAGCATCCGGGGGATCTTGGGATTTTTCTGCGCAGCAGGATTGAGGGCATCGTGATTGCCAAAGGCATAGAGGAATTCAGGCCGCTTGCCCGAACACGGAAACGCCGCTTCCTCCGCCGCCCGATAGTGTGCCCAGCCTTCCGGGTAACGCCAATCGGCCAAATCGCCGATATGGGCCACGACATCGGCGCCCAACCGACGGAAAAGCTGCATTGCCGCCACCACGCGCGAGGCCGACTGAGGTTTCGGCGTCACATGCGTATCGCTCAAGAAGCCAACCCGCAAACGCACGGCTCCAGAACCGGCACCCAACACCTGCCGGCCACTCATCGCAGCACCAGCCGCCACTACCTTCAGAAATGTCCGTCTTTTCAACATCGTCATCCTATGCCCCAAATTTGCGCCAACTGCGGAAGATTGCCACCCTGTCCAATCCGGCGTATGACATAATACGACCCGCGAAAGGTCACGGGAAGCGCCAGAAACGATTTGGAATGTCGCATGCCGACATTCTACCATATCCAATTTTCATCCACAAGGCTTATCGCC
>JAKSOW010000055.1 GCA_024405395.1 Kiritimatiellia bacterium | reverse complement strand
CAATGGGTTTGTGCTATAATGGCCCGTATGAACACAAAAATCATCCTTACGGGCATCTTGAGTCTTACGGTTGGAGGCGTCATCGGCTATCTGCTCCAGCCTGCGCCAGCCACGCCTGCACAGGAAGAACGCCCGCATCGCGTCCGGGGTGCCCGTGTCGCCGAGGTTGACCAGAAGGATACCATCAACACTCTGCGCAAACGGGTCAAGGATCTCGAACAGCGCCTGGCGGGGATGACGGAGGCGGCGGCTACACTCACCAACGCCCCTACGGCGACCCGAGTCGCACAGGAACCGCGGGGATTCGGTCCGCCGAGCGCCGCCGACATGCGGGCGCGCATGGAGGAAATGAAGAAGAACGAACCCGAGCGCTATGCGCAGATGACGAACAACATGGCTCAATGGCGGCAGCGCATGAGCGCCCGCACGCAGGACCGGCTTGAGTTCTTCGCCTCGCTCGACACGGCGTCCATGAGCCCCAAACAACGCGAGAACCACGAAAAGCTCCAGGCCCTGCTCGTCCGCCGCGAAGAGCTGATGCGGATGATGAACCCGGAGGACACCAGCATCACCGACGCGCAGCGCGAAAAGGCCCATCAGGAAATGCGCAAGACCTGGGAAGAGCTCCACAAGCTGGAGAACGCCGAACGCGACATGCTCCTGCGCCAGACGGCCCGCAATCTTGGTTTCAAGGGTGAGGACGTCAAGGAGATCGTGGAAACGGTCAAGACCATCTACGACGCCACCCAAGGCGGCGGCGGACGCGGCTGGCATGGAGGCCGTGGCCCAGGCGGCCCCAGAGGCCACCGCTAATCACTTGGCAGGTGTGAAGACCTGCACGAGGCCTTGTACCTCACGTGGGGCAAGGATGAGCCTCACGACGCCGTCCGCATACGAGAAACGCGCGGCGGCCTGGCCCGGAAGCGAAAGCGCCATCGGGGCGGCGCCACCCGGCGACAGACGAAAACGCACCGTCTGTTCCTTGTCCGAGACATTGGCGGCAAACCAGGCACGACGCGCGCCATCATGCGTGCGCCACACATTTCCGATCACGGCGGGCAAGGTCACGTCGTTGGCGGGCGGACGCTTCCCCTTCGGCAAGTTCTTGATGCGCGTGCGATACCACTTGAACGACACCGTCGGCAGCGCCTCCTCTGGCTTCAGATCGCCCTCCAGATGACCATACACGAGGAAATCCTTGGCGGCCATGCGAATGCGTCCGCACAGGCCAATGATGTCCGCACAGGCGTCGAAGGCGGGCTGGACCTTGGCGGGCTTCGGATTGAAGAGCCGCCAATGCACCCAACGTCCCGAGGCGACGCCCCAAATCGTGTTCTGGATCATCCGCGCATAGAATGCCGCCGGATCCTCGAAGTCGTCAAACGCCATCTCGGACCCCCAGAACACCGTGTACCCCGAATAGACCGCCGGCAGAAACGGCACGTCCTTGTTCGTGGCGGCACGCCCGCAGATGAGATGGCCGTCCACCAGATCCAGCCACATCTCACCGGCGCCTTCAGAGGTGATGGGAATGTTGCGCGGCGCCAGATAGTCGTGTACGCGCGAAAGCGATTTGCGGTAGCCCTCCATCCACCAGCTGCCGCCGCCCACAGGATGCCCATGCGCCGGATTGAAGCACGGCACCGCCCGAGAACAGGAAATCTGATCGTAGTAGATTGCGGGCGCGCCCACCGTATCCACCACGTTGGTGGCCAGACGATAGAGCACATCCTGATAGCCGGCACAAGCCGGGCACATCACCGCAAAAAGATGCCCATAGCGTTCCTGATATACCGAGCCGTCCATTTGACGGCACGCCTCGCGGCACGCGTAGTCGTAGGAGGCCAACTGCGTATCCCAGAGGCGGCCATTGACATACGGCATCGGCATCAGACGATCATCCCGCAGCCCATGCAGATACGCCGGCACGCCCGCCTGGGCGCGGAACTCCGGATAGTCCGTGTCGAACGGCTGAATGTTCCACCCATACCAGTGCCCACCGATCTTGAGGTCGGGCCATTTGGCGCGAATTTCGGCGGCGCGGTTGGTGGCATTCTCGAACGAACCCGCCATACGGCACCACAGTGCCGTCTCCGCCATCGCCTTGGGATAGTCGGCACGCCTGGCGATCGGCCCCTTTGCCACCCACGGACACGTCATCGCATGTGCCCGATAGAGCTTTGCCGCCTGCCACCAGTCGCCCCGATACGCCGCCAACACCACTGGATAGCGCGGACCATCCGTCGTGGCGTTTCTCACCCCCGCATTCTCCACCAGCGTATCGAAGTAGACGCGTCCATCCGAGCCATACTTCAGTTTCTTGTACCGCGCTTCACGGTCATGCGCGGCCAGATAGAGCCCCGCCTCACCCTGCTGGAACGCCGTCACCATCGGATACCAGCTCGGATAGGGATACTCCTGCGGCCCGAGGTTCCGCGGATTGAAGTCCCGAATGAAGCGCGCGCCGAGATTCTTGGTGGGCACCAACGCATCGCCGCCATTCGGCAGCACACCCCGCAGATACGGGTATTCCGTGGTGGCAAGCGCCCAAAGCCCCGCCGCACGATTGGTGACCGATAGGCGCCATTCGCTTTCGCCCGTCGGCGTCAGAGATACGGTGGCATAGACGTCAAGGGCGTTCTTGGCGCCCGGCAACGAAATGTCCTCAAACACGAAGACGGCGCCGCCGCAGGGCAGCGGGCGAACCGTCCGCCGCGCCGGAATGCGGTTGTGTATGCAGATCTGCTGATTCGTCTCGCCGCCGCGGAACGTCATCGACCAGAAGTTCAAACCATTCGTGGTCACCGTCAGGAACGAGGTGTTGCCGGCCACTTTGTTCACGATGCCGGTGATGCCAAAGGCCTGATCGGCTTCGGCAAAGCGAATCGCCAGCTTATCGTTCTCGATTGTGTAGCCCGCCACGCTCAAGGTCGTTCCAAGCGCCAGACCCAGCCAACATGTTTTCCGCATCGTAGATCTCCCTGAAAAGCCAATCAGAACGCGCCGAGCTTCTTCGTCAGCGCGGGGTCATAGAAAATCCGGCCCGTCTCCTTGACCGAGAACTTGCCGTTCTTGAGGCGCAGCACATGCACACCGCAATTCGGCGACTTCGGGCCCTTGTAGAGATCTGTCAGCGGCGCACCCGACAGATGGCGCAGCAGCGCCCGCAGCACAAAGGCGTGCGTCACGCACAGGATGCGGCGCGAGCGCCCTTCCTGCGGCTTGAGTTCCTTCTCCAGGAATTCCGCCACGCGCGCGCCCACGTCGTCAAAGGACTCCGCCCCTGGGCCACGCGGCTCATACTTCTCGGGCGCCTGGAAGAATGCGCGGATATTGTCGTCGGCATAGGCCTCCGGGGCGCTGCTCGTACCCTGGTAGACGCCGAAGTTCATTTCGGCGATCCGCGCGTCGGCAAGGGGCGGCGTACCGCATTTCGCCGCCACGATCTCCGCCGTATGCCAGGCCCGCCGCAGCGGACTTGCGTATACGCGATCAAAGGAGATGCCCTGGGCGCGCATGCCGTCCGCCGCCTCTTCGGCCAGCTTCACCCCAAACGGCGTCAGCTCCGGATGCGGCAAGGCCCCCTGCAGCTTGCGCGCCTTGTTCCAGGTGGTTTCGCCGTGACGCATGAAGTAGATTTCGGTTTCCGCCGTCTGCGGCGTCCAGGAGCACCCAGACAGCAACAGACCGATACCCCAGGCCAGCAACAGGCCCAAAAACGTCCGACGCGACACGCCGCCCACCCATTTCATCGCCAAGTCTCCAGCAGTTGTGCCCTCTTGCTCCAATTCGACGGCAAGGCCGCGCGTGTAGGCTCGCCCATCACGTAGACCGTCTTTCCGGCCAATGCCGCCGCGCCATAGGCCGCAAGGAACACCTCCACAGCCGAAGCCGAGGCGAAATGCACGGCGTCAAAGGACGGCAACATCGCGCAATTGGCACGCCTGTCAGCAGGCTTGGCCGCCGGCGCCACCATCGGCACATTGTCGTAGAGAACGACGTCATCCACCTTGGCCCCCGCCTTTCGCAGCGCATTCGCCACGTCCGGTCCGGCCTTGGCGCTACGCAGGCGCAGGATACGCTTGCCCTTGAGATTCTTGCCGCCCGCGAAGAGCGCCATCAGCCCACGCGCCGAGAAGTCGCTCTCGGGCATCACATCGGAGACCAGGCCGTACTTGCGCAACTCGGCATCCGTTCCGGCGCCACAGGTGAAGAACGCCGGCAGGCTGCGACGGTCAATCGGACAGGCCGCGAAGAAGAGGCGCACCGACGACGGACTCGTCAGCACGATGGCGTCATACTTCTCATCATAGACGATTGGGCGCGGCTCCAGGGAAATGAGCGGCCAGGCAATCGGCTTGCCGCCACGATCCTCCACCGTCCGCGCCACCCGCGTCTGCACCGCCTCAGACGCCGTCACCAGCACCCGCGCCCCCTTGAGCCACCCCAGCTTGGGCCACAGATGCGCCGCAACCTGGCCCACGATGAAGAGTCCCGGGCACCCCTCGGCGGCCAGAGCCTTCAGCTCCGGCTGCTCCTGGCGCAATCCGCCGAGCGTACCCTGCCACACCTTCTCACGTGGCCCGGCCGCATCAAAGACGATGGCGCACGGCGTCTGCTGCGCGTACCCCGCCGCCATCAGCTTCTTCGCCTCTTCGGCCGCCACCTGCACGGCCATGAACATCACCAGGGGCGTCTCCTGCCCCGTCGAACGCGGCGTCAGCGCCGTGAAGCCCCGCGATTCGCCGCGACGCGTCAGCAGAAGCCCCGTGCCCGTCGTTGCCGCCGTCAGGGCCGACACGCCCGGCCGCACGACAAACGGAATGCCCAACGCCGTAAGCGCATCCGTTTCCTCAGCCAGACGCCCGAAAAGCCCCGCATCGCCGCCCTTCAGGCGCACGACACGGCGCCCCTTGCGCGCCTCGTCGCAGATCAGTTCCGTAATCTCCGGCTGCTTCATCGAATGCGCTCCGCACCGCTTGCCCACGGGCACGAATGCCGGCAGTCGCCCTGCTTCACGGAGGATACGGGCCTTGAAGTCGGCCAAGTCGCCCATCAGGGCGTCATAGAGCACGACATCCGCGTCACACAGGTCCCGCAAGCCGGCGAGCGTGCACAACGCGGCATCCCCCACGCCCGCGGAGACAAACCGCACGGCCTTCGCGAATCTTTCCCGCAGGGCCATAAACCGCGTGTCGCCCGTCCGGAACGTCACCGCCAGATAGCCCTGCGCTTCCGGCGGCGGCAGATCGGCCAGCGGAATGGGATGGACCTCGAAGTCAGCCAGTCCCGCAGGGTAAAGTCGTTCCAACCCCGCCTGCGCCATCAGAACGGCATCGTAGCGCCCATCCTTCAGCTGCGCCAGACGCGCATCAATGGCGCCGCGGATCGGCAGCAGCTTCGCCTTGGGCAGCGTAGCCTGGGCATAGGCTCTGCGGCGGGCGCTGGAGACGCCGATGCGGAACGAAGCCCGATTGCGCGGCGCTTCGCCACGACGCGTCACCCAGCAGTCCTGGGGATCGGCTCGATTGGGCAGCCAGAACCAGTCCAGCCCCTCGGCGACCATCGGCACGCCTGCCGCCGAATACCCCGGCAGGTCCTTGGCGGAGTGGATCGCGCAGTCAATGCGCCCCGCGCGCACAGCGTCGTCAAGGTCACGCGTAAAGAAGTCGGGCGCGCTCTGTTCCAGCGGCGTCGTGAGATCACGGTCGCCAGGCGTCTCGACCGCGGTGAATCGCCACCTTGTGCAGGGAAACGCGCGGGCCAGGAAATCCATCGCCGCCTGCGTCTGGGCCACGCTCAACTTGCTGCCACGCGCGCCGACGGTAAAGACTGCTTTGGCCATCACTTGTTACCCGCGCAATTGTAGTCCCACGCCTTGAATCCCAGCGCAAAGGCGGGCGAATCCTTCTTCAGACGGAAATCGTAGGCCTCGGCATTCACGAAGAGCGGATCGGCCAACTTGCCGCCGGTCTCCTTCCCGCAGGCGGCCCAATGCTCCCAGTCCAGCCCGTCCATCTCCACTGAACCCGACATATCCCACCAGAGGTTGTTGGCCCAGACGCCCGCCACACCGCGCGGTCCCTTGCCCACCAGACCACCTTCGCGCACCAGCACGATGTTGTTCACGAAATGGAGGGAACACGGCACATCCTGCACCACCTTGCGCACGGTGCGCACCGCACCGCGAACCTTGTTCCAGGCGAAGATGTTGTTGCGGATGACACAGCCCGCGCCGTAGTGCTGATGGAAGCTGCCGTCCGTAGTGTTCCAGCAGAGGTTGCGCTCCATCACAATGCCCTCGCTGCCCTCGTCGGTGTACAGCGCCCAGCCGCCGTAGGCATAGCTGTTCACGTCGTGAACGATGTTGTCGTGCACCGTGGTGCCAAAGCTCGTGCCCAGCGTGTAGACGCCGCCCATGTCGCTCATGACGCCCTTGCCCAGGTCGTAGATGCGGTTGAAGGCCACCTCGTTGCGCTGCGCCACGCTGCCCATGAAGCCCCAGGTCCAGCCCACCGAGACGCCCGTGTAGAAGAAGTCGTGGATGTCGCAGTGCAGCACCTTGGAGTCGGATACGTGCGTAAGCGCCACGCCGGTGCCTTCGGGATTGAAGCGTCCGCCCTGACGTATGGTGCAGTTCGCGATGCGGTTGAAGGCCGTCGACAGCGGCGCAAGCGAGGTGATCACGCGGCGCGTAAGCTTCTCGTCCTTGGCCACATGGCCCACTTCCGAGCCCATCCAGATGCCGCCCGCGCCCAGATCCTCCAATTTGCAGCGCAACACCTTGTTGGAGGTGCAACCGTCATTGAAGCGAAACGCATAGTTGCCCGTATGCCGCACCAGGCATCCGTCAAAGACGATCCGCTGCGCGCCACGCAGCGTCACCGCGCCATCGCTGCCACTTGCGGCCTGGTGCTGCCAAGCCTCCGAGGGACCGTTGGGCGAGGTCTTGAAGGCCTTGATCTCGGGATGTTCAGGCCGAATGGCCCGCTCAGTGGCAACCGGCGCATCCGAGTACTCGAACGCGAGATTCTTGAACACGAGATCGTGCACGCAATCGCCCATCCCCGGATTGCCCCGCACCGCCAGGAGTTGGCTGATCTTCGCATTCGGCGCCACGACGCGCACCTTGGCCATGTCCTCGCCCGGCAGCGGACGATACAGCACCTTGCCCGCCTTCGCGTCGTAGAACCATTCGCCCGGCGCGTCAAAGGCCGAACGGACGTTCTCGAAGAACACCATCGTCTCGCGCACGTTCCACGTCTGCCACCGGTTCCAGGGCGAAGGCGACCACGTCTCCACCGTGCCCGAGGCGGCGTCGAAGCCGCGCAGCACGCGCCGGGCGAAACTCCACTTGTGGATGACGCACATCTGCGCATGCGGCATCTCGTCCGCCGCCAGACGCGCCAGCACGTCGACGCCATTGGTGATGACGGCGTGCTCCACGAAGCGCCCCTTCACGGCGGCATCGGGCGCAATCGCCGGCTTGGCGATCTTGAAGTAGCCCGTATCCGGCAGTCGCGCCCGCTCGGCCCGGCGGCCATTCACCCAAAGCTGCTCAAAATAGGCGCTCTGCCCGTTCGGCGCCTTGGGCACGGGCACGCTCCACACGCCATTGCCCTCGTCGCGCCAGCCAGTGAGCGGCGTGCCGCCCGCGATCACGGAGTCTTCGCCTTCGCCAATCCACGTCACCGGCGCCTCGGGCGTACCCGAGTCGATCGGGGAGATTTCCAGAGAACGGTCCAGCGCGTAAACGCCCTTCTTCACCCGAACGGTCCAGGGCTCCTTGCTGCCGGCCAATTTGGCGGCGCGGATCTTCTCCAGCGCGCCCTGCGGCGTCAGTCCATCCGGCGACACAATGAGCTCACCGCCCCGCACCGACATCATCATCAGGGGCAGCGCGCACATCAGGGACAAATGGATTCTTGCGTTCATGGCTCTCCTTTTTCGGTCGACATTCTCAACGGAAGATGAGCAGCGTGCCGCAATAGCCGCTCTTGACGACGAGGGTGCCCGTACCCGTGAAACAGGCGCACTTGTTCGCGGCGGACGACTCCGCCGAACCATATACGCCCGCGTGCATGTACTTCTCGCCAAACCACAGGTAGCGCACTTCCTGATTCACGCCTGCCGGCAGGTGCACCATACCCTGCGAGCCGTCAGCCGCCGCGATGCGCATCGTCGCGTTCGTGACGCCGAGCTGCGCGGCGTTGAGCTGCAGCACGCCGCCATCCACGACCAGGTTCTTGTCACCCAGGCCATCGCCCGGCACCTCGCCCGTGCCCATGCCGAGCGACCACGGCGCATTCGCCGCAAGCGTACCCGCATGCACGATCACATCGCCGGTGAAGGCGTTGGTGGAGACGTTGAGCGAGAGCGTGCGCGGCCCTTCCTTGACCAGCGTGAGCGGGCCATCGATCCAGGCGTCGTGCGCGTAGACCCGCGCACCCGCAGGCGCTTCACCCTCGATGTAGATGTAGGGGGGCTTGTTGTCGCCATTCTGCGACGTGTAGCGCCCGACCGAACCGAAGGCGCTGTCGGACGCCTCGGCGGCGACAATCAGCGTGGCCGGCTTGTCGACGGCCGTGAAGATCTTGCGCTCGCCGCCGCCGTGGATGTAGCCTTCCTGGATGCGCGCCACACGCTGGGTCGTGCCGTTCAGGTCAAAGTAGGAAGAGTGTATGTGATCATACGCAAGACCGTTCTTTCCGAATGTCACCTGCACCGTAGGCGCAATCGCATAGTTCGTGTGGCACAAAAGCGTGCCGTAGCTTGTGCTCAGGACATCGAGCGTCGCATTCGTCGCATGAAGGCTGACGACGGCACCGTCGTTCGGACTGAACGTGCAACCAGGGCAGTCGATGCGGGAGTAGAAGTCGTACACCCTCCCGCCACGCAGAGAGACATAGGTTATGCCGCTGAATTCAGTCTCGCCCACGGCTTCCGGCGTTCCGACGCTCATGTTCTGGTTGGGGTAGAACTCCATATAGAGCAAGCCTGAAGTACCCACCGCGCGGATGTTGCCGCCCCAGCCAATGGGACCCGCCGCTTTCTGGGTCTTGTCCGCATTGCGGCAGTCGAATTCGAAGTTCTTCGAGCTGCCGTTCTTGATGAACTCGAGGTCCACGCTCGGTTTCACCGTGAACGCGTTCGTGATCGCGAAGAAGACCTTGGAGGAAGTCGGCATCTGCACCGTTACCTTGCTCGCATTGCCCAACTGCCCGTCGCTGCCGAGGTGGATGTACTTGTCGGCGGTGTCCGTATAGCCCGTGAAGTCCCAGTTCACAATGCCCGAAAAGGTATTGGCGTCCGAAAGCGACACGTTCTGCGTCTTGAACGTAAGCACCAGATTCTCGCCGGCGATCGCGCCCGCCCCCTCAAAGGCCGCATCCCTCTCTACCGTAATGGACGTGCCCGAAAGGCTGCCGCCTGGGGCGATCGCGAGCTTGCCCGCCGCAACCACCGTGGGGCCGGTGTAGTCATTGGCGTTCGCAATCGTGAGCGTGCCGCTGCCGCGTTTCTCAAGCTTGCCGAGGCCGGTGATCTTGCCGGAGCCGGAAAAGGTGTAGTCCTTGGCGGCGTTCACCGTCACCAGGTTCGGATCCACATCCCCAGTGATCGCCACGGGCACCGAAGCCTCTCCACTGTCATCAAACGTCACGGCGGCACTGCTGGAGAAGGCTTGCCCATTCCAGTTCTTCGTGGTGAAGTCCCATACGTTGTTCGCCACGTCGCCACGCCAGGTAAGCGAAGCGGAAGTCCCGACCGGACACGCCACCAGCACGCCGTCCACCATCTTAAAGCTGCCCGCGACATCGCCCGTGAAGGCGAAAAGCGAGGCGTCGACACCTGCAGCGAAGAAGATCGGATACTCGCCCGACGGCACCGCCCCGCCATCCTTCGCCACCAGGCGAACCAGCACGCCACCACCGATCGCGCAGTTGCCGAGCACCGTGATCGAATCGCACACGGCAGGCGACGCGGCGGCCTCAACCTTCAGGAGCAATACGGCCCCATTCTCGAGTTGAAGGTCACCCACCGTGAGCACACCCGTCTCGTCGGCCGTCCCCGCCGCAAGTACGCCGTCGGCCTTCACCCGCACGCGCCCCCCCACCTGGCCGTTGCCGCCCAACGTTCCGCCCGCGTTCACCGTCACCGAATCACCAGATGCAAGCGCCGGCGTGGAACCGTTCACGTCCAGTCGACCGCCTCTCACCATTGTGCCGCCGCCATAGGTGTTCTCGCCCGCGAAGGTCCACGTGCCATTACCTTCCTTCCACACCTGAATCGCCGCGCCACCAATCCCTTTCGTCACCACACCATTGCCGGCGCCGCCGAATCTGAGGTTGGGGAAGGACGCGAGATCCGGGTTCGCGAGGAGAATGTCGCCGTTGAGCGTAAGCGTGGTACCAGGCGTTTCGCAGGTAATGGCGTCATAGTTCTTGCCGTAGAAGGTGTTGTTGGCCTGGGCGAGCGTCGGATAGGTGAGGCTGAAGTTACGATCGGTGTCCGCGTCGTCGCTGCCGGTATAGCTGAAGAACGCATCGGTGCCATAGGTCTGGCCCATGGAAATTTGCGTTCCCTTGCCGATCGAGCAGACCTCCCCCTTATCGGCCACTGAAGGCACCATAAAGTGACCCGCACTGAAACCGAGGTTGACGGTCATCTGGTTGTCGTCATTGTGCAGGTAGACGAAACCGGCGTCCGTACGGCCCAGCTTTGTTATTGCACTGGAGAGCGGACAATAGACATGCGCCGTACCATAGCCGCGGAAGGTCCAGTTGCCAGAGAGCGCGGCGTCTTCAAGGAACGTGAACACTTTAGGCGATTCGACATAGAACGAGGGGCCTCCGGCGATGGTCCGGTCGGTCTCGCAACCGGTGGTGTCCACATAGACATCGCCCAAACCCTGGAACGAAAGGGGGTGGTCTGCGTCACTGCCGGCATTCACGCCCACCGAACAGGCGACACCCTTGCGCGCGAGCGTCGACAGGCGCACAATACCCGAGCCCAACGCACTGGAGCACGTGAACGAGCCCTCAAACGTGTTGGCGGCATTGGCGATATTGATCGTGGTCTTGACGCTGCCCTGCGCACCCGCACGCATTACAAGGCCCCCCTTTCCGGAGATGACGCCCGAGAGTTTCACCACATAGGCCGGGGAGGCCCCCTGTGAACCAATGGTCAGATTCTCGCCACTCTCGCCGAGCGAAATGTCGGAGGCGATGTCGACGGCCTTCGTGAAGAGCGCCGTGTCGCCGCCCGTCGGTACGCCCGCGGGACTCCAGTTGTCGGCCGTATTCCAGTCCCTGTCCACGGCACCGGTCCAGGTATAGTCCGTCCCCAAGCCCGCCTGTGCCGCCAGCAAGGCGACCATCAAGACCAATCCCGTCATTTTCGGCTCATGTTTCATCTGTTTTCTCTCCTATGCGGTCACCTCGTGCCTAAAGTCCCGATAATTATACCTTAGTGCGGCAATCCTTTTCAACTGTAAAACTTGTGCAGGACACGAATGAGGGGTTAAGTAGCGAAAAAGGCCATCAATCAGAAGCGCTCCCTTGAGGGTCCCTAATGCGTGAGAATGTCCTTCTGACGCTGTTTCTCGCCTAAACCGCGGGCCACATGCATGGGCCGACCGGTTTCGGGATCCAGTCCCGTGTAGTACATCGCCGTAGCGGCCGTGAGTGGCGTGGGCGTGAAAATCTGAACCTGTTCGGGGTTGAGCTTGAGCCGCGTGGTGGCGAAGCGCTTGAGTTCGCGCATGTCCTGCTCGGAACACCCCGGATGGGCGGCAATGAAATAATAGGTGAGAAACTGCCGCTTGCCGCAGCGGCGTGAAGCGGCGTCGAACTGGTCCTTGAACGCCAAAAGCGATTTCACGCTGGGTTTTCCCATGGCCGCCAGCACATGGTCCACCACATGTTCCGGCGCCAACTTGAGCTGACCCGACACGTGATGCTTGGCGATGGTCGCCACATATTCGTATCCGTGTTTGGGGTCTGCTGCCGTAAGATCGGGACGAATGCCCGAGGCCACGAACACATGCCGCACGCCCGGAAGTTCCCGCAGGCGCTTCAGCAGCGCCAGTTGCGGACCATGATCAGGCTTGAGCGCGGGGCACGTATGCGGGAAGAGGCAATCCTTGCCCGCGCAGGCGCCCTGTGCCTTCTTCCGCGGGCAGTCAAAGCCATACATGTTGGCCGTGGGGCCGCCTACATCCGACACCACGCCGCGGAATCGCGGATGTTTCGCGAAGCGCACCACCTCCGCTACGATGGAATCGGCGCTGCGGCTCACGACGCGGCGTCCCTGATGCACCGTAATGGCGCAGAATCGGCAATTGCCATAGCAGCCGCGGTGCGTGGTGACGGCAAAGCGAATCGTGTCCAACGCGCGAATGGGCCCCTCTTTGCGAATGGCCGGCGGCGCATCGAGCATCCAGGGGATGTTGTGAACGGCGTCCAGCTCCGCGGCCTCCAGCGGCAACGCCGGCGGATTGTGCACCAGTTCACGCATGTCCGTGGGCTGGATCAACGTCTTGGCCGTGATCGGCTCCTGATTGGCGGCAAAGAGTTGATGCGCCTTCAGAAAGGCCCGGCGCCCGACCTCGTCATTGGCCGACACCTCGGCGAAAGACGGCAGCCACACATCATCCGGCGAACGCGGCTCCCCTTCCGGCATGGCCTTGCGCGCATAGCAGATGCCGCGGATGCCGTGCCAGTCCGTACCGTCACGGAAGGCCTCTGCGAGCGCCACCATGGACCGCTCGCCCATGCCATAGGAGAGGATGTCCGCCTTGGCGTCGAAAAGCAGGCTGCGCCGCACCTTGTCGGACCAGAAGTCATAGTGCGCCACGCGCCGGAGCGAGGCCTCGATGCCGCCGATGATGATCGGCTTGGCGGGCTTGAACGCCGCACGGATGGTGTTCACATAGACGATGGTGGCGCGATCGGGGCGGCGATTGTTGACGCCGCCCGGCGTAAAGTCATCCTGATGGCGTTTACGGCCCGTGGCCGTATAGTTCGCGACCATCGAATCCACGCAGCCGGCGGAGACGCCCCAGTACAGCTTGGGCTCGCCCAACGCCTGAAATGCGGCGACATCACGGGCGGCAGGCTGGGAAAGCACCGCCACCTTGAAGCCATGACGCGTCAGTACCTGGCCAATCACCGCCGTGCCGCAATAGGGCGAATCCACATAGGCATCGCCCGTGACGAGCACAATGTCAGGGCGATCCCATCCGAGCTGGCGGATCTCTTCGATGGTGGTGGGCAGGAACATCAGCGCTTGGCGGCGAGCTCCGTGATGCGCGCCCGCAGCGACTTCAGCATCGCCTCTGGCTTGTCGAGGGCCTTGACGGCATCCTCAAGGGGACAAGCCCCGGAAAGTTCGCGGTTGAGGATCTTCGGCACGAGCTTCTCGGCATCGCAGGCGACGCCTCGGGCACTCAGAAAGATCTTGGCGTCGTCGCTCATCAGAAGCGCATGCACCTTGCGGGCGCCACCGGCAACGAGAATCGCCGCAGCAGCGCGTCCGATCACGCGGTCGACCACCAACGCGCCCTTGAGCTTGCCGCCATCCAGAAGGCGCAGCAGCGGCTCAACGCCGTGCCCCGCCTCCACGCCAACGATGCTACCATTCATCGCCGCAACCGAGGACTGCCCGTCCTCGACAATGCGTTTGCGCATTTCGGCAACGAGATCAGCCTCCGACATGCGCGAGACCACCACTTGACGGTCAAAGCCCTTCACGAAGATCGCCGGCATCGGACGTACGGGGCAGACGTGTTCGCACGCACCGCATCCCAAGCAGATGGTCTTGTCGATCACGGGGAAGCCCGCCACGAGATGAATCGCCTCCACCGGGCACTTCCGCTGACACGCCGTGCACGGC
The DNA here is from genome assembly GCA_024405395.1 of Kiritimatiellia bacterium. Classification (GTDB taxonomy): domain Bacteria; phylum Verrucomicrobiota; class Kiritimatiellia; order RFP12; family UBA1067; genus RGIG6720. The sequence continues at coordinate 9,762 of JAKSOW010000055.1, read as the reverse complement.
ACATCTTCCTTGGTACGCAGGCACAGATCCTTCTTCCAAATGGCGTGCCCGATGTGAATCGCCTTCTTTTCCTCCGGCACCAGACGGCGCAGGGCGACCGTGGGGCACACCTCGCTGCAGCGCGTGCAGGCCACACGGCAATGCCCGAAGCGGAAATCCATCTCGGGCTGACCGAAACTGGAGATCCTAACGGAGGGCGTGAGGCATTTTTCGGGGCAGTTGGCGATGCAAAGCCCACAACTGACGCACGTGCGGGTGAAGACCTCACGCGGCACGGCGCCAGGCGGCAACACGCTGGCGGGCCGCTTCGGCACGCCCGGCAGCGAAATCGGGGCATAGCCGCCATCCGTCGTCTTCTCGGCGGCCTGCGCCGCCGTCACCACCGCAAAACCCTTGAGCGCCTCACGACGCGTAAGCCCGTCCCCTTCGGGTGCAGACGCAGGCACGTCAGGCTTGTCGGTCTTGGGGAAGCAGGCGCGGCAATTGGCGCAGCCCGGCCCCACCTTGTGGCACAGCACGGACTTGCGTGCGAACAGCGTGAAGAGCGTTCCAGCCGGGCACACCCAATTGCACCAGATGCGCCCCTTCCCCAGCGCCGCCAGCACCAGCACGACGCCAAAGACCACGAGCCCCGGCACGGCGAGCGTCAGGGCGCGTCCGTAGATTGAATAGGGAGTGGCGAGATAGGCCGCGCCACCGAGTCCGGCGCCCATGAGACCAAGAAACGCGGCCAGCACGGCCAGGCGCAGAATCAGCTGAGGGCGGGTGGACGGCAACCGCGTGCACACCCGCCGCACGTGGGTCTTGGGATGGAACAGCCAGTTGACGAAGCTCTGCAGGATGCCAAGCGGGCACAGGCATTCGCAGAAGAAGCGCCCCAGCAGCGGCGTCAGCGCCAACAGGACGAGAAAGGCCCACGAAGCGCTCGGCTGAATGCGGCACGCCCAGGCGCAGCAGGTGACGCCGAAGAAGGCGGCGGTCACAGCGGTCAGCATCGCGACCGCCAGCAGGATCTTGAGGGTCTTCTTCATCACAGCACCTCGTCTTTCAAAGTATCGATCCACTTGTCGATCGCCGCAATCTCCTTGGCGATGTTGATGGACTGCGGACAATGCGGCTGGCAACGGCCGCAGCCCGTGCAATGGTCGGCCCGGCGCAGTTCCTCCGGCACCATCTTGGCGTAGAGCGCCAACACCTCCTTGGCCGTAGGCGGCACGCGGGCCGTGAGCACTTCGTTCTTGAAGGTGAGGATCTTCGGGATATCGAGCCCGTACGGACACGGCATGCAGTACTTGCAGTCGTTGCAGGGAATCGTGTTGAGCTTCAGCAACGCCTGCGCCGCCCGCTCCAGCGCCGCGAACTCGGCGGGGCTGCAGGGCTTGAGCGGCGAACAGGTGGCGACGTTCTCCTCCACGTGGAAGCGCTTGGTCATGCCGGAGAGGATGGTGAGCACGTTCGGCCAGGAGCCGCAGAAGCGAAGCCCCCACTGCGCCAACGAGGCTTCGGGGTCCAGCGGCGTGAGCGCGTGGGCCAGCGCGTAGTTGTAGCGCGCCAGGCGGCCGCCCAGAAGCGGCTCCATGATCACCACAGGGATGCCCTTGGCCGTGAGCGTGTTGTAGAGGTATTCGGCATCGAGATTACGCTTGGCCAGTTCGTTGCCGTGTTTCCAGTCCACATAGTTCATCTGGATCTGGCAGAAGTCCCAATGGTACTTGTCGTGGTGCTCCATAGCCCACTCGAACGCCTTGGGGTCGCCATGGAACGAGAAGCCCAGGGCGCGAATACGCTTCTGCGCGCGCAGCTCCACGCACCAATCCAGCGCGCCATTGTCCAGGTACCGCTTCTTGAACATGTCAAAGCCACCATTGCCGATGGCGTGCAGGAGATAGTTGTCGATGTAATCCGTCTGCAGGAAACGCAGCGAGTCCTCGAACATCTTCTTGCAGGCCTCCAGCGTAAACTGCTGAGGGGCGAAATTCGAGAGCTTGGTGGCGATGATGTAGTCCTTGCGGTCATAGCCACTTGCCTTCAGGGCGCGACCCAGGCAAGCCTCGGATTCGCCGCGGCAATAGGCGGGGGATGAGTCGAAGTAGTTGACGCCGTGGTCCAGCATGTATTTGACCTGAAGATCCATCTCCTTCTGGTCGATGTCGGACTTGGAGTAGCCGTCTTTGTTCCAGGCATTGGCATGGCCACCATCAACCGTCGGCAATCGCATGGCACCATAGCCCAGCAGAGAGACTTTCCGCCCTCCCAGTGTTCGCGTCGTCATAACCCATTTCTCCTTCGTGGGTATTCTACCATTTCCCGCCCCCGAATGCAATGACGGCCATCTCTCACGACTGCAGAAGCAGACCTATGCCACAGCTGACGGCATTCATCAGAAATGAAACGCCGAGGCACGCACGCCAAGCGCGACGGCCATAGCAGACCATCAGCACCAGGCCCTCGAACACGGCAATGGCGACTTCCGCCGCCGCCACGGCCCAGGCCCCAGGCTCGCAGTGCTCCATGTACAGCCAGAACAGCGGATGCGTAAGCAGATTCACGAGCGCCACGGCGCCAACCAGCCGCGGCCGCCGCCACCAGGCAACCGCCGTGTACTCCAGACAGATGTTGATCCACTCCCAGCCGATCACCCAGCCGATCTGCCCCAGCGTCATACCCATAGGCTCCCCACGAACAGCGACAGACAATTGAGCCCCGAAGCGAGCCCGCCTCGCCCTCGACAGGCGCCATACAGCAGGCACAATGCCGGCGCGGTCGTCAAATGCACCACAAACAAAACCAATACGAGCGCCCAGACATTGCCGACAGCCGCCCAGGGCCAAGTTCCCACACCCCCGACAAGGCCTACGGCAATCACGATTTTCTGTCCCCAGCGATCACCACAACAGCCACCCATCACCTTTCCGCCCCAGACGGCCAAAGCAAACACCAGCGCCTGCGCGAGACCAACGGCCGCGATCGACGTCTGCAACCCTACCCGCAACATGCTCCAGCTACGCAGGGTGATCAACGCCATCAACGCCAGAATCACTACAGCAGTCCATCCTTTGGCCTCACACAATGGCGCACGCCTTGAGCCGAGGTCCTCTTCTTTCATCATCACCACCGCTCCGATAAGGCGCCAGAGACATCCCAATCCGGCGGCATAGGCCATCAGCGGCGCCATCAACCACAGACTGGACATAGCGGGCGGCGTCTGCAGGCCCAACATCAGCCCAAAGGCTCCCGTCGAAATGAAGAGTCCCTGAGGTGCCGCAGCCCCATCATATCGCTCCAGCAGATGCTTGCCGGCAGCGACATGGAAGAGCGCATTGCCCAGACAAGCCCCCACCACCGCCAACGGGCCCCATCCCCGCCCCACCAGAACACCACCTGCCGACAGCAGGCACCCCACAGTCAAAAGACAGGATCGCAGCGGCTTGGGACGCGCATCAAGAAAGATACCCAAAGGCGCCTGCAGCGCAAAGGCAACGACACCATAGACGAACGCCAGGTACCAGGCATCGCCCGACAGGACAAATACCGCCGCCGAACACGCATCCACCAGAAAGTGGAGCAAGCACAGAGTCGGCAACATGCGGCAAGGCCCTTACCGCAGGAAAATGGCAGTGCCTTGAGGGAAAGACAGCAGAATCGAATTGTCGCGCGTGATGAGCTGCCAGCCCTGCGCGGCGTCAGACGTGTCCTCCGTCACCAGTGCGGGAACGCCCGCAAGGGTTTCCGCCGTCGCGATGGTGTAGCGCGTCTTGCGGTCAAGCTTCGAGAAGTCGCCCGTCACCGTCAACACCGTGTCTGCCGCCAGGGTGAGCGCCTTGGCGACCTTCCACGACTTGCCCACGAGGAGATCGTCCACGGAGATCGTCTGATCAGTCTCGGTAAGGATCACGCCAGTGGAGAGCGCCGAGGCCGTCTCGGCTTGGACGGCCACCAGCGTCTTGGCACGGATGGGGGCTTTGAGCGACGTTATCGAACCGCCCGCCAGCGTCAGCGCGCCAACCTCGAGCTCCTGCTTGTTGTTCATCTGCAGGATGCCGCTTTTGAGCGTGAGGTCATTGCCTGCCGGGATGGCGCCGGCGACATTGACGGTCACGTATGTATCACCCATGTCGATGACAGTTTCGCCCGTGTAGGTGTTCGTGGCATTGAGCGCAAAGTAGCCCGAGCCCAAACTGTTGCGAAGCGTGACCCCACCACCCACATTGTCCACGAGGGCCCCCGTGCAGTCGATTGTCTCCACCACCAGGTCACCCATGTACAATTGGGCCGTTGCGGTCGTGTACCCTTCACCGGGGCAGGTAATCGTGAAGCCCGTCACCGTACCCGAATCTGAATCGAACTCGGCCATGGCGCAGGCATTCGAGCCGTCGCCCGTGATCACAACGGCGGGCGGCGCAATGAAACCCGCACGCGGCGTCCAGGGGATGGTTCCAAGGCCCTTGCCGCCAGGCGCCGTCAGCGGCATGTCAAGACTGGGCCAAAGGCCGGAAGCGTCGAAGGTCGCGCCCTTTGCGTAGATTGTTGTCTTGGCAATGGGCTGCGACGCCGTGCTGGTCGCACGCTCCTCATCCGTCTCAGGCATCGGCTTGCCCAGGATCGCCCCATTCCCCGTCTTCCACGTGCCGCCGTTGAAGTTCAGATACGTGCGCGCGTACCACCCCTTCGTGAATCCTTCGCCCACCCTGAAGCGCAACGGCAAGGCCCCCTTGTAGGCGCCACCGTTGAAGTTGAACTTGACAGGCACGCTGGAATACCCCGAATTAAGCCCCTTGGAAGTGGATAACGCAGCATCGCCATCTATGGTGAGCTGCACATCCGTGCCACCGTCATAACGCCCGGCGAGTATGTAGATGAATTCCGAGGTACCACCTGAGAAACGCACATGACTGCGCGTGTTGTTGGCCGTTTCCAGATTGAAGAAAGGCAATGACGACTCCTTGCCCGGATTGGGAACGACCCGCAGGGCGCCTCCCTTCTGGTGGAAAACGCTTGAACCCGAACCGCCCGCGAGCGTGAAGAATCCAACGATGTCCAACTCGCCTCCAGCCAGTTCATAGTACCCGTGACCGCCATATGCCACATGCGAACATCGTGAAGCCCGATTGTCGTCATTGTTGCCCAAAAGCGCAACCCTACCGCCCGCCTGATAGACGGCACCCGTAGACGTCGAATAGTACGCCACCTGAATTTTCCCCGTGATGACGGAGTCATCCACCACCCGCAACACACCCTGGGATCGATAGGCACCCACGCGCAACGCTGAGAGTTCATCGCTCGCGAAATGCGTTTCATCCGCCGGCAAGGGTACCACGTTCGTGTATGTACCGCCACGGAAGACGACTTCGGGACAGCCATAGCTCTTCGCCACATACCACGGATAGGCCGCCGGCTTGAAATCTGCGCCATCCGCATACACAATGGTCCCCTTGGTGGGATGATAGGCGTGCACACGACCGTTTACGGCATTCACCTGGCCCAGCCCCGAAAAGACGAACTCGGCGGCAGGATCCGGCACAAAGGGCGTCACCGGCGATTCCATCGGCAGCGTCATCGTGACCTTGCCCGAACCGAGCGGAATCGGCTCCAGCGCGCGTCCATCCGCAGGCGCGAAGCCGGCGTCGATGTCCGCGCCCGAAATGGTCCAATCCGCCAATGCTGTGTTGTCGAGTCCAATGCCGCCCTGGTCGCTGAACGTCGCCAATGCCAGGAACCGCGCCCAGCACGAGGCGGGCCAGGTGCTGTCATCGGCAGTGATGGGAAGCTTCAGTTCGCCGCCACTCACCGTCACGTTCGCATACGCGGGCACCGAATTCGAATAGGCCAGAATCACCTCTGACCGACCGGTCTGCGTCTTGATCGTGGTATTGCCCGTAAAAGTGTTGGTGGGGCCGGAAATGACAATCCTGCCGCCATCATAGCTGACATGAGTGCCGAGATTAAGGTTGCCCGTGCCGGAGATGTAGCCCGAGATGCCCACGATGTACCGCAGATTGTGCCCTGCTGCCGTGTCTGCGGCTCGCATCGTGCTGCCAAGCTGCAGCAGCGATCCTTCCCGGAGCTCGACAGGTCCAGCCCAGAAGTTCTGCGTACCGTCATCACGTGCGAAACCGGTGCCAGAGACCTTATTCCCCGTCTCGTCCAGGACAGTGTCGAACTGATGCTGATGGGCGAACACGGCCTTGGCGTTCTCCGCCACCGTCATCTTGGCGTAGAAATTCGAGGGCGAATGGTTGTACATCATGGGCGCGGTCATGTCCTCCAGCAGCACCTCCACCGAGGGATCAAGCAGATAGCCGCCACGCAGGCTCCATCCCGAATAACTGTTGTTGATCTTGGGATTGACGAGGCGGATGCGACCGGGCCCCACAACATACGATGCCGCAATCTGGTAGAACCAGACGTTCGGCGACTGGATGGTGAGCTCGTGTCCATTGAGTTCCACTTCACGCTTCGAGTAGTCCGTGCCAAAGAAGAGATAGGCATCTTTGTCCATGCAAATGCTCGCATCATCGTCCAGCACCAAATGACGGAGGCAACTCGTGCTATCGGACCTCTTGATCATATGCAGGGCGCCCGCGCCATCCACCCCCGAACCCGCGAGATGTAAAGGACGATAGCCCAAAACCACATTGATGTGATTATAGGCCAATGTCGCACCCGCGCGGACATAGATATTGCTCTTTGCCAAGGTGGACTCTGGGCCCAAAACGCCGGCGGCAGACAATGTCGTCGTGCCGGCGGTGAAATCCCATGTGCCCTTGAAGGTTGCCTGCGCGGTGGTCATGTTCCAGTCCGCCGCCGTATCCTTCACCACGGCACCGGCCTCGCCCGAGAACTGCATGGTCGGCGCCGACGACGTCTGAAAGATCGCCCGCCCTGCGGCGTCTGCAAAGGCGATGCCATCGGCAAACTCGGCTACATTGGCGTCGGTCACCGTCACGGTGCCGCCCGCCGGCACCGTGTAGACCTCAGCCTGCGCCAGAAAAGCCCCCAGCACACATGGAAGACCAATCAACTTGATCAGATTGTTGAGTAGATATCCACGCTTCGTCATTTTCCTCAAAGTTGCACTCATCATGGCATGACATCCTTTCTCTTCGCCTCTACAAGTCATTGTTGGAAATTATACCATTTTTTACCGGCAAATCTAGAGTCATTCATTCGACTTCCAGCAGCCACAGCCTCGGTTCACCCGACTGCAGTGTGAATCGGCCCGTTTCGCGCGCGACGACTTCACCCGTAAGGACATCGGTGGCGCAACGGCAGGGCCGTTCCAGCGTCACGGCACACAGCCCCGTTTGGTCCAGCATGTCCTTCACCCCTTTTGACTCTCCCGGCACAGTCGCATTCTTCGGCACAAACACGAGTAGCAGCTTTGAGTTCCGCTGCACGTAGAACCCGGGCCGCGTGTAGGCATGGCACCCCCGTGCCGCAAGCGCCTTAGCCCATTCGGCCGCCGTTTTAGGCGCCGCCTCCCCGGTGAATCCCAACCGGAAGACCGCCTTGTGGGTGTTCGGCGCAGACGCAAGATCCGCCGGCGCATACAGGTCATAGGCAAAGCCGGAGAGATTGAGCGCCTGCAGCGGCAGACAGATCCGATCATCGAAAACCGCACGGTTCTTGTCGAAGTCAGGGTAACCGCTGCGCCACATGTCCTTCGGATCGATCACAATCGCCACATCTGCCGCCTGCTTCACGTCGCCAGCGGCATATAGCCGTTTCCAGGCGCGAATACCGGCAGCCAGCGGCTCAAGCGCCTCGGGGCAATTGAACCAGCGCGTCCGCCAGGCATTGCCGAAATCGACGACATGCCAACCCGTCCCCTGAATGAGCGCATTGGCGACGAACTTCCCCACCGTCGCGCGCGTCTCCGCCGGCGTCTTGCACCGCCATTTCTCCTCCCCCTGCCCCAGGGCCACATGTGTGCGCACATCGCCTTCGATCGACACCATTTTGCCTACGGCGCGCATCGGCTGGGCCAAATCGCGGAAAAGGCCATCCACCAGATTGTAGCCGCGCGTCGTCGCATAGAAGTAGTCGATGTAGGGTGATTGGAGGATTCGGTCATATTTGGCGGTGGAGCCCTCCGGAGTATAGCCAAGGATGACATAGCCGTGATAGGCGCCGACAAGCGTGCCAGGCAATGCAGCCTTGACGGCCTTGCCGAACTCGAGGATGAACTCCTCAAAGACGGAATGATAGCAGTCGTAGTAGTCGAGGACACGCACATCACGTGGATCGGAGGCGTCCTTCACATACCGCCCCGTCCCCCAACGTTCAGCCGCATTCGGCACACGCACCGAATCAATCGACACCATGCCATCCGCCCACGCCTTCTGGAGGGCGGCGTCCGTGGCGTATTTCGCCTTCAGAAAAGCGCGGAAGCGTTCCGTCATGCGCTTACCGGTATCCGGCATCGTGTGGCAGCCGCACGGCATGCCGTCTCCACTACCGCCGAAGCCGCAGTGCACCATCACGAGGCGACGGCGCCACGGCTTGTCCTTCGCGAATGCGCCAAACGCCCGCCAGAAGTTCCGCTCAAGTTCGCGATACGCTTCCGACGCAAACGAAACCGTGCGGATATTTCCGCCATATTCATGCGTTTTCTCGCTTTTGACAGCATATTCGCAGAGTTCATCGGGGTGCGCATCCAGCCAACCGTCCGGTAGGTGGCGTCCCGTGATGTTGTAGAGGGAGAAGCGCGCCTCTGGATCAAGCTGCAGGATTCGCCGCATGGCATCGTCCATGGAACGGAAGTCCCACGTCGACTGCGACGTGCTCATCTGGTTGTTGCGGAAACGGGGCAGACTGTAGAGATGCAGCCCAATCCGCTCACACTGCCGAATGAACGCCTCATCTTCCGCAGCAGGGGCGAATTCGCATTCCGTGGAGCGATACGGCGGCAATATCCGGCCGTTCGTTTCGATCGCCGGCAGGATCCCCGAATAGACGATGCGCGCGTTCGGCGACTCCGGCTCCTGGGCGAGGCGCGCGGCCGGGAAGGTCCCATTACCCTCATGCATGAACCCGAGATACTGCTCCAGCTCCTGTTCGGTCGCAAACTGACGGACCGTCTCCCCATAACGCGTCCACGGAACCATCGTCGCGTCACCCTGTTCCCAGGCGGGTGACCAGGGACCGTCTAGAGTGGCGGCACCCTCAAAGTCCTTTGCCGAGGAGCAGAATTGGCGACTTGTGCCATCCGCATACTCGACGGCACCGCGCAAAAGCAGACCATAGCATCCCTTAGGGCAACGAAAATGCTCGAAGACAAGCACATTCTCACCTGGCGTCAGAAGCGACGTCAGATCGCGTCCGCAGGAACGGACATGCCCGCGCCGCTCGCGATTGGCCGGGTACGGCACGAGCGCCAGCGGCTTGCCGTTGAGCGTCACTCGGCGCTGACGCTCTTGAATGCAAAAGAACCAGGCCTTGCGCACGGGCTTTGTCGCCTCAATCCGAACGCGCAGATAGGCATTGGTCGGCGGCGCCTCGCGTGGCTGAGCCCAGATCCAGCGCGCCGAGGTGAACGGCTGCGCGGCCGCCGTAAACGACGCGACCACGAAAAGCAATGAGACGAGCATGCTCATCGGCACGTCTGCTCAAGACGGTTGAACTCTTCCCCGGAATAGGCGATGGCGTCAAGCAGCGCCTCGCGCGGAATGCCCGGCGTGAGCGTCACCCACGGACACCCGATGAAACCCTTGAGCTGCGCCTTCGGCACATGCTTCGCGCAATAGGCCATCATCTTCCGCG
>JAKSOW010000054.1 GCA_024405395.1 Kiritimatiellia bacterium | reverse complement strand
CACCTCGACAGCTTGCCTTTCCGATTTGACTCACGAGATTGTACAACTTCCGGCTGAAATTTGTCCTCACACGGGGAATGCAAATTTTGATATAATAATATCTATTCACGCGGGAGAAGGTGCGCGGATGGGCTGGGTACTTCTCCTGTGGGGATTGATTTGGCCGAAAATCATTCGAGGAGAAGCGTATGCTGACGAAAAAAGAGCGACATGCCGAATTCTGGATGTTGGTGAAAGGCGTGCTGCAGGATTCAAAGGTGGATGCCGACGAGGCGCAGGTGATCAAGCGCTGGCTGGAGGAGCATCAGCAGGGCGACGAGTTCGCCTTTGCGATCAAGAGTCTGGGCGAGCAGCTTGCGGACCGCTACATTGACCGTTATGAGTCGCAGCGCATCTGCGAGGCTTTGGGTGACGTGTTGCGCCGCCTGCGTACCGAGGCGAATGCCGAGGCATAATCTAAATTAACCGTAACTTTAAATTCAACAGGAGAAATATCATGGATGTTGTCGATACACTGAAGAAGGCTGGGATCATTCCCGTGATCGTGATTGAGGATGAGGAAAAGGCTGTGCCGCTCGCGCAGGCGCTCGTGAAGGGCGGCTTGCCGGTTCTGGAGGTCACGTTCCGCACGAAGGCGGCGGCGGGTTCGATCGCCCGCATCAAGGCCGAGGTCCCCGGTGCGATTCTGGGCGCGGGCACGCTGCTTACGCCGCAGATGGTCAAGGACGCCAAGGCCGCCGGCGCCGTCTTTGGTGTGGCGCCTGGCTTCGATCCTGCCGTGATTGCCGCCGCCAAGGAAGTGGGGCTGCCGATGGTGCCGGGCATCGCCACGGCCAGCGAGCTCTCGCAGGCGCTTACGGCGGGTGTGCCGATGGTCAAGTTCTTCCCGGCGGAGGCAGCGGGCGGCGTGAAGATGATCAAGAATCTGCTTGGCGCGTTCCGCTTCACGGGCGTCAAGTTCATGCCCACGGGTGGCATCAACCTCGCCAACGTACGCGACTACCTCGCCGTGCCTGAGATCGTGGCCTGCGGCGGCACTTGGATTGTGCCGAAGGACGCGCTCGCGTCCGGCGACTACGCCGCCATCGAGAAGCTTGCCGCTGACGCATCGGCTCTGGTGCGGGAAGTGCGGGGCTGAGACGATGTGGTTTCTTGACTACCTCTCTTCTTCCATTGGCAAGAAACAGTCCCTTGGGCTGGCCGGCGTATTGCTGGCCGGCTTTCTTGGCGTGCATGCGGTGGGCAATCTGGCGCTGCTGAACCCGGATCCGGCGGCGGCCCAGGCGGCCTACAATGCCTACACCGAGTTCCTGACGCACACGCTGCGGCCGCTCATCTGGTTCGCGGAGGCGGGGCTGGCGGCGCTTTTCCTGTGCCACATCGGCCTCGCGATTCGCGTCAAGCTGGAGAACCTCAAGGCTGCCGGATATAACCGCTATGCCGTCAAGACCCGTCTCAACGACGAAGGCCTGCCCTCGCGCACGATGTTCGTGACGGGCGCGCTGGTGCTCGTCTTCCTGCTGCAGCATCTGCTGTTCTTCAAATACGGTACACATCATCTCTATCGGGATGCCGCCGGCAAGATGATCCGCGACATGTGGCTCACGACGGCGCAGGCGTTCTCCGATCCCGTGTGGATGGTGCTCTATGTTGTGGCGCTCATTCTGTTGGGTACGCATCTGTGGCACGCGTTGCCGTCGGTGTGTCGTACGTTTGGCCTGGTGCACGCGAAGTGGACGCCGTTCCTCAACTGGACGGGACGCGTGGCGGCGCTCGGCGTGGCGGGCCTGTTTCTGGCCAGCGCGCTCGGCACCTGCGCGCTGGTGCGCACCGATTCCTGGCAGAAGCAGATCCGGCAGGCGACTGCGGCCCAGGCGGTTTTGACCGCGGAGGTGGCGAAATGACTCTAGACTCGAAGATACCCGGCGGCCCCATCGAGGAGAAGTGGACGCGCTATCAGCGCGACCTCAAGCTCGTCAATCCCGCCAACAAGCGCAAGTTCGACGTGATCGTCGTGGGCACTGGCCTCGGCGGCGCAAGCGCGGCGGCGACGCTGGCCGAACTGGGCTACAACGTCAAGGTGTTCTGCATCCAGGACAGCCCGCGGCGCGCCCATTCGATCGCGGCACAGGGCGGCATCAACGCCGCCAAGAACTACAAGAACGACGGCGACAGCGTGTGGCGTCTCTTCAAGGACACGGTCAAGGGCGGCGACTTCCGTGCCCGCGAGGCGAACGTCTTCCGTTTGGCCGAGAACTCCAACGCGATCATCGACCTGTGCGTGGCGCAGGGTGTGCCGTTCGGCCGCGACTACGGCGGGCAGCTGGACAACCGTTCGTTCGGCGGCGCGCAGGTGTCGCGTACGTTCTACGCGCGTGGCCAGACGGGCCAGCAACTTCTGCTTGGCGCCTACCAGGCCATGAGCCGGCAGATCGCCGCCGGCCGCGTGAAGATGTTCCCGCGGCGCGAGATGAAGGATCTCGTGCTGGTGGACGGACGCGCCCGCGGCATTGTGGTGCGAAATCTCCTCACGGGTGCGTTGGAGCGCTACGCCGCCGACGCCGTCGTGCTGGCGACAGGCGGCTACGGCAACGTCTACTACCTCTCCACCAATGCGCGCGGATCCAACGTCTCCGCCGCCTGGGCGGCGTACAAGAAGGGCGCCGCCTTCGCGAATCCCTGCTTCACGCAGATTCACCCCACGTGCATTCCGCGTCACGGCGATCTGCAGGCGAAGCTCACGCTGATGAGCGAGTCGCTGCGCAACGACGGGCGCATCTGGGTGCCGCGGCAGAAGGGGGACAAGCGCCCGGCCGCGCAGATTCCCGAGGCGGACCGCTACTACTATCTGGAGGAAAAGTATCCCAGCTTCGGCAACCTTGTGCCGCGTGACGTCGCAAGCCGCAATGCCAAGGAGGTCTGCGACGCCGGCATGGGCGTGGGCAGCACGGGGCTGGCCGTGTATCTCGACTTCGCCGAGGCCATTGGCCGTCTCGGCCGCGAGGGCGTGAGCGCGAAGTACGGCAATCTCTTCGAGATGTACCAGAAGATCACGGGCGAGAATCCGTATGAAACGCCGATGCGCATCTTCCCCGCCATCCACTATACGATGGGCGGGCTTTGGGTGGACTACGATCTGATGAGCACCATCCCCGGCTGTTTCGTGCTGGGTGAGGCCAACTTCTCCGACCACGGCGCAAACCGTCTGGGTGCGTCGGCGCTGATGCAGGGCCTCTCGGATGGCTATTTCATCATACCGTATACGCTGGGCGGTTACTTTGCCGGGAACAAGCTCGGCAAGGTGTCCACGGACGATCCGGCCTTTGCGGCCGCCGAAAAGGCGTGCGCGGCACGCACGGAGGCGTTGCTGAAGGTGCAGGGGCACCGTACCGCCAACGATTTCCACCGCGAGCTGGGCAACCTGCTCTGGGAGAACGTCGGCATGGCGCGCAACAAGGCGGGCCTCGAGAAGGCGCTCAAGCGCATCCCCGAGATTCGCGCCGAGTTCCATGCGGACGTCAAGGTGTCCGGCACGGCTTCTGACTTCAACCAGAATCTCGAGGCCGCCGAACGGGTGGCGGACTATCTGGAGTTCGCGGAACTGCTGACGCGCGATGCGCTTCACCGCGAAGAGTCCTGTGGCGGGCATTTCCGCGAAGAGAGCCAGACGGCCGAGGGCGAGGCGAAGCGCGACGACGACCGCTTCTGCTATGTGGGCGCCTGGTCCTATCAGGGCGAAGGCGTGCAGCCGGAGCTTCTGAAGGAGCCGCTGACGTTCGAGAACGTGCCGTTGGCCACGCGCAGCTACAAGTGAGGATTGAGAAGATGAATTTCACGTTGAAAGTGTGGCGGCAGAAGGACGCGACTTCCAAGGGCCATTTCCAAACTCTGGAGGCCAAGGACGTCTCGCCGGATCTGTCGCTGCTGGAACTACTCGATGAACTCAACGAAGAGCTGGTGCTGAAGGGCGAAGAGCCCGTGGCCTTCGACAACGACTGCCGCGAGGGCATCTGCGGAACCTGCGCGCTGGTCGTCAATGGCCAGCCGCATGGTCGCGACTACGGGTCGACGACCTGTCAGCTGCACATGCGGATGTTCAAGGACGGCGAGACGATCACCATCGAGCCGTTCCGCTCGGCGGCGTTTCCGATCATCAAGGACTGCGTCATCGACCGTACGGCGCTGGAGCACGTCATTCAGGCGGGCGGCTACGTGAGCGTCAATGCCGGTGCTGCGCCGGATGCGGCCACCATCCCCGTGCCCAAGGAAGACTCCGACCGCGCCTTTGCGGCGGCGGCCTGCATTGGCTGCGGCGCCTGCGTGGCGGCCTGCCCGAATGCGTCTGCCATGCTCTTCACTTCCGCCAAGATCACGCATCTGGCCTCTCTGCCGCAGGGCAAGGTCGAGGCGAAGCGGCGTGTGCGGGCCATGGTGAAGGCCATGGACGAAGAGGGCTTCGGCAACTGCACCAACATCCGCGCCTGTGAGGCGGCTTGTCCCAAGCACATCTCCGCCGAGTATATTGCGCGTATGAATCGTGCGTTCCTCTGTGCCTCGGTGTCGTAACCTTTTAACCCCTTAACCCTTTAACCTTTTAACCGTATGGAAATCTCCCAGTTCTGTGAATTCTTCATGCTCTTCGCCTTCGGCTTCTCCTGGCCGTTTGCGATTGCGCGCACCTACAAGGCCGGCCACAGCGGCGCCGGTGTCGCCGGCAAAAGCCCGATGTTCATGATCATCGTGCTGCTGGGCTACGTGGGCGGCATCCTGGCACGCTATCTCGATGCCAATCCCTCCAATGACTGGCTGTGCTTCGTGTACGTGGTGGACATGATGCTCGTCTCCACGGACCTCTCGCTGTATCTCTATTACTCGTCCCGCGGCAAGAAGGCCTAAGCGCCTTCCCGTTTCCCAATCCCGTCAATCACGAAAGGAACTACGACATGCTGATGACAAGAAAAGGATTTGTGGGCGCAGCGGCCGCTGCGGTGGCAGCCCCCTATGTGCGCGGCGAAGGCGCCAAGCGCGTCTTCAAGGTGGGCCTCATCGGCTGTGGCGGCCGTGGTTGCCAGTGGAACGGCGGCAAGTGCGGCAACATCTGGAACGGTCAGTGGCGGGGCGGCGGCGCGATCTACGACATCACCAAGGCGGCCGAACGTCTGGGCTGCGAGGTGAAGCTCGTGGCGGCGGCCGACTATTTCCGCAACAAGGCCGTGGACGTGTGCCGCCGCTATGGAACGGACGAGAAGATGGCCTTCGGCGGCGCTGATGGCTATCTGAAGGTGCTGGCCACCGATTGCGACATCGTGCTTCTGTGCGCGCCGCCGATGTTCCGTCCGCTCCACACGGCGGCGGCCGTTGCGGCCGGCAAGCACATCTTCGCCGAAAAGCCCATCGCCACGGATCCCCAGGGGCTGCGCGAGTTCCTCAAGACGGTGGCGGACGCCAAGGCCAAGAACCTCTGGCTCCTCTCGGGTACGCTCAAGCGCCACGACAACCGCTATCTGCCGCAGATTGGCCCGGTTCAGCGGGGCGCCATCGGCAAGATCACGGGCGGTCGCGTGTATCGCTGCCACGGCCCGATCTGGAATCGTCCGCGTGAGCCGGGACAGAGCAATGCCGCCTATTTGTGCAACAACTGGTATGCGTTCTGGGAAATGAGCGGCGACCAGATCACCGAGCAGGCGATTCACGAGGTCGACCTCGCCAACTGGTTCATCGGGCGTGCGCCCGAGCGTGCGTTCGGCATGGGCGGCCGCTGGCGCCGGCCGGCCGGTGACATCTACGATTCGATCGCCATCGACTACGATTATGGCGACGGCGTGCACGTGGCGGCCTATGGGCGCCAAATGCCGGGCTGCGCCAACCTGTGCGGCACGATCATCACGGGCACGGAAGGTGAACTTTCGATCGGCGCCAAGTTCCGCCGGTATGACGGCAAGCCGGTGGAGCTCGACATGGCCGCGATCGAAGGCCGCGATTCGAGCGGTCTCGTGATGGAGCATTCGGACTTCCTGGAAAGCCTGATGAAGGGCCAGTACATGAACGAGGGCGAGCAGGTGGCGATGGCCACCGCCACCACGATGATCGGCACGCTGGCCGCCTATTCGGGCCGGCAGGTGAAGATGCAGGACATTCTCACCAACGAGCGCAGCGAATTCTTCAATGGCTACAACAGTGCCTTCCGCGCCAAGGACTTTGAGGGCAAGGAAGACATCCCGCTGCCGGAAGAGGGCAAGGCGCACATGCCGGGCGCGGACGCCTAAAAGAGAAGGAGGCAACAATGAACAGAAGAACTTTTGTGAAGATGGCGGCGATGGCCGCGGTGGCGGCCTCGGCTTCGCCTGTGGCGGCCCAGTGCTGCTGTGCGGCGGCGCCGTGCGGATTCCGCACGAAGCTGCGCAAGGCGCTCATCCGCAAGCGCCTCACGCCCGAGGTGGTGGCTGAGCTCAAGGATGCCGGTTTCGACGGTGTGGAGCTGACGGATACGAAGGTGACGCTTGAGGAGGCGCGTGCGGCGCGTGACCTGGCGATCAAGAACGGCATCACGATCCATTCGTTCATGGGCGCCTGGTTCAAGTTCAACGAACCCGAGCTCTATGCCGCCGAGGTCGAACGCGCCAAGGCCGCGATCCGCCTCACGGCCGCATACGGTGCGTCCGTGATGCTGATTGTGCCTTCGGGCGGCTGGAAGGACGATGTGGCGCTTCCCCCGTGGAAGGAGATCAAGCCCACCTTCAATCCGGAGACGCTGGAGATGACGGCTGCGGTGAAAGGCGACAATGCACCCTACGCCGGCTACATCGCCAAGCAGAACAACGCCACGCGCTGCGCAATCCGGGCGATGAACGAGCTCATCCCCGTGGCTGCCGCCGAGGGTGTGATCCTCGCCATCGAAAACGTGGGCAACCGCTATTGGCTTTCGCCAGAGTTCTCGCTTGCGCTCGTGCGCAAGTTCCGCAGCCCGTGGGTGAAGTACTACTTCGACCTCGGCAACCAGACCAACATCTCGATGGCCGATGGCTGGCTGCGGGTGCTGGGTCCGGAGATCGTGAAGCTGCACATCAAGGACGAGGTGTATGACACCACCCGTTCCTACGGTACGCGTCAGGTGCCGATCGGGAAGGGCATTCTGGACTTCAAGTCCATCCGCCGCACCATCGAGGAGATTGGCTACAACGGCTGGGTGTCGATCGAGTCCAGCGGTTGGACGGAGCGGGAACACTCTGCCATCATGGACAAGTTCTTCGCGGGCACGCTGTGACGCTGGTACTGAATGGGTGGGCGTCGTCGCCGCGGGCATGGGATCTGTGCTCGTTTGGCCACGGCGCCCTCTTTTCATACACCGATCAGCTGGCGGGGAGGCCCGAGCAGGTGTTCGCCGAGGAGGGATCCCACGTTCTCGTAGGCTGGTCGATGGGCGGTAGTTCGGCCTTGCGTCTGGCGTGCCGATTCCCGGATCGCATTGCCGGCTTGGTGCTGGTGGCGGCCACGCCGCGGATGATGGAAGACAAGGCGGCGAATTGGCGCGGCCTTTCGCCGCGTCGGCTGGAGGCGCTGCACTACTCCATCAAGCTGACGCGGGGCGAGGGATTCTTTGGTGTGCCGGAAGACAAGCCCAATCCCTACCAGATGGACACCGAGGAGAATCTGGCGGGGGGCATTCGCTATCTACTGGAAACGGATCTGCGGGATGCGCTTACGGACACTTTCGTGCGTCATCCGGAGAATGTCCGTTTCCCCGTGCACATTTTCCAGTCTGAACACGATGGCGTGGTGCGGCCCGAGAATGCTGCCTATCTGAAGACCATCTTTCCGCAGGCGTCGCTGACCCTGGTGCCGGGCACGGAGCACGCGTTGCCGATTTTCATTCCTGAGCTTATTGACGCCGCCGTGGCGGATTGTCTTATGGGAGGTAAATGATGATGAAACGTTCCTGTGGCATTTGGGCAGGTGTGCTGATGGCCTGTTTGCTGGTGCAGGCTGATCCCGAGAAGTATTGGTTTGTGGGTGCGGCCGGCAGCGTCAAGATTTCGGAGGCCAACTGTCTGTTTGAGGATGCCTCGAAGCCGGCCGCCGCCTTCGAGGACGGCAATTGGCTGTGCGCCGCGGCGCCCTCGGTGGCGGAATCCAGTCGCAGACCCTGTGTGCCGGCGCACATCAATGCGGCGGTGGGTACGTACAGCTGGGGTGGCACAATTTCTTTTGACCGTGACACGTCCGCCTACGGCCTTTTTGTGCAGACCGGCGGCCGTTCCTGGACGCTCTACCGGAAGCTGACGGTGGGAACTGGTGGCATGGACGGTAACACGAGTTGGGCACCGCTCGTGTTTTCGGGGTCTGGTGAACAGGGCATTCTCCACATCGCCGGCACGCAGACGTGGAAGCACAACAACATGCTCGATTTTCTGGCTCCGGTCACAACGGACGACGATACGGTGTGGACATTCAATGGCACCAGTTCCACGTATCGCTTCATCCGTTTCGCAAAGCCCTGCACGTTGGCCCAGACGGATGTTGTGGTGTCGGGCTATTCCGTGATTGGTGTAGGCGCGGCGGACGGGACGATTGGTGCGCGCTCGCTGACGCTGAAGGGGTCTCATGCGGGATTCTACTTGCTGACGCGGCATGAGAACGACGTCACGCGTCCGCCCTACAACGCCATCGTCGACGGTCGCTTCACGTCGAGTGGCTACATCACGCTGCGCGATGGCGTGTCGCTTTCGACCGAGAACTACTTTGATGGCGCCGTGTTGGATCCGGCGATCTACTTCAAGGTGTCGGGAACGGGGGCGGCGATTGGCGCGGATGCCGCCTATTCGGTCAAGGATGGCGGTACTTTCGTCCTGTCGGTTGACGCGGGCGCCACGCTCACGTTGGATTCGTTGCCGATGGCTGGTAAGCTCAAGATCCTCGGTTCTGGCAAGCTAATGGCCAGCAGCGCGGCAGTTCTTGAGGCGATGGCCGAGAAATGTGATGTGTCCGAGTTCGCGGGCGTGGTAGGCGGGGGTACCCTCACGTTCAGCAAGCAGACGCTGGATCTTGCGTCGATTGCCGCCTATAACGGCTATGATATCCTCATCAAAGACTGTGCCGCCCGCATTCGGGATGTCTCCGGCTACACGGGCACCATCACGCTGGGCAGTGACGTCACCTGGCACAGCCAGTCGTACGGCACGGACAAGTGCAACCTTGCGCTGCCGCCAACTTCCATGTGGCCAGCCGGCCTCAAGGTTGTGGTGGGTGCGCGTTCGCATCTCTATCTGCCGGATACCGAGGACAACGACATCGCCTCCAAGGTGACGGGCCCCTACACGATCGGCTGCCGCGGCTGGACGAAGGAACCGGCGGGTACGCATGAATTCACAAAGGGTGATTTGGCCTATGTGATCGGTGATGGCTTTGAGGCCGACAGCTCCATTCTGCTGACGGGCGGCACGCTGTTCTTCCCGGTTGGCGCCACGGTGGCGGCACCGGTCACGCAGCGGGTTTGCGCGGTGCAGAGTGGTCTCTTCAGTACGGTGGGTGCGGGCATTCTCGCCACGGTTGACTTCACGGCGCCTTTCTACAACAACACCAATGCCGGCGGGCTTACGATCTCAAATGCCTGCAATGCCGTTTACGCCTCGAATTCCACAGGTGCGTTCTATGACTATGAATTGGGCACGGTCGTCTTTTCCGGCGGCGGCGAGATCGTCTCCAACATCAAGCAGATCGGCGGCGACCTTGAGTTCCGTGGCGGCAAATGGAAGATGAACTGGGGCAACAACCCCTCGTTCACCGTGACGCAGTTCGCCTGCTACACGCGATTCACGGACAATGTCGCGTTCGAAATGGTCGACGGGTTGGCTCGGGACAGTTCCACCGGATCACGTGAGAACGGTCTTAGCGTTTCCTGCAGCGCCATCTACGGACGTGGCATCATCGTGGAGAAGGGGTCTTCATTGTCCATTGGCTCCTATCGCAACATGGCCTTGGGTGGTGGGTATACAGCGTCATCTGGGTTGTTGTGGGCCAAAGGTGGAAACATCCGCATCAAAGGCCCGGGCGGCCAGTTCTCGCTTTATTTGGGTACGGCGCCAGACAGGTTGACGAACACCACATCTGACCGTTGCGGCTGCTTCATTCTGCGTGCTACGGAAGGTGGTGTGATCGAGACTGAACGTGTGTTGACGTCGTATCCCGTCGCGCATGGCGCGAACAACCTCGAGAACGACAATTACATGAACCAGCAGACGGCGCGTCCAGGCCTTCACGTGGAGTTGAATGGCGGCACGCTACGGTACGGGGCGAATTTCGGCGTTTCGGATGGACATGATGGACTTTGCCGTCCGTTCCTGTTTGGCCAAAGCCTGTCGCCCTATGACAACAAGACGTATGCGCCCGACTACGACCATACGGCCGACATCCGATTCTTTGTGGGCGAGCAGGGCGGTACGCTCGATCTGTCGGCGGTGACGGCCTACACGACCATCAGCAACACGATTCCCGACACGCCGATTGGCGGCGCCAATACGGCGGTTTTCCCGAGCGGCTTCTACCCTAACCTCGGTCCGCGTTGGGATGTGCGCGGCCGCTTCACGCTGAAGGGCAATGGCGCACAGACGTTCGTCATCCATGACGCAAACGACAATGCCGCATTTACGGATGTGGCGGTGGACGGCATCACGATGAAGGTGGTCAGCGACAACGGAAAGACCTATCGGGATCTCACGTTGGGCATGAAGCCGGGCGCATTTGTGGTGGAATCCAAGGACGGTACGCAGGACAAGTCGGTCTCCTTCACTACGGCCACAGTTCCGGAGGGCGGTGCCTTCCAGGCTTCGCGCTTCAATGCGGCAGTCAGCATCGGCACGTTGCTCTTTGGCGAGAGCAGTACGCTCATAGCCTGCACGCGTGACGACAATCTCCCGGTGATCGGTGCAGCGACGTTGGCGGCGGCCATGACCTATTCCGCGCAGGGAAGTGACGGCATCATCGCGCTTCGTGCGAATGCCGTCTCGGGCAGGCCCACGTGGACGCGAGGCGTGGGTTCGGCCAAGCGCTATGCGGTTGTCACGGATTCCGGCGTGAATCTGCTGCCGTGTGGTCTGCAGATGATCTTCCGCTGATGATGCCATGAAAGTTGCGCGCATCGTTTGTCTCTGCGTATCTGCCGCGGTGTTGTCGCTTGTTGCCTCGCCGATCCCGGATAGGCCGCATCCGCGTCTCTTCCTGGTGCCGGAGGTGTTGTCGACTCTGAAGACCCGCTGTGCGACTGGAGATCTCAAGGATACATTTCGTCGGCGGCGTGGCGCGGCGCGCCACTATGCGGCTCAGTCTCTGATGGCGGAGCCTGGCTTCCTTCCTAAGGGACCGCTTCGCGGCAAGGTGTTCAAAGACATTTTCACGGAGATACGCCCGCAGGCTGCGGCCATGGCCGACTTGGCCCTCACCTATGCGCTGGTGGGCGACGTGGCATGCGGCACCGAGGCAAGGCGCCGGCTGCTGCACTTCACCTCCTGGGATCCCAACGGTTCCACGTGTACGACGCACAACGACGAACCCGCGATGAGCATCCTGCGACGTGGTGCACGGGCCTATGACTGGACCTATGACCTCTATTCGCCCGAAGAGCACGTGCGCATTGAATCGTGTCTCGTGACGCGGGCCAAGGCCGTCTATGACGTCCTGCAGCGCCGGAAATTCCACGTCAATCCCGCCGACTCGCATCTGGGGCGGCAGATTGGTTTTTTGGCGGAGGCGTGCATCGTGCTGGCTCCGGAACATCCTGAGATGCAGGCCTGGTATGACTACGTGGAGCGCATCTACCGTGAAGTCTATCCTGCCTGGGGTGGCCCAGATGGTGGCTGGAACGAGGGACCTCATTACTGGAGCTACTACATGGGCTTTGGGCTGGAGTCGTTGACGGCGATGAAGCTGGCGACAGGCGTGGACCTGGTTCGCACGAAGCCTTTCTTCGCGCAGACGCCGTATTACTTCCTCTACCAGTGCGCACCCGGCTGCACGATCTCGCCCTTTGGCGACGGCGCGCAGGCCGTAGGCTTTGCCAGCGAAACCATTCGCTGGTTTGCCGCCCTGCTGAATGATCCGGTTCTTTCGTGGTTTGCCCAGTCCCAGCCTCGTGGGCGATCGCTCCTGGATCTCTGCCTGGATGCACAGATGCCGGCGCCGTGCCCCCCTGTTGAGCTTCCCACTACGCGCTTCTTTCCGTCTGTGGGGGTGGTGTGCTCACATGCGACGCTGCTGAGTGCCTCGAATGACGTGTCGTTTGCCATGCGCGCCTCGCCCTATGGGTCCGTTTCGCATGGGCACCAGGACATGAACTGCTTCACGCTGGAGGCCTATGGCGAGCCACTCGCGATTCCCACAGGCCACTATAACTTCTATGGGTCGCCTCATCATGCGAAATGGATGCGGGAGACCAAGGCGAAATGCAGCATTACCTATGATGGTGGCCAGGGACAGCTTCGCGGCCCACAGGCGAAAGGCGCGATTCGCAATTTCACCGCCGATGCGGATTGGGTCCATTTCTCGGGCGACGCAACCGCCGCCTACGGTAAGGCCTTCACCAACGTCTGCCGTGATGTGGTTCGCATTGGGGCAGACTTCTTCGCGGTTCGCGATCGTCTGGCGGCTGTTACGCCGCACGCCTGCGAATATTGGCTGCATGCCGTGGATAGGATGCAGGTCGACGAGGGGCGTGGCGTGGTGACGATTGCGCGCCCGAAGGCCGAACTGGCGGTTTCCTTCCTCAAGCCGGCGGCGCTCACGTTCACGCAGACGGACGCCTTTGATCCGCCAGTGGCGCATTTTGCGTCCGCACGCACGCCGAATCAGTGGCATCTTTGCGCGGCGGCGCCTGCGTCTTGCGTCACGACTTTTGTGACGGCGCTTTGCGTGCGCCGTACCTCCGGGGCGGCCAATCCCGTGGTGCGGCTCGTGGAAACGCCCACCGCTTGTGCCGTGGAGGCCGTCTATCCCGATGGATCGCGTCGGGTGGCCGCCTTTGCGGCGGAACCGGCGTCGGCAGGTGTGCATGAGATTTTGGGCGTGCGGTTCAAGGGGCCTGCGGGTATGGCCGTGTTTGCCCCAGATGGTGAATTGCTGAAGCAGAAGGAGGTGGGTCTATGAGCGAAGTCAATTATCGTCGTAACGGCAACAAGTATTCCTCCAGTGGCAAGTGCTGGGGACTGTCCCCGAAGATCGGCAAGGTCAAGGAACCGGACAATGGGCCGAAGCCGAAATCCAGCCGCGAACGCCGTATGCTCAAGAAGAGCAAGTGAGTGCGGTTGGCGTTGACCATGGGCGTTTGGTTTTGCTAGAATACGCCTTTGAAGTGTGCGAAAGGGGATTGCATTTCGTTCATCAGAAGGAGTCTGACGTGAGAAAAATCTGTTTTGCCGCTTTTGCGATAGCAGTGGTGACGGTGTTTGCCGGCGATGTCCTCTATTGGCAGGGGACGTCCGACTGGCTGGCGTGGGATGACGCCGCCCACTGGTCGCTCGTGAAGGGCGACTACTCGAACCCCGACTCCCGGGTACCGGGTTCGGAGGACCAGCTTTATGCCTATGGCTACGCCTACTCTGGAGATCTGGGCCAATTGGGCTATTTCGATTTGGGCGGCACGGCACACGCGGTGGCCGGATTCTCGGCCGGCTCGGCGGTTGGCACGCGTTACAAATCCTACCAGATGCATCTGCGCAACGGCAGTTTGACGATCGCCAATCCCGTCAATCTGGATGGCGTCATCAACGGCTTTGACGTCTATGACGGTACCACCCTGAAGTTGGCGAGCGCGCAGACGCCCAAGTACATGCTGCGCTCACCGGGCGTGTATTCCTATTGGAACATCCAGGAAGGCGGCCGCATCGAGGTGCGTGGCCAGGAAATCCAGTTCGCGGACGTCAACGCCACCATCAGTTCGGGCGGCACGCTGCTCTTCGACCCCGACAAGTTCTCGCTGCACAACAGCCATTCCGCGCGTCTGACGCAGTTCAATGTGCATGGCCAGCTGATTGCCCCGCGTGGTCTTGTCTGGAACGGTACGGACATATTCACCTCGGGCGTCAAGAACGACACAGTGCCGCGTTCCACGACGCGCCAGAAGCGCTTCACCATCACGCAGTTCGAGGGCTCCGAGGTATTGCTGGGCGGCAATTTCGTCAAGACCACGGAGGAATCGGCCAATCTTACCGACGGCTTCGCGTGCGACTATCGGTATGTGCTTGCGGGCGGTACGCTAGTGGCCTCCAATTCGGTGAAATTCTACAACGCCACGTCGCGGTGGGGGGCGGAGACTTCGGCTGAGATGACGGGATCGGCCACAGCCCACGTGTTGACGGGTGCCACGCTGGACATGGGCGACTTCACGTATGCCGACGGCGTCACGCTCACGAAGACGGGGGCTGGCCTGCTGAAGGTGCGCGCGCAGCCGCCGACGTTGCAGGTGGTGGACGGACCGGTGCAGTTCTGCCAGCCGTTGACCGATCTGTCCGGCGTTACGCTGAATGCCGGCACGAAGCTCGTATTCGGCAGCTCCGACAATGTACTGGAACCGCTGGCGAACTACACGGCGATCACCTATGAGTTTGCAAATGACATTGTGTTCTCCAGCACGCGGGTGCTGACGTCGTCTGATGCCGACTTTCTGGCCTATGTGCAGGCGGCGCTGGTGGCGGCGGGTCTGCCGGCCGGGTCGACTCTGCGGATCGAGGGGAATACGATCCTGCTGGAGACCGATCCCGACACGGTCCTCTACTGGAAGGGGTCGCCGCGCGTATGGGCACGCTGGGATGCGCCGGAGAACTGGTCCGTTTCGCAGACGTCCGCCTTCAATCCGCTCAACCTGGTGCCGGGTACGGCAGGCGCGCAGAATTGCCTGTGGGCGTATGGCTGCGAAACGTGGAATGCGGGCGACTACAGCAACTATTACGGCATGTTTGACCTGGGCGGTGGCAGCTACACGATTCCGGGCTTTGCGGCCGGCGCCACGACTGGGCGGCAGAACTGGCATTGCCAGCAGTTTCACGTCACAAACGGTTATCTGCGCATCGAGCATGCCACGCCGCCCGTCGTCAACGAGGGTATCGGGTACCATGTGTGGAACGAGGCGACCCTGGATCTCTGCGGCCTCGGCACGAAGATATCCAGTGCCAATCAGGCGGACTGGTGGGGCGTGTCGGGCCTCTACGACCAGTTGACCGTGAAGCGGGGTGGTCGCGCGAACATCCTCAACGGGGTAGTGTTCCTCAACCATAAGTCCATCGTTCAGGCGGGGGGCACGCTGGCGTTCCGCGATGGCCGGTTCGTGATCGGCCACAATGCAATCGCCTCCCGGCCGACGACGGTGGAGAATTCGGGGACGTTGCTGCTGCCGCAGGGACTGTGCTGGGTGGGTGACGATCCTACGTCCGGTGGTGATCTGGCAAAGCAGTTCCGGGTGAGTCAGTTGGCGGGTGAAATGCTCATCGGCGGCGACTTCACGAAGATTGGCGAGGAGGAGAACTCTCGGCGCGGCAAGATGTCGTTTGTCTTCTCGGGCGGCGTACTGTCCGCCACGAACGCGGTGGCCTTCTGTAACGGCACGACGCGCAACGGACAGGAAACCTTCGCGGAAGTGGCGGCGAATGCCGCGGTCGAGGTGCGGGTGCTGGGTGCTGAGTCGATGCTGGACATGAGTCTGTTCACCTACGGCGCCAATGCGTCCGTCACGAAGAACGGACTGGGACGGCTGGTGATGGCGGCGCGGCCGGCGAATCTGGCGGTGAACGCCGGTGCCGTCGCGTTCGCCACGGCCCTGACCGATTGGACAGGCGTGACCCTGGCGGATGGCGTGAAGGTGGTGTGGGGTGCCCGCGGCAATGCGTGCGCGGCGCCCGCCAACTGGCAGAACCTCTCATTCGGCCTCGATACGGCGGCTTTCGCGCTGGGTGACACGGTGTTGACGACGTCCGATGCGGATTTCCGTGCGTACGTGGCGGCCCAGATCGCCGCCGATGCGCCGGCGAAGACGCGTGTGGTGGTGGAAGATGATGCCATCAAGCTGGCGTTGGACAGTGGAGATTTCTTTACGGCGGACGGCGAGCTGGATCTTTCCGATCCCAATGGCTGGCAGGGCGGATCCGTTCCCGTGGGGCACGAAATCGTCGTTCAGGGTGCGGCCACGGTGGCGCGGCTTTCGGCCGCGACGCCCGCGTTCAAGTCGATTCAGGTGGTGGATGGGGCCACGCTTCTCGTGACGGACGACGTTGACGTGCCGAGACTCCAGCTGGGCGCGGTGGCCACGGTGCGTGTGGCTCCGGGGGTGACGGTTGCGATCACGAACGGTCTGGCGGCTGCCGGAGATGCGGAGCGCCTGCCCATTCTGGAGGTGCCCACCAATGCCACGCTGAAGGTGGCGGCGAATACGGTATTCAAAAACCTGGATCTGCGGCTGTATGGCACCATCACCACCGAAGACAACAGCACGATCACCTTCGGCGGCGCCGCCAATGGCGAGACGGCGTATTTCGCCATGACGTCGATCGGCGGTACGATCCGCCTCAACGCCTGGAAGGGCACGGACCTGTCGGGTTCGCTTCACCGCTATGTGGTGCCGGAGGTGGGTGGCACGGTGATCGTGACGCGACCGATTCTGCTGCGTGACACGACCTTCGCGCTTTTCCGTCCCGACACGACCTTGCAGGGCTACTGTGGCACGCTGGTGGGCTACGGAAACCCCACGGCACAGCCTTTTGCTTTCATCCTGGACAATTCGTCCTGGACGCTCTACCGCGCGAACGTCTTTGGCGGCGCGGCTGAGGTGTGCATCACCAATGGCGCCACGTTGAAGGTGGGCAGCACGCATCCGGGCGTTGCCACCTATATGGACGTGCGGGACGCGGCGAGCCTGGTCGTCGACGGCAGCGCGTCGCGTCTGCTGCTGGAGAACGCCGATCCCTACCGCAATTCCTTCCAGCCCACCCAGTACGGCACGCCGTCGTTGCGGGTGCGCAATGGTGGACGTGTGGCGGCGCACAACACGAAAGGGAACGGCAATGCCTTTCTGCATTTCGAGGACGGCGTGTATGAGGTGCCCAACCTGCCGTATCTGCCCGTGGACTACAATCCCTGCCCGACCGACAAGGATCCGCGCAACTGGATGTCGGATCTCTTCCAGGGCTTCAACAGCGTAGTGGTGCCGGCCGGCAAGACGCTGCGTCTCGCCTCAGCTGATGTTTTGGGTGCCAATAATGGTGCGCCCGAGAGTATCCGCTACTGGAACCGCGACGTGAAGCTGGCGAACGTGCCGATCACGGGTGCGGGCGATGTTGTGATGGCCAACGGCACGCCGGGCTATTCCTTCACCGCCACGGTCGTGAGCGGTGCCAACACGGCCACCGGCACGATTTCCGTGGAGAATGCGCCCGACCGCACGACGCTGCTCTTCAACGACGGCGCGAATTGGGCCGGCACGGTGGTGGCCGGAAACATTGGTTTCACCAACACGACCGCAGCGGCGGCGCCTGCCAAGGCAACGTTCGCCAATCTGCGCTTGAGTGGGACATTGCCGATTCGGGTGTGGGAGAGTGCGCAGGGCGTGACCAACGACATGTTTGACGTGACAGGCGAGCTTACCCTCGATGGCGGCGCGCTGCAGCCAGTGGGCGTGGGCGGCGCCATTCGGGCGGACAAGCTTACGCTCACGGTGGGCCGCATCCCCGCGGCGGCGGTGTTGCCACCGGCGGCGCGCTGCTGGAAGGCCTCAGCTGCCGAAGTCGTGGGTGGCCAGAAGCTGCTTACGCTTACCTATCGTCGCCCGGGTATCGTGGTCAATTTCCGTTAAGGGGGGCAAATATGAGAACCTGGCCTTTGGTCCTTTCGCTGATGGCCTCGGCGTCGTCTGTGGCTGTGGCGGCCGCACCGCGCCATACGCGTCAGTTTCCGCGCACGCTCTATTTCGCGGAAATCCCGCTCGTCACCACTTACTCCAACGGCAATCCCTGGACGGGGTGGACGAGCCGTTGGGTGGACTGGCCGCTGATGACGGACCGCTCGATACCGTATCAGGAAGGGTATCAGTATAAGGTGACATGGCCCGACCTCTTGCGTACGCTCACGGAGATGCATGAGGGCGGCATCGATGGTGCCACCTTCAATGTGGCAGGCCGAAACAACGACAAGCTCATCGCGGCGGCGTTGGCGCGCGGGGAGAAGCTGCCGGTGATGACGGTGCCCGACTATCCCCCCTGTCCGCGAGCTGACGGCTATAAGTCTCCCGACAAGGAAGATGAGCCGTGGTTTGCGCCTGCTTTCTTCAATACGAACGGATGCTGGTTCGCAGGCAAGCCCGTCGTCACCTCCTACTATGTGTTCAAGTGCACGGTGGAAGAGATCAAGGAGCGCCTTGCGTACGTCCGCAAAAAATATGGCGACTTCCACTTTGTGCCGGACTATTCGCTGTCTTCGACCTCGCGCTGGAAGAACATGATCCGCGAAGGGAAGGGGCCTACGGCGGAGGATCTCGAAAAGGCGCGCGAGCGCCTGCGCACCGTACTGCGCTATGCGGACGGCGCGCGGTTCTGCGGGTACAACGACGCGACGGACATCTTCGACGGCGAACGCTCGTTTGACGCCGACTATTTCCGGAAGTACCTCAAACCGCTCATCCTGGAGGTGTATGCCGAGCCGGAGTTCAAGGGCAAGCTTTTGGCGATGAACGTCGGCATGGGGCACGACAACACCTATGTGGGCGGGCAGCGCGATTCGTCGAACGGCACCAAGACGCTGCGGGACTCGATCGCCTGCGCGCTTGAACTGGATCCCGACTTCCTGACCTTCTTCGAATGGGACGAATGGAACGAGAACACGGGCATCCGGCCGACGCTCTGGAACTCCTTTGCCGCTCGCCGTGTGGTGCGGGCGATGAAGACGAAGGCCGAGGGGCGCGCGCCTGAAGCGCCGTTGGCGGGCGACGATCCTTCCATCCCCAATCTGATTCTTTCTTTCCGCAAGACACTGGCGCTGGGTGATCTGCTGCGGTTCGAGCTGCTGGCGGTGCCGGATGCGGCCGCTTCGGGCACGGCGACGGCGCGTCTCACGCTCAAGGACGAGACGGGACGTCTGCTGACGACACTGCCGCCGATGACGCTCGACCTCACGCAGCTGGAAGAACGGCGTGTCACTTTCGATACGGCGCTTGTCGGCGATGCCTGCGCCATTGTGCCGGAGCTGGAGGTGACGTGGAACGGCAAGACGCGCGTATGGTCCAAGGGCCTGCCGTTCGCCGAGGTGCGACCGACTGCGAACTGGGACCGCAAGTGGGTGCTGATGCCGCTGCGCGACCTCATCGACGGGGCGAAATGCACGGTGGAGCCGGCTGGTTTCCGCGATGGCACCACGCGCATCAAGGTGGTGGTGGATTCGCCCCAGGTCATTGACCGGCTGGAGGTGACGGACGGTGGCGATGTCGTCTATTCGATGAGCGGCGACGAGCGGGCCGCCTATCGCGAGGACGAGGACCACTACGTGTTCTCGTCGATGAACTTCTGTTCGTACTATACGCAGAAGGGCGCCACAATGTCGCTGGAAGGGGTGTCGGACGCCGAGTGGATGTTGGGCACCAGGCGCACGCGCGGTCTCTCCCGCAAGCTCTTCCCGCAGGCGGAATGCACGGTGGACACCTATTTCCGTGTGCTCAAGCGCGAGGCCACGAATGCGGTTGTGAAGCTCGACTGGCCCGACATCGGCACCTTCCGGATGCCGTTGGCGAAGGTTCTGGCGGAGGGCGTCTATTCCATCGCCGGCACGAACGGGTTCTGCTTTGGCGTACACCGCTTCAACCGTCAGGCCGCCTTCTTCGCGCCTGTGGCGACGAAACGGGCCGAGAGCGTGGCGGACATTGTGCCGGACCTGCCCGTATCCGTGATAGGCGGCCATGCGATAACCACGAATGGCAAGATCTGCCGCTCCAGGCCGATTGTGGTAGGCGCTCGGGCGGGCGAGAAGATTCCGATACGCGTGTGGAGTGAGGCTCAACAGAAGGCCGTAATGGTGGAAGTCGACCGAGCCCGCGTACCTGATCTCGCCTTCGACGTATCGGGAAAGCGAACCGGCACTGTGGCCAAGGGTGGCGCCGGCTGGGCGCTCAACGGTATCTTGGGTGGTTCCACCGCGGTGGCGACGCGCCGTAACCGGGGCGGGGATTCGCGGCAGCACTGCTGCACGGAGATGAGGCGGGGCATGCCGACGTGCGCGCCGGTGGTGACGGGCGAGGGTCCGAACGCCGAAATGTCCTTCAACGGCACGGGTACGTATTTTGTGATGCCGGGCGGGGTGATCCCCACAACTTGCGCCTATCGTTTCTCGTTTGAGTTCTGGCCGGAGGATCCTGAGCGCGAGCAGGAGGTTTTCGCCTGTGGCACGCCTTTGCTGTGGGGAACTATCGGTTATCTGCGCTTGGCGCGAGGTGGGCTTGTTCACGGTGTGGGGCTGTCGCTGCATGAGTATGGTGACGCGTATTTCTGGTCGAAGAAGCCAGTGAAGGCGAAGGCCTGGAACCGGCTGGAGATCGTCAATGACGTGGACACGATCGAGGTGTTCCTCAATGGCGAAAGCACGGGCAAGCTGCCGCTGGTGCAGCCAGGGCGGTTCAACGCGAACTGCTGGTTCGGCGGGCGCCCCAATCGGCTGTTCAAGGGTAAGGTGCGTAACGTTCGTGTGCAGCACGGCCGAATGGATGGCACCGTTTCGGCAGTTGTTGCGTGTCCATAAGAGGGTGCTTTGTAATAGACTTCAGGCACCTGCAGCTTGCCAGTCAAGGGCGCAATCTGCTATAATCTCGCCATGAGAAATATGATGCAGTTTGTTGTGCTCGCGGTTGGGGCGGCGGTTCTGCCGTCTGTAGCCGCAGAGGTCAATCCCGTTGCACCTGCGGCGCGCGTGGCGCTTTTCAATGGACGGGATATTTCGGGCTGGCATGCTTCGCTTAAGGGCCATGCGCCTGGCGAAGACCCGATGGGCGTCTTTACGGTTAAGGACGGCGAATTGCTCGTTTCGGGAGGCGAAAACGGTGCGCTCATCACGGATGCCGCCTGGCGTGACTATCAGCTTACGGTCGAATATCGCTGGACGGGGACAGGCCCCGGCGCGGAGAAGGGCCGTTGCGGCGATAGCGGCATCCTTCTGCATGTGCGTGGCGACGAGCAGGCCTTCTGCGGCGCCTGGCCCGTTTCCTTCGAATGCAACCTGATTCTCGGCAAAACCGGTGATCTGTGTCTGCTCGGGCCCAAGACCGCCACCAATGACCTCAAGTGCCTTTCCTGGCTGGACGAGCGTGGCAGCTGGGACGACTGGAAAGGGCGCTGGAAACGCCTGACGGTGGGTAATCGTGTGAACGCCAGTTCAAATCGTCTGGATTGGAAGGGCCTGAAGGGGCAACTTGCAAATCCGCCGGAGCGTCCGGAGGGTGAATGGAATCGGCTGGAGATCACAGCCCGTGGCAGTACGGTGGCCATTGCCCTGAACGGCAAGCGCATCACGGCGGCCATCGACCTCTATCCCGCTGGCGGACGGATCGGTCTGCAGAGCGTGGGGCATGGCATTGCGTTCCGCAAGGTTGAGTTGACCCCGCTTCCCGCCTCCGAGCCCACCCATGTGCCGCCGCTGCTGACGACGGATGCCGGTGCGCCCGTGGCCGATGTGGCGGCGTGGGAAAACACGCGGCGGCCGGAACTGGTGGAGACCTTCACGTCCCGGATGTATGGTCGGCGCGATGTGGAGTGTCCGCCGGAACTGACCTTCACGACCACCGAGCCGGACAAGGTGATGCTGGACGGCAAAGCCGTGCGTCGGCGGGTGAACATTGGCTGGAAGGGTCCGTATGGCGCGATGAGCTTCGGCGTCACGGCCTTCATTCCCGTCTCCGACAAGCCCGTGCCCGCCTTTGTGCTGATCTGCAACCGCGACCCGAAGAAGAACCTGGACCCCGAGCGCATCGAGAAAAGTCCGTTTTGGCCGGTGGAGGAGATTGTGGATCGTGGCTATGCGGCGATCGCCTTTTTCAACGGCGATTTGGCCTGGGACAAGTACAACGGCATGAATGCCTTCACGAACGGCGTCTACGCCTGTTTCCGGAAGAAGGACGACCGCACGGGCGAGAGCTGGGGCGCGCTGACCGCCTGGGCCTGGGGCGCGAGCCGGGTTATGGACTGGATCGAGACGGAGGGGCGTCTGGATGCGCGCCATGTGGGCGTGGTGGGGCATAGCCGCGGCGGCAAGGCGGCGCTCTGCGCGGGTGCCTTTGATGCGCGTTTCGCGATGACCTGCTCGAACGATTCGGGCTGTGGCGGCGCGAAGCTGAACCATATCGACCTGCTGGCGGCGGAGCACTTCAACCAGATCACGACGTCGGTGCCGTATTGGTTCTGCTCCGATTTCCGGGAGAAGTGCGCCGGACGCGACGCCGAGCTCAATTTCGATCAGCATCAGTTCCTGGCGCTGATGGCGCCGCGGCTCTTGTATGTCGCTTCGGCGGCCGAGGATTCGTGGGCGGGCCCCGAAGGCGAATACTGGGCGGCGCGTCTCGCCTCGCCGGCGTGGGAGCTCTACGGCAAGAAGGGCCTGGTCTCCACGGGCTTCCCGGCCATCGGCACGTCGCTGCAGGATGGTTCGGTCGCCTATCATCGCCGGGAGGGCGGGCACAACCTCACGGTTGTCGACTGGAATCTCTTCATGGACTTTGCCGACCGCAACGGTTGGCGTGGGAGGTAAGGCATGGATCCCGTCTTCACCACCTGGGGAGCTTTGGCGGGCCTCGTGCTGGCCATTGTGTTGATTGTCCGCAGAACGCCGCCGGCGTACGCGCTCATCTTCGCGGCGCTGGTGGGTGGTCTCCTGGGCGGTGGTGGCCTGGCGGGGACGGTCGATGCCATGCTCGCGGGTGCGAAGGGGATGATGTCGCCCATTCTGCGCATTCTGGCGTCCGGCGTTCTCGCAGGCGCGCTTATCAAGACGGGGGCGGCGGCAAAACTGGCTGACGCGATCGTACGCGCCTTCGGCACACGTTTTGCCCTGGCAGCCGTGGCTGTGGCCACGATGGTCGTATGTGCCGTGGGTGTGTTCGTGGACATCGCCGTCATTACGGTGGCGCCAGTTGCTTTGGCGGTGGGGCGGCGTACGGGCGGATCGGTTTCCGCGCTGCTGCTTGCGATGATCGGCGGCGGCAAGGCGGGCAACATCATCTCGCCCAATCCCAACACCATTGCGGCGGCGGATGCCTTCAAGGTTGACCTCACGGCGCTGATGCTCGAGAACGTGGTGCCGGCGGCAGTGGCATTGGTGGTGACGGTATTGCTGGCGATGGTCCTGGCGAAGCGGTCGGCAAGTGTGTCCGCATTCGCTGAGACGGCCGCGGCGGAATCGGCAGCCGAACCCACAGTGGCCTTGTGGGCGGCGTTGGCGGGTCCGATTGTGGTGGTGGCGTTGCTCGCGCTGCGGCCGATCTGCGGCGTGGCGGTGGATCCGCTCATCGCGCTGCCGGCGGGTGGCCTGGTGTCGATTCTCGCCGCCGGACGCGTGCGGGAGACGATCCCATTCGCCGAGTTCGGCCTGTCCAAGGTGGCGGGCGTGGCGATTCTGCTCATCGGCACCGGCACGATTGCGGGGGTGATCAAGGCCTCTGGCCTCACGCACGACATGATCGCGCTCTTGACCTGCTGTCATCTGCCGGCATTCGCGCTAGCGCCCGTCTCGGGCGTGCTGATGGCGGGCGCCACGGCCTCCACCACGGCCGGCGCCACGGTGGCTTCGCAGACCTTCTCGGAGGCGTTGCTGGGCGCAGG
>JAKSOW010000053.1 GCA_024405395.1 Kiritimatiellia bacterium | reverse complement strand
GCAATCAACAACATAAAGGCCGCATTCTTGTTCGTTTCTTCTGCGAAATGTTCAAGATCGCTCTCTTTGTCGTGGGGGGCGGCTATGCGATTCTGGCGGTGGCCAATGAGGTGTTTGGGCGGCGTCTGAAATGGCTGCGGGAAGGGGAACTGCTGGACCACCTGCCCGTATTTCAGATGATTCCTGGCCTTATTGCCGGAAATACCGCCATTTATGTGGGTTTGCGGATGGCTGGGCGCTGGGGGGCCGTTGTGGGCCTGGTGGCGGTGGCGTTACCCTCCTATCTCATATTTCTTGGCGTTTCCTATGGCTATTCGTGGCTTCCGGTGGACAATCTCTGGGTGTCGGGCATGTTGGCGGGACTGCGCGCGGCTCTGACGGGCATTCTCTTCGGCACTTTGGTGAAGGGTTGGCGGCGGAACGTACGCGGCGTGTATGGCTACATTTCCGTTGCGGTCGTGCTGGCGCTGGCGGTTGTCGGCGGCTGGAACCCTGCGCTCATCCTGTTGCTGGCGATGACGGCGGGCATTGTCTGGAAGTTTCTGGGGGGCACTGTGCCGTGGACAGAAAATGACGCCATGGGGCTTCAATTGCCGCCCATACCGCGGTTGCGGCTGATGCTCACGCTCGGGGGAACGACCATCTGTGTGGCGCTTATATCCATCTTCTACGGGCGGATAATCTGCGAATTCGTCAAATTCGGGCTGCTTGGTTTTGGCGGCGGATTTGTGCTGGTGCCGCTCTATCTGCGTGAATTCGTGGGGCCTTCCGCGCCTTATCTGCAGTTGCCGATGGAGGAGTTCTCGAATCTGATGGCGCTTACCCAAGCCACGCCAGGCCCCATCAGCGTGAATGCCGCCACCTTCTTTGGCTTTCGTCTCGGCGGCGTCATCGGGGCGGCGGTGGCCACGGCGGCTTTGCTCACGCCGTCATTCTTCCTGCTTACGGCCGCGTTGACGGGACTAGAGCGCTGGAAGCAGAATCGTGTGGTACAGGGCTTGTTGTGGGGCGTCAAACCCGCCACCAGCGCCCTGTTGGCGGCGGCGGGGCTGGTTTTCGCCGAAATGAGCATCTTGACGCGCGCCACGGGCGCCACGACCTGGCAGTTCCATCCGCTGGCGCTGGCGTTGGCGGCCTTTGCGGGATGGGCGCTTTATTCGGGCCGCCTGCCCATCATGTGGTCGCTCTTCGTCTCCGCGGCGGCGGGCTGTGCCGTGGCGCCGTGGATCTAGCCTGGCGTGCCGGAATGTTAAGGCACTGTTAGAATGAGGGCGAAAATGTCCTCGTCGCCTTTGGCGAGACTAGACAAAAAGTCCTTTTCCTTGTATAATAGCGCCAAATTTTTCTGGACTCGCCCTACGGCGCGCCCAGAAGGTCGCTTTCTTAAATGACACAAGAGGCAAAAACATGAGTGAAACACTACTTGAAGTGAAGGGGCTGAAGAAGAACTTCGGCGACTTCCAGGCGGTGAAGGGCATTGATCTCACCGTCGCAGCCGGGGACGTGCTCGGCTTCCTGGGCCCGAACGGTGCGGGCAAGTCCACCACCATGCGCATGATCACGGGCTTCATTCCCGCCACAGAGGGCGATGCCTTCATCTGCGGCAAGAGCATCACCACCGATCCCATCGCCGCCAAGCGCTGCCTGGGCTATCTGCCCGAGTCGGCCCCCAGCTACCGTGCGATGCGCGTGAAGGACTTCCTCCGCTTCGTGGCCCAGATCCGCGGCTTTTCGGGCGCGGCGCTCGAGGAGCGCGTGGCCGCCACCATCAAGGAGGCGATGCTCACGGCCGTCGAGAACCAGACGATCGAGACGCTCTCCAAGGGCTATCGTCAGCGCACCTGCTTCGCGCAGGCGATCCTGCACGACCCCAAGATCCTGATCATGGACGAGCCCACCGACGGCCTTGACCCCAACCAGAAGGACGTGGTGCGCAAGTGGATCAACAACATGGCCGCCAAGGGCAAGGCCATCATCATCTCCACCCACATCCTCGAGGAGGTCAACGCCGTGTGCACGCGCGCGATCATCATCGCGGACGGCGAGAAGAAGGACGAGGGCAAGATCGTCCGCGAGGACGGCAAGCCTGATTCGGCCGTCTTCCAGGGCACGCACGAGACGGGCAAGATCGACGAGGTCTTCCGCAAGCTCACGAAGAAGGAGGAGCGCTAACATGAACTTCAAAAACGTCAAGGCGATTTTCGCCCGCGAGTTCAAGAGCTATTTCGACTCGCCGGTGGCCTATGTCTTCCTGGTGGCCTTTCTGGTGCTGATCGGCTTCCTCACCTTCGGTGTGGCGATGTTCTACGAGCGCCGCCAGGCGGTGCTCACGCCGTTCTTCCTCTGGCACCCGTGGGTGTATTTGCTGCTCGTTCCGGCGGCGACGATGGGCCTCTGGGCCGAAGAGCGCCGCAACGGCACGATCGAACTACTGCTGACGCTGCCGATCACGCTCGGCGAGGCGCTCATCGGCAAGTTCCTGGCGGCCTGGTCGTTCATCGGCATCGCCCTCGCGCTCACGCTGCCCGTGCCGCTCACGGCCGGCTGGCTGGGCAGCCCCGACTACGGTGCCGTGTTCTGCGGCTACTTCGGCAGCGTGCTGCTGGCCGGCGCCTGCACGGCGATCGGCGTGTTCGCCTCGTCGCTTTCGCGCAGCCAGGTGATCGGCTTCGTGATCGCGCTGGCGGTGTCGTTCACGATGCTCATCATCGGCTTCGACCCGGTGATCAACGCGGTCGCCAACTGGGGCGTGCCGTCCCCGATCGTCAACGCGGTGGCCTCCTGCTCGCTCATGCGCCACTTCGACGCGATGTGCCGTGGCGTGGTTGACCTCGCCGACGTCGGGTACTACTTCGGCGTAATCGTCTTCATGCTCGCCGCGGCCCAGGTCGTCACCGACAGCCGCAAGGCGTCGTAAGGGTGTTCAACGGAAAAATCTAGGAATAAGAAGATGAACAAGAAACTTAATGGAGCATTGGGGCTCGTGCTGCTGGTCGCCGTCATTGGCGCCGTCGAGCTCATCCTTTCCGCTCTGCCGTTCCGCGCCGACCTCACCGCCGAGAAGCTCTACACGCTCTCCAACGGGTCCAAGGCCGTCCTCGGCAAGCTTGAGGAAGACGTCACGTTCAAGTTCTACTTCAGCTCGAGCTCGGCGGACATGCCGATGGGCCTGAAGACCTACGCCAACCAGGTGCAGGACCTGCTCAAGGAATACGAGCGCGCCGGCAACGGCCACCTCGTCCTCGAGGCCTATGACCCGAAGCCCGACAGCGACGCCGAGGAATGGGCGCAGCGCTACGGCGTCGAGCCGCAGAACGCGAATCCGTTCGGCGCGCCGGTGTACTTCGGCCTCGTGGCCGTGTGCGGCGACCGCGAAGAGGTGTTGCCGCGCTTCAGCCCGCGCACCGAGTCGACCCTCGAGTATGACGTCACGCGCCTCGTCACGCGCGTCGCCTGGCCGGAGCGCCCGGTCGTCGGCGTGATGACGTCCCTGCAGGGCGTCCTCGGCGAAGAGCAGAATCCGATGATGATGATGCAGCAGCGTCAGCGCCCGAATCCGGGCTGGGCGGCGTTTTCCGAGCTCAAGAAGGACTACGACGTGCGCGCGATCGCGACCGACGTGGACAAGATCGACGACGACGTCAAGACGCTCGTCGTGCTGCACGCGAAGGACCTCTCCGAGAAGACGCTCTTCGCCATCGACCAGTTCGTGATCCGCGGCGGCCGCCTCATCGCGTGCGTCGATCCGTTCAGCGTGATGGACATGATCTCCTCGCGTCAGCAGCAGAACCCGATGATGCAGCAGATGGGCGGCAACGGCCCCTCCACCCTCGGCAAGCTCTTCGACGCCTGGGGCGTCACGTTCGATACGGGCAAGGTCGTGGCCGACGGCGCCGCCGCCACCCGTCTGGGCGGGCGCAACGGCGAGGCCGACATGAATGCCGCCTTCCTCTCGCTCGACGCCGAGAACATGGACAAGAAGTCCCTGCTCGTCGCGCAGCTCACGCAGGTGATGTTCCCGTTCGCGGGCGCCATCTCCTTCGGCAAGGTCGAGGGCCTGGAGTTCGAGCCGCTGGTCGTCAGCTCCAAGAGCGACGCCTGCCTCGTGGATTCGATGGGCGTGCAGTTCGGCAACATCAAGGTCTCGCCCGACAACGTGCAGCGCACGCTGGCGGCGAAGCTCTCGGGCACGTTCAAGACGGCGTTCCCGAAGGGCCCGGACTACACGGAGGGCTCCACCAACGCCATCCCGAAGGTGGTCGCCTCCGGCAAGGGCACGGTGCTGATCTTCGGCGACTCCGACTTCCTGGCCGACCAGTTCTGCGTGCAGGTGCAGCAGACGATCTTCGGGCCCATCGCCCAGCCGGTGAACGACAACCTCGTGCTGTTCGCGAACGTCATCGAGCAGTTCGCTGGCCGCGAGGAGCTCATCGGCGTGCGTAGCCGCGGTCCGTC
The DNA here is from genome assembly GCA_024405395.1 of Kiritimatiellia bacterium. GTDB lineage: Bacteria > Verrucomicrobiota > Kiritimatiellia > RFP12 > UBA1067 > RGIG6720. Next base: position 19,661 of record JAKSOW010000053.1, on the reverse strand, counting down.
GAACCGCCCGTTCGCCAAGGTCGACGCCCTCGAGGCGAAGGCCCTCGCCAAGTTCCAGAACGAACAGAGCCGTCTGGAGTCCGCCCTGCAGGAGACGCAGCAGCGTCTGCAGGCGCTCCAGAAGCAGAAGAGCGGCAACAACCGCCTCCTGCTCTCCAAGGAACAGCAGGACGAGATCGTGCAGTTCCGCAAGACGCAGGCCGAGACGCGCCGCCAGCTCAAGAACGTGCGCAAGCAGCTCACGGCTGACATCGACTCGCTGGGCATCACCCTCAAGGTGGTGAACATCGTGCTCGTGCCGGTGCTGGTGATCCTCTTCGGCGTGCTGCACGGCATCAAGCGGAGAAAGCGCTAAGGCGCGCGGTCGCCCGGCGGCAGTCGCCGATTGCCGCCGTGTGGCCCTGACAGCTAACGAAAACTCTATGAGGCTTTGAAATGACTACGAAGAATCTGGTAATTCTGGGTGCGGCCGCCGTTGTGCTGGGCGGCACGGCATGGGTGCTCAATTCGGGCAAGCAGATGAAGGCGCCTTCCATCGTCGGCGAGAAGATCCTGCCCGCCTTCGACGTGGCGGACGTCGCCCGCCTGGAGATCGGCGGCGACAAGAAGGTGTCGCTCGTCGCCAACGACAAGGGCTGGCAGCTCGCGTCGCTGTACAACTATCCGGCTGACGTCACGAAGATCCGCGAGAACCTCCTCAAGCTCACCGAGCTCAAGGTGGGCCAGGTCGCCAACGGCAAGAAGCTCGACAAGCCCGTCACGGTGGACATCCAGAACGCCGCCGGCAAGTCGCTCGCGGCGCTGCCGATGGGCGGCACCCACACCGCCAAGCCCAAGGGCCAGGCGGCGATGTACGGCGGCGGCGGCTATCCCGATGGCCGCTACGTGGAGTACAAGGGCAAGACCGTGCTCGTGAAGGAGACGCTCGACGCGTTTGACGGCGACCCCAAGAAGTGGGTGGACACGCGCATCGCCTCGGTGTCGTCCTCCGACGTGAAGGCCGTCAAGTTCGCACAGGGCAAGGAAGTGGTGAACCTCACCAAGAAAGACTCCACCTGGACGCTCGAGGGCCTGGGCCCGAAGGAGGAGCTTGACACCTCCAAGACCTACTCGCTCGACTCCGCGCTCTCCTACCTCGACTTCACCAACGTCGCCGATCCCAAGAAGACCGACGCCGAGCTGGGCTTCACCACGGGCGCCGTCTACACGGTGTCGCTGAAGAACGGGCAGACCTACACCGCCAAGGTTGGCGGCAAGGAGGGCTCCGACCGCTGGATCCGCCTCTCGGCCGAGTTCAAGGCCGTCGGCACGAACGCGACCGAGAACGCCGCGTGCGAGAAGACGGTCAAGGAGTTCAACGAGAAGGTCGCCAAGTGGACGTACGCCGTCTCCTCCTACTCGGCCGACTCGATGACCAAGAAGCGCGCCGACCTCGTCAAGGCCAAGGAAGAGCCCAAGAAGGACGATGCGAAGAAGGCCGACGCCAAGAAGGACGAGAAGGCGGCCAAGTAACGGCCGGGAGTGGTCATGGACGAAGCGCCCGTCACCCTGAAGTTCCTCAACCGCATCGGCACCTGGCAGCAGGTGAAGGATGCGGCGCGCACCACCATCCACATGGATGAAGGGGCCAAGGAGCCGTCTTCCGCCTGGAAGAAGCGCATTCTCCTCGCGGAGCATTCGCCCATCCGGAAGATGATCTTCTCCTGGAAGTGGCTGAACTTGCCGTATTGGGTGTCGGTGCACTTCGTGCGCCACAAATTCGGCATCGAGCACTTCGTCTCCACTCAGCGCACGGATCGCACGGGTGATGACCGCACCGGCAAGCGGCAGGATGCGCCCGTGATGCACGAATGCTACGCCAATGTCCAGTCCATCCTGTTCATCTCGCGGCGGCGCCTCTGCAATCAGGCGTCGCCCGAGACGCGGGCGGCCTGGCGGCTGGTGGTGGACGAGATCGCGAAAGTCGAGCCCGAGATCGCCGCCTGCTGCGTGCCGGAGTGCGTGTACCGCGGCTTCTGTCCGGAATTCAAGCCGTGCGGCTTCTGCGGTTCGCCGGCCTTCCAGAAGATGCGCGAAGCATACATGCGCGTCGACTGAGCATCTCCTAGTAGGCCCGCGAAAACGGCTAACCCCGCAACAGAGCCGGCGTCAGTCCTGCGCGATGGCCTTGGAGATCGCGGTACAGATGTCGGCGCAGGAAAGATCGGTCTCAAGATACTTCAGGTTGGACACCTGCAGCGTCATCGGCGAACCTCCGTTCCCGAGTGCCGCCTTCAGCGTCCCCGAACCGCTCGTGTGCCAGTAGGCGACAATCCGTTTGCCTTTCCGTTCGAAGATGAAGCCGCGCAGACCGGCCATCTTCTCGCATTTCGGCAGCATCTCGATTTCGTACAGTTCGTATTCGCCGTTCTCATTGAGATAGAGATGATGCCCGCGCTTGCTTGCGCGAATCTTTTCCTTCATCTCGGCGGTGAGCCAATTCCGTTCGCGCACGTCTTCCCAGCGGCGCATCACTTCGAGGATGTCGTCAAGCCGCGGATGTGCCGCCAGCGCATCAAGCCCCATCTGAACCGAAGCCGGCGAATCCCATGCCGCAGCCTTCGCGGTACCGTACTCCCAGATGTCCGGCTGCACGCCGATCGTGGTTTTGCCCCGGATCTTGCTGCCCGGTCCCCAGAAACCCCACCAGCCAAAGTTGACACGGGAGAAATTGCGCTTCATGAATGGCGCTTCGAAGGCCGGATGCTCGTCGATCATCTCCTTGAATTCCTCCGGGAAGAAGACGTCGAACGCATTTGCCCCCGAGAGCATGTGCCAGCTGAAGTGGCCCTTCGCGGCGCCCTCGCCCAGAATCGGCTGCGGCTCGAGATGCTTCCACATCCGGTACTGTGCATTCGCCACATGGTAGCCGAACGGTGCGCATACGCCCTCTGAGCCGTCGAAGTAGACGAAGCGCATGCCGGCCTTCCAGAACTCTCCAACCCGTTGGGCGATTTCGTCCTGCAGGTCGCTGTCCTGCTTGATGTACACGTTTTTGCCGCCGTACTCGCAGATCCAGAGCGTGCCGCCGATCAGCCCCTCCTCATGCGCCGCAATCGGCGTGTCCAGCACACCGCGCTTCACGCCGATGAAGCGATAGGGGCGCTCGGTGGTGAAGCTTTCGTAGCTCATGAGCTCTTTGCCGAACTTGAGGATCCGGGCCCGTTCCATCCGCTCCGCATTCTGCGGGTTCTCGTCGACGAACACTTCCGTGTCATTCGGGCCCAGCGCCCGCGCGAGCGTATAGTGTTCGCGCAGTTGAAGCCGTCGATCGGCTCCGCCCTTGATGAGCGACGAATTGAAGTCGACGAACGTGTGCAGAATGTGCATCCCGGGAACGATTCCGGCGGCATGAATGCGATCCAGCACGGCCTTGACGTCGGCGAATCCGTTCGGGAACTTGGCATTGTACTTGCGGCTGCCGTTTGGCCCCATGAAATTCGCGATGCCCGTCTGCATGAGGCGGAAGCCGCCTTTTTTCGCCATTGCGATATGGCGGTCGACCGTCGCCAAGGTCAGGTCACGGGCGAAATAGATGGATGCGTTCACGAGCGGATTGCGCCGATTCTCGACGCCACGCGGTAGCCCGTAGTCCTTTTCGAGGGCATCAATGCGGTCGAGGATCGATTCCCCGCCTGCGTCCACGACGACGGCGGCGCCCGTACCGCGAAGCTTGACCTCGCGGATCGCGTCGGCGCGCATGAGCCGATACCCATTGCGGGGCTCGGCGTCAATCTGGGTGTGTTCCGATATTGCGAACACGCCCACTGCGGCAGAATCGTCCCATTGCACGTCCAGCCACTCGCCGTAGTTCTTGCGGTTCTTGACGGGCAGCTGCACCAGGCGGAACTCCTCCACGGGCGGCGCCGTGAAATCGAGTGGCACGGTCGTTGTTGGACAAAGCGGATACGACTTCTCGGTGACGATGAAATCGTCAAGCGTGAAGGCGATGTAGTTGTCGGTCGTCTTCACCGACACCACGGCCTCGTAGGGGGCGGTTTCGAAGCCGATGACGAGGCGATCGCCCGTGCGGCGAATGCTGTTGGCCGGATACGTCGTGCGGCGGTGCGGAAACTTCAGCTTGATTTCGTTGTTGAACGGACGGGCCTGCGTGACGGACATGAACGGCGTCGGATCGCGCAGTTCGAGCAGCTCCTCACCCGTCGACTTCAGTTTCATCGACTTGACGATCGCGTCCTCGCCCACGACCAAGACCGTCCGCGCATTCTCGAATGTCACGTCGGCCCAAGCGGACGAAACAGCCGCGAGCGCCGCAAGCGCGAGCTTCGTGCGCGTACCGGACATGGCGTTGCCAAGTCCATGAATGAGGTTTTTGAGGGTTGCCATAATCACACTCCGTATTTCATTTCACCACAACGGTTGGTGCGGTTAGTTTACCATTTCCATTATGCTTTGCCAAGGGGCAAGGGCTGTATGGGACATTTTGCTTGACGACACATAGGTGTGTCTGTAAAATAGGGAAGTCATCAAGGAAGTGTGTTTCCCGATTTCGATAAAGGTGGTGATTATGACCAGACGTGTTCTTCTGATGTTGGCGCTGACGATGCAGCTCTTGGCGTTGGCGAGCTCGCGAGAATCACCCTTGGAGCTGCTTTTGCCGCGTCCGGCTCAGGTTTCTGTTCGGACGGGTGAAGCGGATGCGGCGGCGCTTGCGCGCGTCACGGAGGTGGTGGCGGATGTGGGGGCCCCTGCCGGTAAGCCTGCCGAGGAATCCTATCGGTTGGAGATCTCCTCGGACGGTGTTCGCCTGACGGCGCCTACGGTTAAGGGCCTGCGTTATGGACGCGTCACGTTGCGTCAGCTTCAGGCGCTGTCCGCTCCGGGGCCTGTCCCCGCCTGTGAGATTGTGGATTGGCCCGCGCTCGAATGGCGGGGGCTGCTGCTGGACTGCGGGCGCAACTATGCGGACCTGGCGCTCATCCGCGAGACGATTGACCTGCTCGCCCGCTACAAGCTGAATGTCTTCCACTGGCATCTTACGGATCATCACGGTTGGCGGCTGGAGTCGAAGCGTTTTCCCGAACTGCAGTCGACTGTGGCGTTTGAGCGGCAAGTCGGGCGCTACTATACGCAGGCGGAATTCCGGGAAATCGTCGCCTATGCCGCCGAACGTGGGGTGATGATTGTGCCGGAGATCGACGTGCCGGGCCATTCGGGCGCGTTTCGTCGGGCGTTCGGGTTCAAGTCGATGCGCGATCCCGGGGTGAACGAGAAGGTCTGCGCGCTCATCGACGAACTCTGCGGGCTTGAGCCGCCCGAACGTATGCCCATCATCCATCTGGGGACGGATGAGGCGCGCAAGCCCGAGGAGAAGGCGGATGACGCCTCCTACGCGCTGTGGGCCCGCCAGGTCTCGGCGAATGGACGCATGGTTATGGGTTGGTGGCCAGGACATCGGCTGGAGACGAACGGACCCGTTGTCCAGGAGACGTGGTATGAGACGGTGGCGCCAACCGGACCCTATGTCGATGCGACCTGCTATTACATCGATTCGTTCGATCCGGCGGGACTTCTGGCCCAGGCCGCCTTCAAACGGCCGTGTTCGTATGCGGGGACGGGGGCTTTTCGCCTGGGCGGCGAAATCCAGGCCTGGCACGACGACCCGATTGAGACGTCGGGCGATTTGGCACGGGACAATCCGCTCTTCCCGGCGATTGTCCAGTTCAGTGATTCCTATTGGCGCGATCTGCCGACGAACCGGACCGACCTCATCTATTGTCCACCCTCACCGGGGAAAGACGGATTCGACCGCCTCGTGGACCTTGAGTGCCGTGTGTTGGCGCAGCGCGACCGTGTGCTCACCGATCTGACGCGTCCGTTCCATTTTGTGGCCCAGACGCACATGCGGTGGCGAATTGAGGATATGCAGGGGCGGGTGCTGCGGGAACAGATTCCCTCGGGCGTGGTGTATGTGCGGTGTCCGCGGGCTAATTGGGGCTATTCGGGATTTACCGACATGGTCACCGGCACCGTTCAGCTGGTCTCGACCTTCCTTTCGCCCACCGACCGTAAGGCGAGTGCGATCATTGAGACCAGCGCCTTTCACCGCAGTGGGGCGCGAGCCTATGGTTTGCCGGCACAAGGCGCCTGGAATCGCTATGGTGCCACGATTGAGCTGAATGGCGAGAAGATTCTGCCGCCGCAGTGGAACCATACGGGGTTATCCAAGGAGGCGCTGGCCAAGACGCCGTGGACAGATGAAAGCGCCTGGATTCGTCCGCCCACGCCCATTCACATAAGGAAGGGGAAGAACCAAGTTCGGATTATCCTTCCCAAAACTGATAATGTGTGGTATTGGGGCGCTGCTTTTATACCAATTGAGGGCACGCGCGAACGTCCACGCGAGCTGTCCGACCTCACTTTTCTGCCGTGACGCGCGCAGAATATGGTGGATGGTGTTTTGTCGGTTGATTATAGGTGTGATTTTTGCTATACTAATGCCCGCTTTTTTCGAGGAGCCAGTGTTCCTCATGGAAAAGGCAAGTACTCAACGAAGAAAGAAGAAACAAAATGGAAGCCTACGCGGTACTCGAGTCCGGCGGCAAGCAGGTGCTTGTCAAGGCCGGCGACACGATCGAGATTGAAAAGCTCTCGGTCAATGAGAACGAAGAAGTCGTTCTCGACACCGTCTGCGCCATCTCCGATGGCACGACGCTCAAGGTTGGTGCTCCCTATGTGGCGGGTGCCAAGGTGACGCTCGAAATCGTCGCCCCCAACAAGAAGGGCCCGAAGACGATCAACTTCAAGGCGAAGCGCCGCAAAGGCGACCGCCGCACGGTCGGTCATCGCCAGCAGTACACGGTCGCGACGGTCAAGGCCATCGCCTAAGGCAGAAAGGAACATCAGAAAATGGCTACTTCCGCATCTGCTCGTAATGGTCGCGATTCCAATCCGCAGTACCTCGGCGTCAAGGCGTTTGACGGCCAGCTCCTCAAGGCTGGTTCGATCATCGTCCGTCAGCGCGGCACCAAGTTCCATGCTGGCGCCAACGTCGGCCAGGGCCGTGACTTCACCCTCTTCGCCCTCAAGGACGGCAAGGTGAAATTCATCAAGGACGGCAAGGTCGTCACCATCGTCCCCGTCGAAGCCAAGTAATTGGTTTCGCCTAGACGAACAAGAAGCCGCGTGCCTTCGGGTGCGCGGTTTTTTTGTGCCTTCTGCAAATCGGCTTTCGGTGCTGGCGTCAATTGACTAGATCTCATAATTCTTCTCCTCTATCACGTGACGAAATCCCAGAGCATTTGTTTTGCGAGTTGAATTGTGGAGTTATAGCTCTATGATTTGTCATCGTGGCGTTGACTTAGAGTTATAACTTGTGATATATTATCTGGCGAAAGGCCCTCAATATGGTTATTCGCAAAGACATAATTGATGAAATCCGTCCTTTTATCGGGAAAGATGTCATCAAAGTTATAACTGGCATTAGGCGTTGCGGCAAGTCCACACTCTTGGGTCAACTCAAGGAGCTTATTGTTCGTGAGATTGATGTTGGAGCGCCTTGTTTCTATCTTAATCTAGATGACGAGGCGAATGACAAATATCTTGCAAAAGGTGTATTGTTCGTTGAATTAGAGAAGGTTCTTGCGAAAAACGAGTCACGGCGCGTCTATTTGTTTCTGGATGAGATTCACGATGTGGAGGAATGGGAGAAGACGGTCAACTCCATTCGCATGCGAAAGAATGCCGACATTTACATAACTGGTTCAAACTCAAAGCTTCTTTCCGGGGAACTCGCCACTTATCTGACAGGCCGCTATGTCGAGTTTTCGCTAGCGCCGTTTTCCTTTCGTGAATTTCTTGTCGCAACGGGGGAGAATGATCGGGAAAAGGCATTCTGGTCCTATTTGGAATATGGAGGAATGCCGTTTCTGACGGAAATCGGCTATCGGGCGAATCCGTCGAAGCGCTATCTTGAGGATCTTTATCAGGCAATTCTCTTAAAAGACGTCGTACGCAGAAAAAACATACGTGATGTTGATTTGCTTTCTCGAATTGTCAGATTCGTTATGACTGAAACCGGACATGTCTTTTCGGCCAAGAAGATTGTCGATTTCCTGAAGCACGAAAAGTGTGAAACGGCCCCATCAACGGTGTTGAACTACTTGCGTGCCTGCGAAGAGGCGTTTTTGCTGACGCGTGTCGAAAGAGAGGACTTGATAGGCAAGCGCATTCTGTCAGTAGACGAAAAGTACTATGTGATGGATAATGGGCTCCGGAACGCGAATGTCAGCGCCAACATTTCCCGCGATGTCGATCAATTGCTGGAAGTGGTCGTTTATCGAGAAATGATTCGTCGTGGGTATGAAGTCACGATTGGTAGGGTGAAGACACAAGAAGTCGATTTTGTCTGCCAAAAGGGCAAGGAGCGCATTTATCTGCAAGTCGCATATCTGATGCCGACAAGCGAGACCCGAACACGCGAGTTCGGTGCGTTGGCGGCGGTACCCGACCATTATGAGAAGCTCGTCCTTTCGATGGATCGGTTTGATTTCTCCGAACATGGGATCCGCCACCACTACCTGCCGGACTTCTTGTGCGGAAACGACCAAGACATTGGCCAAAAATAGGTGTTGTAGCATAGGGAATGGAATGTCTGAATTCTCTTGCGGAAAATTGACATCTCGCGGCCGATTTGCTATTCTTGCGGGATATGAAAAAAACCGTATCCCCTGTTTTCGCCGCTTGGTGGGCGGCGGCAGTTTGTGTGTTGTGTGCGTTGCCTGTGATCGCGGCACCGCTGGATGATCTTGTGCCCGCTCCGCGTACGGTCGTGGCGGCTTCCGGCACTGTCGCAGAAGCGGCCGCCTTCGCGAATCTCAAGGCCGTTACGGGGTCTGTCGCGGGCGCGCCTGCCGATGTGGCCGACGAAGCCTACATCCTGGAGGTGAAGCCTGAGGGCACGACCATTACGGCATCGTCGCCCCTCGGCCAGAACTGGGGACGGGTCACGCTCGAGCAGCTGGCCAGGCTCTCGGACGGCCAGATTCCCTGCTGCCGCATCGTCGACTGGCCGCAGTTCCGCTGGCGTGGCTTCATGCACGACTCGGGCCGCAACTTCCTCGACGTCATTGACGTGAAGGCCGTCATCGACGCCATGCGGCGGGCGAAGATGAACCTCTTCCACTGGCATCTCACCGAGTACTACGGCTGGCGCCTGGAGTCGAAGAAGCATCCCGAGCTGATGAAGGACTCTTCCTTCTATCTGCGCTATGTGGGCAAATACTATACACAGGCGGACTTCCGCGAGATCGTGGACTATGCGCACGCGCGCGGCGTCACGGTGATGCCGGAATTCGACGTGCCGGGTCATGCGCTTGCGTTCCGTCGGGCCTTTGGCTTCCAGACGATGCGCGACCCCGGCGTGCGCGATATCCTCTGCGACCTCGTGGACGAACTCTGCACACTCGCGCCCGCCGACAAGATGCCATTCATCCATCTGGGCACCGACGAGGCGCGTCTGCCCGAGGAGAAGGTGCCGCCGAAATGGCTGGAGCCGCTGGTGGACCGTGTGCATGCCGCCGGGCGCACCGTTGTGGGCTGGACGCCGGGCGAGCTGGCCGGCCTTACGCAGAAGGGGCCCACGGTGGGCATGCGCTGGGGCCGACCGAAGAGCACGGGCGAGGTGGGCGTCATTCCGTTCTTCGATGCCTCCGGCATGTACCTCGATACGCTGGATCCCTTTGAGATGCTGGGCGTGGCGACCTATCACCGGATGTGTCCGTGGGATGAGGCCGAAGGTGCGCGCCTGGGGGCGATCACCTGCGCCTGGCATGACGACTTCGCCGGCACAGGCCGCCGTACGCTGGGTAACCAGACCATCTTCCCCGCGCTCGTTCTTTTTGGCGATGCCTACTGGTGCGGACGCGACGACCAGACACCCGGCGTCAACGGACGTCTGCTGCCGCGGGCCGGGGACGCGCGTCTCGCCAAGGCCGCCGACCTGGAGCGCCGCGTTGCCGTGCAGCGCGACAAGGTGTGGAAGGACTGGTCGTATCCCTTCCAGTTCCTGAAGCAGACGGACATGCGCTGGCGCGTGTCCACGGCGGATGGCACCGTGGTCGCAAAGGACGTGGCCCAGGCGACGATCTTCTTCTGGCAGAACGCCTGCCAGGGCGTAGAGGGTGCAGAACTGAAGGCGGAGGGCGTTAACCTCTTCACGAATCGTACCGGTGTCGCCATCGCCGAGACGTGGATCAAGAGCCCGAAGGATCAGCGGGTGGGCGCCTGGATCGGTTTCACGGACTACACCCGCGACCACGGGCGCGCCTATTCCGCCCCCACGCCCGCCCTGGGGCAGTGGAGCCGCTATGACGCCCAGGTGGAGCTCAACGGCGAGAAAGTGCCGCCGCCGGCCTGGCGCAAGCCTGGCCAGCGTGCCGGCGGCGACGTCGACCATCTGCTGTATGTGCACGAGCTGGACGAGATCGCCTTCGAGGACGAAGAGTACTACATGCGCGAGCCCACCTCCATTCACCTGAAAAAGGGCTGGAATCACGTGAAGCTCACGGTGCCGATGAAGACGCGTGCCGCCAATCACCAGCCGTGGGTGGCCACTTTCATTCCGCTCTTGGGCACCACGGGGCATCCGCAGGAAGTTCCGGGCCTCGAGTACCGCAGTGAGCCGCCGGGCGATTGGGTGACGGTGGCCGTGACGACGCGCTTTGCCGACGGACACACCGAGTGTCGCCGCGAAGCCATCGAGAAGAAGGACGGCAAGGCCACCTGGCGTCTTCCGCGTCAGGATTGGCCGGTGGGGGCCGCCGAGATGACGGTCACGCCGGACTTCGGTCGGGCGCGCGTGGGTGAGGAGGGCTACTATGTGTTTTCCGATGGTGCACGTGGCTTCTTCAAGGATCGTGAAGGCGTGGTCAGCCAGGGCGCCAACTGGCAGCTGATGCCTGTGCATGCGATGAAGACGCCGCGTACGGCCTTCACGGCCATCGTGAAGGGCATGACCTATCATGCCACCAGCCGCATCACGGCGAAGAAGGGCGAGTATACGGCGTTCTTCGTGTTCGACCGCGACATGGACAACGTCTATGAAGATCTGGCGATTGAGTACCGTTTCTGCGAGGGTACGGCGGCTGACTATTCGGATCTTGCGCACGCCTACCGCGACTACCAGTTGACGCGTGGCGCCTGCCGCCCGCTGGTGGATCGCGCGAAGGAACGCCCGATGCTTGCCTATGCGGCCACGAATGTGGAGGTGCGCATTCGCCAGGCCTGGAAGCCGGTGCCGAGCCCCGCCACGAACCAGGTCTCGCGCAACGAGCCGCCCGTGAAGCCGGTGGTGCCGTTCGATCGCGTCACGCAGCTGGCACGTGCGTGCCAGGCGGCCGGGGTGCCGGGGGCCGAGTTCTGTCTGGTGGGCTGGCAGCACGGCGGCCATGACGGTGCCTACCCGGACCTTTTCCCGGTGGAGCCGTCGCTGGGCGGCGAAGCGAAGCTGAAGGCCTGTGTGAAGGACGTGCAGGATCTGGGCTACGCCATTGTGGCGCACGGCAACCATCGTGACTGCTATATGCTTGCGGATTCGTGGGATGCCGAGTACGTGAACGAGAAACGCCCGGACGGCACGCTCTTGCCGCCGGCTACGACCTGGGGTGCGGGCGGCAAGTACACGCTGTGCGCGCAACGCGCCTACGAGCGCTTTGCCATCAAGGATGCCGCCACGGTGGCCACGCTCGGTTTCCGCGGGCTCTACTATCTGGATGTGACCACCTGCCATCCGCCCTACACCTGCCGCGATCCGCGGCACCCCATGACGCGTGCGCGTTGTGCGGAATGGGAAAACGCAATTCTCGATCTGCAGACGAAGACCTTCGGCGGCTGTTCCTCGGAGGGCGGCTGTGACGCCTACATCGGCCACTACGACAGCGCCCTCACGATCAGCTGGGCCAAGCCGTTCGCTCCGCCGAGGAAGATGGTCGACGACTATGTGCCGTTCTGGCAGCTTGTCTACCACGGCATCGTGCTCTCCACACCCTTCCGCAGCACCATCAACACGGTGGTGCAGGATGACGCGCGCTACACGCTCAAGCTCATCGAGTTCGGCGGGCGGCCCACGATCTACGTGCATTCGCATTTCATTTCGGGCGGGCGCACGAACATGGGAGCGCGTGATCTGCGGGCGACGACCGATGCGGAGCTGGCGGAGACGGTGCGCGGCATCAAGACGGCGTCCGACGAATTCGCTCGGCGTGCTGACCTCGAATTCGCGCTGATGGAACGCCACGAACAGGTCGCCCCTGGCGTCTTCAAGACGACCTACGCGGGCGGAGCCTATACGCTCGTGAACTACAACGAAGCTGCTGTTGAGGTTGGCGGCCGCAAGGTGGCGGCGATGGACTACATTGTGGTGCGCCCTTGAAAGTTAAAGGGTTAAAGGTTTAAAAGGTTAAAGGCGGGTCTTATGGAGTTGGTGAAGATGAGAAGCGAAATTACGTTGTGTTGGCTGGCGGTGGCCACGGTGGCTTTTGCCGGCACGAACTATGTGGATCGCGCCCGTGGTCTTGATGCGGCGGGTCGTGGTACGGCGGAGGCACCGTGGCAGTCGCTGCAGTACGCGTCCGACCAATCCAAGGAAGGCGATGTCGTGCTGGTCGCCCCAGGCGTCTACGACAATGGCGGTAAGGTGGTCGACACAGGCATGAACCGCGTCTATGTGGACAAGAAGCTACACTTCAAGGCCACGGGCGCTCGGGACGAAACGGTCATTCTGGGCGAGCGTGATCCAGACGATCCCTATGGCAACGGTTCGGGTATCGGCCCCAAGGCCACGCGCTGCATCCGCATCTCGTCGTCGCGCACCAAGCCGGTCATCTTCGAGGGCTTCACGCTTTCCGGCGGCGCTTGCTTTACGAGTACGGCCGAGGCCGCCGGCTATGCAGGCGGCATGTACGCCAACGCTGTCGACACGGGCTATCTCGTGGACTGCATCATCACCAACTGTGTGGGCCAGCGTGGTGCCGCCACCTACTACGGCACCATGGTGCGGTGCTTCGTCACGGAATGCCGGGCCATCACGAAAGGAGCGGCATCCTTCCGCGGCAATGCCATCAACTGCGTGGTGGCGCATATCCCCGTTTCCAGTAGTGCGTGCTTCATTCAGTCTACCATCGCCAACTGCACGCTGGATGACGTCAGCCCCAGCGTGCAGGCTGAAGGACCCTCACGCGCCTACAACATCCTCTGCACGGTGAGTAGCGGCAAGGCTGGCGATGCGTCGTCCGTCAGCGCCATCGGCAGCGTCTTCGCCACCAACTGCGTCTTCAGCAAAGGCCTCTCCTGGGCTGACAAGGGCTATTGCACTCTGGCCGGCGCCTACAACTGCAACACCAACGCCGCCTGGGTTCAGTTTGTGGCGCCCATGTTCAACGACTACCGCCTCTTGCCGGAGTCGGATGCCATCAATGCCGGCGATGCGGCGCTTCTGGCGGGATTCACGGTTCCCGAGGGCATTGATCTCTACAGGGACTTCTACGGCAATCCGATCCCGCGGACGGGAGCCATCCATGCCGGCGCCGTTCAGGCGATCCATCAGCCGCAGGGCGGTCTTGTGCTTTTCGCCAACCAGGTTCGGATGGTGGGTGGTGCCGCCGGCAAGTGCGGCTATGCCTATGCGCACGCCGCCACATATCCCGAACAGTGGCACCTCTATTCGGCGTCAACCGATCAGACGGTGTACGGTTTCTACTGCAACAACGCCTCCCAACTTGGTATGCATGGTTCTACGCGTTTCCCAGAGATGGACGAAGGCCTTTGGCTGATGCCGCCGCCTGCGGGCCTGGTGATGACGAATCGCACGCTCTTCGCCGTGTCGGAATTGTACGTCGATCCCACGGCGAACGCGGCGACGGCGGACGGTTCTGCCGAGAAGCCCTACCGCACGTTGCAGGCGGCGGTTGATGCCACGCCCGACTCGAAGTATATCGTCATCCATGCCGCAGCAGGCGAGTACCGGGAGGGGTATGGCGTGGGCGGTGGTTTCACCAACCGTGTGTCGCTTTCCAGTTCGAAGTCGGTCCGCATCAAGGGTGCAGGTGCCGGCAAGTCCTTCATCTACGGTGAGCTGGACACCACGTCCGACGATCGTGGTTCGGATGGCCGCGGTGCGCATGCGATGCGCTGTGCGGCTATGCGGAACGGCCATCTGCAGGGCTTCACGTTGGCTGACGGCCGTAGTGCCTATGTGGGAAACACCAGCGACGACAAGCAGTGGACGCAAGGCGGCTGCGTGTGGGTGAGTGGGGCAGATGCCTCGATTGCCGACTGCATCGTCACCAATGGTGCCGCCTGGCGTGGCGGTGCCATGATGTACGGCCGCGCCTATCGCTGCCGTTTCGTGGACAGTTGGGGTGGCAATGGCGTCACACGCTACACCTACTTCTATTCCTGCCAGTTCGACCACATGGAAAACAGCAACAACTCCGTCATTGGCTCGAACGCGCATGCCTTCCACTGTACCGTCAACTCGGCCAGCGGCCCGGCCTACGCCGGATCCGATACGATGGGCATCAACAATGTCTTCGCGCGCCCGAGCACGGCCGGCGTCTCGGGGACACTTGCCTCCGACTGTCTGGGATCGGGCAACATCCTCTGGAAGTTCTCCAAAATCAATTTGTCCAAGGACCTGTACATCGCGGCCAATCCGTGCTTTGTGGACGAGAATGAGGACCTGCGCTTGCTTACAACCTCGCCGGCGATCGGCTATGGCACGATTGAGAATCTCTACAAGTTTTACTGTAGCGACCTAGAGGGCAATCCGCTGCTCATCGTGGACGGCAAGCCCACGGCGGGCGCGCGTCAGGTGCCGGTGCAGGCCGTCGTCGTCACGGCGCCTGCAGGCTATGGCGAGGTGACGAACGCGGGCACCAATGTGCTGGAGGTGGGCGAGTCGATCACGCTCTCGACGGCGGACACGACGCGTCATGCCATAGGCTTCCGTGTGGATGGAGAAGACGTGCTCGCGGGCGGCACCACCTGGTCGTTCACAGCGACCGACACGCTGCCCAAGGCGCCGATCCGCGTGGAGGCGCTCTATTCGACCAACTGGTATGTGAATGCCAACGTGGCGGACAATTCCGGTAACGGCTTCACGCCCGAGACGGCCGTTCGTACGTTCCAGGGTCTCTTCGACAAGGCCAACATCCTGCGGGGCGACTGCGTACACGCGGCGGAAGGCGTCTACGACGACGGCGAGATGGACGCCACGACCTACAGCAAGGCCCGTCTGACCATTCCCGCCGGCGTGTCGGTGGTGGCGGATGGTGCCGTCGACAAGACTTTCATTGTGGGACGTGCGTCGGACGATGAACCTGAGTTCGTCGATGCCCTCGGGCGTGGCACTAACGCCGTGCGCTGCGTCTACATGCAGCAGGGATCGGTTCCGACTATGCTGCGGGGCTTCACGCTGACGGGCGGGCGCACCTGCGGTGACGGCAACAGCAATTTCCACAACAATGGCGCTGGCGTGCTGTGCCACAACTTCAACCCGATCATCGTCGACTGCATCATCTCGAACAATGCGGCGAGTCGTGGCGGCGGCTGCCATCTGGGCACTCTCGTCAATTGCCGCCTCTTCTGGAACTATGCGCTCAAAAACCGGGCGGCCGTGAGCGAGTCGAGTTGTTTCAACTGCATCATCGACCACAACCGCGGCATCAATGCCGCCCAGAACTGCAAGGACATGATCAACTGCACCTTTGGTACGGACAACCTTACGGAGAACGGCAGCGCCGAGACGCCCGGCTATTCGATGCCGCTTGGCCCCACCTACAACTGTCTGTTCCTGGGCAAGTATGAAGGCACGTCGACCGATCCCGGGAAGGGGAAGTTCATCGCGAGCGACTGCGTCTTCAAATCAAAGTACCGGATGACGTCCACCTCGGCCTACGAATACACGAACTGCACGTTCGTGACGGACGCCGAGCTGCAGGTGGACACCGACTACCGGCCCATCCTCGGCGCGTGTGCGGCCATCGATGCGGCATCCAACGTGCTGTCGACGGCCTACGCCAACTTCCCGTCGGTGGACGTCTACGGCACGCAGCGCATCTACAACGGCCGTCTGGACGTCGGTGCCTGCGAATACGACTGGCGCGCCAAGTACGCGGCCGACTTGGGCAATGCCGCCCTGTCCGTGACCGAAGCCTCCCCCGAGGTTGTGGAGGTTGAGGGCAAGGTGCGCGTGCCGGATGGGGCCACGCTGGCCCTCGACTGGGTGCGCATGGTCCCACCGGACTTTTCGGCGAAGTTCTCGTTTGTGGCCGAGCCGACGGGTGCCGGCGAGCTTACCGTCGCCCGCGATGAGGATGCGTGTGTGCCGGTGGCGTCTGGCGTGAATATGTTCACGAGCTCGGCGGCCCTCAATCGGCTCCTGTTCGCCTATTCGGGTGATGAGGCGGGCTATGCGGACCTGAGCGCGTTCCTGCAGAAGTCAAGAGGTGCGGTGATCTCCTTCCGATGAGAGGTCTCCTGTTCGCATTGGGGGCTGCGGCCAGTGTGCTGTCGGCTCAGGGTCTTGACACCGCCATGCTGCAGGCACGGCTTGATGCCGTAGCCGCCTCGGGTGGCGGTCGGGTGTCCGTTGCGCCCGGCATCTACACCGTCGCCAACCTGGCGTTGCGCAACGGTGTAGAGCTGCACCTGGAGAAGGGGTGTGTGCTGCAGGCCAGCACAAACCGTCTGGATTATGGCTACCCCGACGACGTCCGCGGCCTGCCCAGCACGAAGCCGACGGGCGTTGTGATTGCCGTGGGCGTCACCAATGCGGCGCTTACGGGCTTCGGCGTGCTGGATGGACGCGGCACGTGCTATGATCGCGTACTCGAACGCGGCAAGGGGCAGTATCCCGTGAAGATGCGTGGCGGCTGGGGTTGCTTTCGTGCGCTCGACTGCCGTGGGCTGAAGATCGACGGCGTCACGATGCGGGATCCCGTCACCTGGACCTGCTTTCTGCGGCGTTGCGAAGATGTGACGATTCGCGGCCTCACCATTCGCGCGCACGCAAACTGGAACAACGACGGGCTCGACCTGCAGGTGCGGCGGGCAGTGATCGCCGACTGCGATATCGACTCCGAGGACGATGCCCTCGTCTTCAAGACGGTCGACGACGGCTGGGAGACGGGCCAGGTGGAAGTCCGCGACAGCGTTTTCTCCTCGTCGGCGAGCTTCATCAAGTTCGGCACGGAGACGAAGGGCGCCTTCCGCGACTACGAGATCCACCATTGCCGTATCCTCGCCCGCGAACCGGCACGCGTCAACACACGGCGTTCGGCGGAGAAGGATCGGCAGATGGGCATCGTGCCGGCGGGGAACGGGGCGATGGGCTCGGGCGGCATCGTGGTGGCGATGGTGGACGGCGGCCAGCTTGAGCGGGTGCGCTTGCACGACATCGAGATTGGGGCCGGCGTGCAGGTGCCGATCTTCGTGCGCCTCGGGCGGCGCCGTGCGCCCAAGGCTTTCGATTGTACCTACCTGCGGGACGTGACGCTGGAGAACATCACGATGACGGCCCCGGCGGCCAGTCGCGTGGCGAGTTCGGTGACGGGGGTACCCGGTCTGGAGGCTGAGAACGTCACACTGCGGAACATCTCGTTCATCCTGCCGGGCGGCGGCACGCCGACGGAGGCCGCCGCCACTGTGCGCGAGGCCGAGACGAGTTATCCCTCGGCCATCGCCACCTTCAAGGGCGTGCTGCCGGCGCATGGGCTCTTCACACGGCATGTGAAGAACTTCAAGGCCGAGAACATCACCTGCCGCCTGCTGTCGCCTGATGCGCGTCCGGCGGAGAAACACGAATAGGGAACCTGAATATGACGACAAGGCGCAATTTCTTCGCGGGTGCGGCGGCACTCGGTTTGCTGGGCGGTTGCGGTACGTTGGGCACGTGTGCGGGGCGGCGGAAGGACTACTCCTATGATCCCCGTCGAGGCCTTCAGCTGGCCTGGCCTGAGTTGTCGCGGCCGGTGCACCTGAAGGTGCTCACGGATACGCATCTTGGGCTCGTCGATGCGCGTGACGAGGCGCATGCGGACCACTACCGGCGCATGAAGCAGTGGCCGGGCAATCCGCAGGCCTTCCACAAGGCGCTCGCGAAGGCGCAGGAGGAGAAGCCGGATCTGCTGCTCCTCACGGGTGACAATATTTCGTTCCCCACCTTGGCCAACGTCGAGTTCCTACACCGGGAGCTTGAGGCCTGCGGGCTTCCCTACCTCTATGTGGCGGGCAACCACGATTGGCATTTCGAGGGCGACGGCGGCACTGACCTCGAGCAACGCGACCGCTGGATCGCAGCTCGCCTCAAGCCGCTCTACCAGGGCGCCAATCCGCTGATGGCCTCGCGTCTGGTGAACGGCGTGCGGGTGGTGGCGATCGACAACTCGGCCTATCACATCCTGCCCGAGCAGGTGGACTTCTGGAAGGCGGAGGCGGCGAAGGGCGATCCTCTCGTGCTGGCGATGCACATTCCCTTCTGGCAGCCGGGCTGGGGCGTGACGACGTGCGCCTGCCCCACCTGGGGGGCGGCCACCGATCCGTATTGGCAGATCGAGCAACGGCAGCGGTGGGACGAGAAGCTCAACCCGGCGACCTTCGCCTTCCGTGAGGCGGTAATGGCCACGCCAAATCTGGTGGCGGTGCTTGCCGGGCACATCCACCATTTTCAGGCGGCACGTGACCACGGACAGAATCTCTTCACGGCGCCCGCAAACTCCAAAGGCGAAGTGCTGGACGTGACCATCGGCGGCTGATGCGGAGCGGACGATGAGACGTATTCTGGCGCTTCGCAATCCCAACATCGATGGCTATTGCAAGCCCTGTGTTCCCTGCGTGTAGACGTGACGCCCCTGGTGACGCTCAACAACGGGCGCGATACGTTTTCTCTCCTCCCGCGACACCACCGCCAATTGGGCTGAGCTGCGCCTGGATTCTTTTGCGTCGTGTCTGCTGCTCGCTGTGATGGCGACATCGGCGGAGTGAGATCGTCGTGTCCGTGAACACCCCGGCAAGTACCGGCCAAATGGCCTTGAGGATCTGAATCTCGATTTCTTTCCAGTTGATGTTCAGCTTCATGCTGGTTCCTTTCCTGGTTGGTTAGTTGGTGTGGCTCCACACCCGAAGATTTCCCGGAATCTCCAGCTGACTTTTTCGTCTGCCTCGCGGACTTTTCCGGAAGTCCCAGCGGACTTTCCTCACGAGGTCATGGCGGTGATCTTGAGCGTGCGCGTGTTGACCTGCACGAGTCCCTGCTTCCCAAGCGCCCCACATCAATCAAGTCGTATTTTCGCCCCAAAGTGTGAGCCGGCATCCCGTCTCCACAACACCACCCCCGCCACCATCCCGCCGTCAATCAGCCTCAAATCCGACATTCTCCCCCACTTCCCGGGACCATTCTTGCGGGAATGAGATTTTGAAAAATATTACGCAATGAAATCTCATTGACCTCTTGGACGGGGGATGGTATAATCTTCTCCGTCATGGCAAATACGGTGAAGATTTCAGGCGGGAAGGGCGTCGGGCGTCCAGGAAAGGCGGCCGCGCGGCCCGTCAGACGCGTCGGCGCGGAGGTCGAGGCGAACTTCAGCGCGTGGTTCACGCGC
>JAKSOW010000052.1 GCA_024405395.1 Kiritimatiellia bacterium | reverse complement strand
GGCGTGTGGTGGTTCTTCCTCTTCTGGGCGCCGGGCTACTTCTCCGACCAGTTCGGCTACAAGAGCTCCTCGGGTATGGGCATGGCGCTGATCATCACGCTCTACGCCATCGTGACGGTCGTTTCGATCTACGGCTGCAAGCTGCCCACGATCTTCGTCGAGAAGATGGGCATGAACCCCTACATGGGCCGTATGCGCGCGATGCTGATCTTCGCGTTCTTCCCGCTCGTGGCGCTCTTTGCGCAGCCGCTCGGCGCCTACTCCGCCTGGTGGCCGGCTATCCTCATCGGCATCGCGGCCGCGGGTCACCAGGCCTGGAGCGCCAACATCTTCTCCACGACGGGCGACATGTTCCCGAAGTCCACGATCGCGACGATCACGGGCATCGGCGGCATGGCCGGCGGTCTCGGCGGCTTCCTCATCAACAAGGGCGCGGGCATGCTCTTCACCTATGCGGACACGCAGGGCAAGGCGTTCTCGTTCCTCGGCTTCGATGGCAAGCCCGCGGGCTACATGATCGTGTTCTGCTTCTGCGCGGTGGCGTATGTGATCGCCTGGTCGATCATGAAGACGCTCGTGCCGAAATACAAGCCGGTCGAGGTCTAAGATTGTAGATTACACGTGCTACGGGAATTCCAGGGGGATGGCTTCTGGAATTCCTTGTCTAAAGGAATGACTGAAATGAAGAAGACTCTGTTTGCCATCGCGGCGGGCGTAATCGCCGCGGGCTGCTGCTCGATCTGCGGCGGCGACTATTCCGATGTGCTCAAGGACGAGGGCTTTGTGTCCCTCTTCAACGGCAAGGATCTCACGGGCTGGGTGGGCGCGACGTCCACCTACGGCGTCGAGACCATCAAGGTGAAGATGCGCGGCACGAACCAGGAGAAGGAGTTCAAGGTTCTCGCGTGCCAGCCCGAGAAGGCCAAGCAGGCCGACGGCAAAGAGGGCAGCGGCGGCAATCTCTGCACGGCGAAGCAGTATGAGAACTTCATCCTCCGCTTCGAGTTCTGCATGCCCGAGAACGGCAACAACGGCCTCGGCATCCGCATGTCCGACATCAACCAGACCGCCGCCTACGACGGCATGTGCGAGCTGCAGCTCCTCGACGACGGCGGCAGCAAGTACTATGACGCCGCCGCGAAGGCCGACAAGCTCAAGCCCTACCAGTACACGGCCTCCGTGTACGGCGTGGTGCCGGCGAAGCGCGACAACTACAATCAGACCAAGTGGAAAGCCAAGAACTATGCGCTCGGCGGCAGCTATCTTAAGAAGGCCGGCGAGTGGAACTTCGAGGAAGTGCGCGTGGCCGGCAGCCGCATTCAGGTGCTGCTCAACGGCATTCTCGTGACGGATGCGGACCTCTCCAAGTTCAAGGGCGACGGCGACACGCCGGACGGCAAGAAGCATCCCGGCCTCCACAACAAGAAGGGCCACATCGGCTGGCTCGGCCATGGCCATCACGTGATGTGGCGCAACATCCGCATCAAGGAGCTGCCCTCGGATGCGTGCCTGGACAAGGTGTGCCCCTGCCTCAACAAGGAGATCGCCGGCTTCACGCGCCTCTTTGACGGCAAGACGCTCGCCAACTGGAAGGGCGTGACGACGGTTGAAAAGTTCGATAATCCGCTTGTCCGCCAGAAGGCCACGCCGGCGAAGTGCGCCGAGATGCAGAAGATCGCCGACAAGCAGATGACGGACCACTGGACCATCCGCAATGGCGCGCTCTTCTTCGACGGTCTTGAGGGCGGCTATTCGCTCGCCACGATCAAGGACTACAAGGACTTCGAGATGTTCGTCGACTGGCGCATCCTTTCCGTGCAGGGCGACAGCGGGCTCTATCTCCGCGGCGCGCCGCAGGTGCAGATCTGGGATGCCCACAACCAGTGGGACATCGGCTCGGGCGGCCTCTACAACAACAAGAAGAACGCCGACAAGGCCCTGTGCGTGGCGGACAATCTGCCCGGCGACTGGAACCGCTTCCACATCAAGATGGTGGGCGAGAAGGTCACGGTGTGGCTGAACGGCAAGCTCGTCGTGGACAACACCACGCTCGAGAACTACTGGGACCGCAACCAGTCCATCTTCCCCGTCGAGCAGGTCGAGCTCCAGTGCCACGGCGACCCGCTTGAGTTCCGCAACATCTACATCCGCGATCTCTGATCATGGACCTTTCGCGCAGATCCTTTGTGGGCCTGATGGCGGCGGCCGGTTTGGCTGGCTGTCAGGCTCCGGACGAAGACCCGCGCACACGCCTTGGCGTGTGCAGCTGGTCGTTCCAGAAGCCTTTGGACCAGGTGGCGGAGGAGATGAAGAAGATCAATCTCCATCGCATTCACCTGGCGCTTCAGCCATTTCTGGAGGGCGATGCCCGTCATGGTGCCGCCGAAGGCGCGGATGCGCGCAAGAAGGTGGAGGCGCGTCTCGCCTCGGGCGAGTGGCAACTTTCTGCCACGATGCTTTCCTTCTCCTATGAGGACTACACGACGCTGGAGACGATCCGCAAGACGGGCGGCATTGTGCCCGACGCGCACTGGGCGGCCGATCAGAAGCTCGTGCGTGCGGCGGCCAAACTCGCCGCCGAGTGGAAGGCTCCCTATCTGACGTTGCACGCCGGTTTCTTAGACGAATCCAACCCCAAGGCGCTCAAGACCTACACCGAACGCGTCCAGTTCATTGCGGATGTGTGCGGTGAGGCCGGTGTCAAGCTGTTGCTGGAGTCGGGTCAGGAGACGGCGGTGGATCTCGCGAAGTTTATGGTCTCCGTCAAGGGCGTGGGCATCAATTTCGATCCGGCGAACATGATTCTCTACGGCAAGGGCAATCCCGTTCAGGCGGTTCCTGTGCTGGCGAAGTGGATCGAGCATGTGCACGTCAAGGACGCCAAACTGACGAAGGCTCCCGGTACTTGGGGCGAAGAGGTGGTATGGGGCGACGGCGAGGTGAATCCGCCGGCGTTCTTCGCCGCGCTCAAGCAAGTTGGGTACAAGGGGGCGTTTGCCATTGAGCGTGAGGCCGGCACGACGCGTGCCGCCGACATCGCCACAGCGGCAGAGCGTTTCGCCGCCCAATTCGGCCAGGCGTAAGTTATGCGTCTGACAGCGGTCCTGACCTTTCTGGCGGCCGTTTTTGCCTTCGGCCATCGCGTGGAGTTCCGCGCGGTGGCCGAACACGTTTTCTTCCCAGCGGATTTCGATGGCCTGTGTGCCGCCGTTGCGGCCGCGCCCGTGACTGGGCTCTTTGACTGGTTGGCGCGTGCGCTGGCGTCCTTGGGTTTTGCTCAGGACTGGGGATGGTGCTTCCTGCCGGTCTGTATCTTGGCGTTTGACTTGCCGTTGGTGTTGGCTTTGCGAACCTGGCCACGGTTAGGCGCAGCCTTGCGGCCGCTTCCCCTTGCGGCCTTTGCTGTGGCCGTTGACGCGCATATCGTCAATCTCTGGATTTCGCGTTGCCCGCATTTCGCGTATGTGTTGCTGATGTGGTTCGAGGTTGTCGCTTTGTTGATTGGTGCAGTTTGTGGCTGGTGGGGGCGTGCGCAAAAGAAGACAGCCCCCAGCGGGTGGCGTGGCTGGTGGCCCGCAGCGGTTGTGTTGATTTTGGCGGTGGTGGCGTTGGGATGGGTGCGACCGCCGGCTGGACTGAATGGGCAGCTGCAGATGGCGAGCGCCGTCTTCGATGGACGCTGGCAGGACGTGCTGGCCGTCGCCTTCGACAAGAATGATCCCTATCCGCTCTCGCGGGCCTATTTCACCTTGGCGCTTTATCGGTTGGACCAATGCAAGGGTGCACGCGCTCGGTATGGTTTGCCCAAGGACTTCTACGCCAACGAGGCCGATGAGCTTTCGATGGATGGTTTTCTGCTGCTGCATCACTATGGCTGTGTGCTGCCGGCCAGGCGCTGGGCGATGGAACAGGCGATGCAGTACGGATGGAACCCAGTGACGTTGGATTGTCTGGGCGAGATTGCGCTGCTGCGGGGATTGACGGCGGAGGCGCGCAAGTACTATCTGGAGTTGGCGCGGATGCCGTTCATTCGCCAGAAGGCACTACGGCGGCTGGATGAGATTGCGCGCGCCAGACGCGTCAATGACTTTCCGGACCTGGTTCCTCTGGCCGAAGACAATGCCATGCTGGACCTCTATGCCAAATCTCGCGGGCTTATCGCCTTTGACAACACACAGAACGTCGAGGCCTTCATCTACGCGCTCATGCGCCAATATCCGCGCCTGACGCAACGGCAATTGCATCTTCTGGACTACTTCACGGAGTTTCACGGGAAATGAGGGGCAGTTTCCAGAGGGCGCTTGCCGTTGGTTTGGCGATGGCGTGTTTCTGTGGCTGGGCACAGACCCTCCGGCTGCAGCCCGACTACGCGGGCGTTGCCTGGCCGCCCAACATTGCGCCGTGCAACTTTGACATCGAGGGAATGCTCCAAAAAAGTTCCGCCCAAGCCAGGCTGGTGGCTGGCGATGGTGAGGTGCTTGCCGCCAAGATGGTGCAGGAAAAGGCGGTCGGCCTTGTCGGTGCGCGCTTCCCCGAGAGGGGGTGGCGAGATTTTCTGTCGCATCACGCTGGCGAAGACGTGCGCCTGGAGGTGTGGACCGAGGGAAGGTCGGTGTTCACGGCCACCAACGCCATTGCCGCGCAGAGGATCGATCCGGCCATCACCTATCGCCTGATCGAGCCTGGATATGTGGGATTTGGCGACATTGAGATCTGCCGCCGGAATCTCGCCTCATTTGACGAAAAGGTAATCCACGCCAATTACCGTACGAGCCGCGAGCAGTGCATAAACTGCCACATCCCGGGAGGGGAAGATTCGGGCGATTATCTTTACCATACGCGACTCATCGGTTCGGGTACACATGTCGTTTCGTCGCGATATGGACGTTTTGACGTAGACCTCAAGCTCGGGGGCACTGAGCGCACAATTGGCGGCGGGGCCTACGCAGCCTGGCATCCGAGTGGAGACTTCATCGCGTTTTCGCAGAACAAGACGCGGCAGTATTTTCCTCTCGGCGCTTCGCCCGATCCACTCATCGTCTATGATCTGGAAGGTGATTTGGCTGTATATTCGCTGGCGGACCGCACGACAATCCAGGTTGAGAGCGCCTACGATGTGCTGGAATGCTTCCCGGCCTGGAGTCCGGACGGGAAGATGCTGTATTCGGTTCAGGCGATCTCGCCTTTCAAGATGCCGCCTGCGAATGCTGTTCAAAATCCCAAGTTTGAGCGGGACCCTTCGGAGGCTGCGGAACTGGCGACCAATTTGCATTATCGGGTGGTGCGACGTGCCTTTGATCCGGTGGCGCGCACGTTTGGCCCACCTGAGAAGGTGATGGCGGATCCCATGAATCGGCACAGCTTCACGCATCCGCGCATTTCGCCGGACGGGCGATGGTTGGTGGTCACCTGTGCGCCACGGGGCGTTTTCCCGATTCAGCAATGGCAGGCAGATCTGTGGATGCTCGACCTGCAACGTCGCGTGGCACGTCCGTTGGCGGAACTCAACAGCGCCGAGTCGGACAGTTATCACAATTTCGATTCGTCGGGCCGATGGTTCATGTTCACGTCGCGACGCGACGATGGTTCCTATACGCGGCTTTACCTTGCCGCATTTGACCCAGAGAAGGGCGTCTTCACCAAGCCCTTCATGCTCCCGCAGCGGCGCCCGCTCGATAATCTGCGCCGGTTCAAGTCGTACAACGTGCCCGAATTCGCGCGCTAGGGGACGGTGGTGGAGATTCTCCTTCCCTAAATGTGTGAGATGGGGTATAATCTACGTGTGGAAGTCCAGAGAAAGGGATGTCGACAATGTCAGCAAAGACGGCGAAAAGCGTGATTGAGATCTGGATGTGGGGCGGGCCTTCGCAGCTTGAGACTTTTGACCCCAAACCAGATGCCCCTCATGACTACAATGGCGGGCGCAAGGCGATTCACACGAACGTGGATGGCCTTCTTGTGCACGAATGGCTGCCGGAATTGGCGACCTGCGCCGATCTCTATTCGGTTGTGCGAACGATGACGCATCCGCATTTCGGGCACGAAACGGCCACCTATCTCATGCAGACGGGGCGGCTGCCGGGCGCAGGAGAGGTCTACCCGGCCATCGGGGCCGTCATGGCAATGATGAAGCGGAAGTCCTACAAGGGCGACATCCCACCCTATACCATCCTCACCACCGCCAAGGGAAGGTTCTCGGAATTGGGCTTCCTCTCGGAGAAATATGCGCCCTTGGTGACAGGCGGCAATCCCAATGCCCCGAAGTTTGTCGTGGACGGCTTTGTGCCGCCTGGCGGATTGACGGACGAGGAGGTTGCCGGGCGGTTTGAGCTGCTGGAAAAACTGGATACATACGCCCACACGGGCGTGAAGCCGCAGCCCGCGCTAGTGGAATTTGACCGGGCCGGACGCGTGGCACGGCAAATCATCGCCGGTGATGCGGCCAAGACATTCGATCTTTCTCTGGAGAAGCCGGAGACGCGAGACCGATATGGCCGTACCGTTTTTGCTCAGTCGCTGCTGGCGGCGCGGCGGCTGGTGGAGTATGGCGTACCCTACATCACGGTCAACATGTCGGGCTGGGATTCCCATAAACGTCACTTTGAGACGATGGAGCGGCGCACCAAGGAGTTCGACAAGGCTCTGGCGGCATTGTTGAAGGATCTCAAGGAACGGGGTTTGCTGGAAACTACCCTCGTCTGGGCGGGCGGCGAGTTTGGCCGTACGCCAAAGGTGGACTGGGCACCGCCATGGAATGGTGGACGCAACCACTATGCCACTTGCTTTTCGACTTTGGTGGCAGGCGGCGGCTTCAAGGGCGGTTGCGCGGTGGGAACATCCGACGAGACGGCATCCCATGTCGTGGAGCGGCCAGTCTCCCCTGTCGATTTCCTGGGCAGCATCTACGAGCGCGCGGGCATCAATCCGGATGGCCCTCTGCCCAATCCGCAAGGATTGTCGCTCACGGTTCTGCCATCTGCGTCAAAGGACGGACGGTTGAGAGAGATTTACGCTTAAGGGTGGCGTCATCCCGTCATCCCAAAATGTGTCGAAAGAGGCTTTTCATGGGTTAACGCCTTTGGTATAATACTGTTTCAACAACTGAAAGGTACTCAACAGACATGATTAGACAGTTCTTTGTCGTGGCGGCTGCGGCTGCTGCATTTACGGCGACCGCCGATATGCTCGTCTTCAAGAGCGGTGCGCGCCTGACGGGTAAAGTCGTTCGCATTGAAGGGGGCGAGATCAAATTTGCCTCTGACGATGTGGGCGAAGTGAAGGTCAGCCAGGACAAGGTGGCCGAGCTCACGACCGAGGCTGCCAACACCATTCTCTACGCCGACAAGACGAAGGAAGACGCCGTTGTCTGCATGACCAATGGTCAGTACACGGCTTCGGGCAAAGCGCTGGACATGGGCAACGTCAAGGCTGTCAATCCTGAGGTCGAGACTTGGCATGGTAGCGTCAACGCCAGCGCTGCTGCTGCGCGCGGCAATACGGAATCTGAGACGGTTACAGTCTTGGCCGATCTCTCTCGTCGCTGGGAGAAGGATCGTCTGGCGGCAAACTTCGGCTACTACTTTGCGCAGTCTGGCCGTAATGGCGTGGACAAGGAGAAGACGGAAGACCGTATCGTGATCGGAGGCCAGGAAGACCATTTCTGGGCAAACAAAGTCTACTCCTATGTGAACGGCAAGTACGAGCGCGACGGCATCAACAACCTGCAGTACCGTTATCAGATTGGTACAGGTCTTGGTTACCAGTGGCTTGACAACGAAGTGTTCGAGTCCACGGGCAAGTGGTCGTTCAGCCAGGAAGCCGGTCTCACCTATATCAAGGAAAAGTATGAGCATCATGCGGATGACGATCGTTGCGCGTTCCGTTATGCGCACCACCTGAACTGGGCGCCGCGTTGGGTTGACAAGTTGGCTTTCACGCACAACCTCGAGTACCTGCCGGATACGGACGATTGGGCGGACTCCTATCTGTTGGATACGGATGTCGGCTTCACGTATGCGCTCATCGGCGCCTGGCAGCTCATCGGCAAGGTGGAATGGGACTACAATTCCAATCCCCCCGGTTCCACCAAGTCGAGCGACTTCCGCTACATGCTGGGTCTTGGCTACAAGTGGTAACTTGAACGTTGTACCAAACTGACATCTGGGTGTTAAGCGCTGTTTCCCTTACATGCGCTTAACACCTAAATGCTATATTAGCATCCTGTTCCGTTTTTCCAGCCTGCCAACCTAATTGAGGCATCATGAAAATCGCCATTGCCTATCCGCCGTTGCCCTCAGAGAAGGGTGTGCCGCTGTTGTCGCAGAATCGCCAGTTCCAGTGGTTCTCGCGGCCGACGTACATCTTTCCCGTCGTGCCTGCAACGGCGGCTACGATGCTCAAGAAGGCGGGGCATGAGGTCGCCTGGCTGGACGGTATTGCCGAGGAGTGGACGCCGGACGAATTCCTGGCGCGTCTGGAGGCATTTGCCCCCGATGTGGTGGTTGTTGAAACCAAGACACCTGTCGTCAAGCGCCACTGGAAATGGATCACGGACTACAAGGCGAAGTATCCCGCCACGCGCGTATTGCTGGTGGGCGACCATGTGACGGCCCTGCCGGATGAATCGATGGCGGCATGCCCGGTGGATTGCATCCTCACAGGCGGTGACTGGGACTTCCTGCTCATGAACGTCGTGACGGCGGCGTTCGACTCCTCGAAGTTTGAGCCCGGGATCTGGTATCGGCAGCCCGATGGCGTTGCCGCCAATACGGGACGTTTCCGGCTTGACCATGACCTCAAGACCACGCCGTGGATTGACCGCGATCTGTGCCACTGGAAGCTGTATGCGCACAAGAACGGCAATTTCATTCGCA
The DNA here is from genome assembly GCA_024405395.1 of Kiritimatiellia bacterium. Taxonomy (GTDB): domain Bacteria; phylum Verrucomicrobiota; class Kiritimatiellia; order RFP12; family UBA1067; genus RGIG6720. The sequence continues at coordinate 15,557 of JAKSOW010000052.1, read as the reverse complement.
CGCCCGGCACCTACATCATGAGCGGACGCGACTGCTGGCATGCCAAGTGCACGTTCTGCAGCTGGACGACGCTCTATCCGACGTATCGTACGCGCGATCCAATTGATGTAGTCAACGAGATAGAGGATCTGGTTACGCGTTACGGCGTCAAGGAGATCATGGACGACTCCGGCTCATTCCCAGTAGGGGATTGGCTGAAGACCTTCTGCGAGGAGATGATTCGACGTGGTTTGCCCAAGAAGGTGCGCATTGACTGCAACATGCGATTTGGCCGGCTTGCGTTTGAGGATTACAGGCTGATGCGCAAGGCGGGATTCCGTCTGGTGCTTTTCGGCGTGGAGTCGGCCAATCAGGCGACGCTGGACCGTTTCGTGAAGGCACTTAAGGTCGAGGATGTCGAGCAGGGGGCCGAATGGGCCCATCGGGCAGGGTTGGACGTCCATCTCACTTTCATGTTCGGGCATGCCTGGGAAGGGCCCGCCGAAATTGCCAACACCGTGAAGTTGGCGCGCAAGATGTTGGCCAAGGGCTGGGCCTCCACGTTGCAATGCACGATGACAATCCCCTATCCGGGTACGCCGCTCTTCCGCGAGCTCAAGGCGAATGACGGTTTGACGACGCTGGATTGGGATGAATACGACATGCGGCGGCAGATCACAAAGACGCCGCAGGCCACGGAAGATGAGATCAAGGCGGCGGTGCGCTGCGTCTACCGTGGTTTCCTGCAGCCGGCCGCGCTGTGGCATCGTCTGTTCTCGCGTTCAACGCTTTTCAATTTGGGCTTCTATTATCGCGGGGCGCGCTATCTGCTGGGCCACCTCACGGATTTTGGCCGCGGGGGCAAATGATGAAGGCCTGGCTGGCGCTTTGGAACGGCATTTTCAGGAACAATCCGACGTTTCCGCTTTTGCTGGGCCTGTGTCCCACGCTGGCGGTGACGACTTCCGTGGAGAATGCGCTGGGCATGGGGCTGGCCACCTCCTTTGTGCTCATCTGCTCGAATGCGCTTGTCTCGGCTTTGCGTAACCTCATTCCGCACGCCGTTCGCATTCCTTGCCACATCGTGATTGCGGCGGCTTTTGTGAGCTCTGTTGATCTGCTTATGCAGGCCTATCTGCCGGCGCTCTCGGCGGCGTTGGGCATCTTCATTCCTCTCATTGTGGTGAATTGTGTCATTCTGGGGCGTGCGGAGGTCTTTGCCAGCCGCAACGGCGTGATGGCTTCAATCGCCGACGGCCTGGGCACAGGAATAGGTTTTACCTTGTCGCTGGCGCTCGTTGCTGCGGTGCGGGAATTTATAGGCACTGGATCGTTGACCATCTGGGGAGATCTGGCGTTCAGAAATCTGCACGCCGATACGATGACGTTGGCAATTATGCCGGCTGGCGGATTCATTGCGCTGGGGTTGCTGTTGGCCCTGATCAACTTTCTGGGGTCGGTGTGGGCGCGCCGAAAGGGTATGTCGCAGACGCTGCCCGTCAATCAGGGGTGCCCCCATTGCATACTGTGTTCGAAAGGGAAATGAAATGAAATGTCCAAAATGCGGTAATGACGATGACAAGGTGCTTGATTCGCGTGCCTCAAAGGAGGGGGCGGCGATTCGCCGGCGGCGCGAGTGCCTCAAATGTGGCTACCGCTTCACGACGCACGAGGAGATTGACCAGGATGAGCTCTTTGTGGTCAAGCGGGATGGTCGACGCGAAGCGTTTCAACGTGAAAAGCTGGAGAAGTCCATCCGCATCGCCTGCCAGAAGCGCCCGATACCTGAAGCCCGCGTGAAGGAGACCATCTCGACGATTGTGTCCAGCCTGGAGGGCGAGGAGATCTCCTCGGAGGCGATCGGCGCGCGGGTCATGGCGCGGCTGCATGAGCTGGATGAGGTCGCGTATATCCGCTTTGCGTCCGTGTATCGCCGTTTCACGGACGTCAATCAGTTCTTGAGCGCCATTACGGAAATGGTGGGGAAATGAGATGATCGATCTGCACGTCCACAGCACCGCGAGCGACGGCAGCGTATCTCCCGGGGAACTGGCCGAGCGTGGACGGGATTTCGCCTTGATGGCAATCACCGACCATGACAACATGGATGGCGTGGCCGAGTTTCTGTCGGTGCCGCGTGGACGTGGACAGCGGGTGCCCGGCATCGAGCTTAGTGTGGATCCAGGAGAGGGGTATCGCATCTTCCATCTTCTGGGATTGGGTCTCGATTGCGGGAACGAGGCGATGCGGGCGTTTCTCCGCCGCATTCTGGAAGGGCGCAACGCGCGCAATGCGCGCATGCTGGCCAACTTTGCCCGACTGGGGATAGAGATCCCTGCAGACGAAATCGCCGGCTATGCTCACGGTGAGGTGTTGGCGCGTCCGCATTTCGCGAAATGGCTGGTCGTTCATGGCTTTGCTCCAGATCTGAAGTCCGCCTTTTCCACCTACCTGGCGCGTACGTCTCCGGATGCGACGCGGTGCTACGAGACGCGCTATCATCCCGATCCCGGTGAGGCCATTGATCTCATCCACGGGGCACACGGGTTGGCGGTGATGGCGCATCCGCGGTATTGGACGGATGATCCCTTGGCTTTGCGGAATGGTCTGCGCAGACTGAAGGATCGTGGCCTGGATGGCGTCGAGGCCATCTACCAGGCGAATCTGCCAGGAGAAACGGTTGACCATCTGCGGGCGGCGCAGGAAGTGGGACTGCTGATTACGGCCGGCAGCGATTTCCATGGCACCAACAAGCCTACGATTCCTCTGGGAATGCAGGTTGAAAATGAACGTGAAATTCTTTCCGCCTTGTCTGCCGCACTTGAGAAAGCAGGGGCGGTTGTGGTATAATACTGCTTGTGAAAAGACTTTTTTCCATCGTTTTGCTTCTTGGCATGTCGGGACTGCCAGGCTTGGGGTTGGCTGAGGCCGTGGAGACGGAGACCGCTTCTGGCTGGTATTTGGGTACCTCTGGTGGGGTGCTGTTACCGGGAAACGGCAATTCCCTGCGCCGCGCGGCCGAAATTACCGTGCGGGGAGGTCATTACTTCTCGGATTATTTTGCTCTCGAGCTTGAAGGCGTCTGCGCACCCTCGGCCGTATCGGGGCGGGGGGGCAACGCAACCGTGTCAGGAGCATTGGTTGAGGGCGTGTGCCACATGTCGGGATGGGAGGCGTTCGATCGGCTTTTCGGTTGTGAGCGCTTTGATCCCTTCGTTTCGATGGGGGCTGCGGCTCGTTTCGCCAGCAGAGACGTGTTTGCCCATGATGCGCATCGGATGGCTATCGGTCCGGTGTTTGGCCTGGGAGCGTTCTACCATCTTACGGATTCCTGGAGCCTACGTGGCGATTTGCGTGCGCAGCTCTGCTGCGATTCACCCTGTGGAATGCTCTACAGCGTCTCGCTGGGTGTTCAGTATAGCTGGGGAGAGGGCTTGTGAAGACGCTTGAACGCTATGTCTTCGGCGCTTTCTTGTCGTCGTTCTTCTTGGCTTTCCTGGTCTTGTCGTTTGTGCTGACGATTGGTCTCATGGTGCAGATCGTCGGCTACATTCTGCAAGGTCTGCCGCTGGGGTTGGTTGGCGAATTCGCGTTGGTGTCATTCCCCGAAACGATGCAGTGGACGATTCCCCTGGGACTGCTGGTGGCGGCGATTCTCGTGTTTTCGCGCCTTTCGGCGGACAGCGAGGTTGCGGCCATGCGCGCCTGCGGCGTCAATCTGTTCGCGGTTGTGCGTTGGCCGCTGCTGTTTGCGGCCCTGTGTACGGCACTTGGCCTCTACATTAACAACGAGATTGTCCCTCGAGGACATGAGGTGCGGCGAAATCTGGCGCGGCGCATCTCGGTGGGGGCGGGCCTTGACCTGCTGGAGCCGGGGAAGGTCATCGACGACTTCCCGAAGATGAAGATCTACTTCGACCGCAAGGAAGGCAACTGGTTGCATGACCTGATTGTGATCGACTACACCAATCCGAAGTTCGACCGCATGATCACCGCCTCCAAGGCACTGGTGGAGAGCGAGGGCCGCGACATCGTGCTGGACCTCTACAACGTGACTGCCGATCCGATGGACGAGTCGCATCCGGGCATGGCGCGGGCCGCCCGGTTCCAGTATCGGGCCAAGGACGCGCTCAAGGACGCCAAGTATACGCGCAAGGAGAAGGATTTCCGATTCGGCGAGATGCTGGCGGCAATAGACAAGGCGAAGGCGGATGTGCGCGACCCTGAGGCCGCAGCTGCGGAGATCAACGCGCGACGTGCCGCCAAGGGCAAGGCGGCGCTCGAGACGACGAAGGGCGGGCATGAGCTCAAACTGCTGCGCAAGTCGCTGAAGCGCACGCTCAGTGACATCCGCACCGAGTTCATGAAGCGCTGGGTGTTTGCCTTCGCCTCGATCTGCTTTGTGCTCATCGGCATCCCGTTGGGCATTCGCGCGCAGCGGCGCGAATCGTCCATCGGCATGGCCATCGCGCTCGTGACGGCGCTCTGCTACTACATGGTGGTCATTCTCATGACCAGCCTGTCCAAGAGCTATGCCGCACAGCCCCATCTGCTCATCTGGCTGCCGGTGGCGGCCTGCGTGCTTCTTGCTTCATTCCTCATTCCCAAAAACCTCTAAAGGAGATTTCTCATGGCAGTCAATGTTCATCCTACAGCCATTGTCGAGCCGGGCGCCCAGCTGGGTGAAGACGTGGTGGTCGGCCCTTATGCGCGCGTCGGTCGTGACGCAAAGATTGGGACGCGTACGATTATCCAGCAGGGAGCCATTGTCGACGGCCACTCCACACTGGGCGAGGACTGCCAGGTTTTCCCCTACGCGCTCATCGGCATGAAGACGCAGGACCTCAAGTACCAGGACGGCAGCGTCTCCTATGTCGAGATCGGCAACCGCACGGTGGTCCGCGAATTCGCGACCATCCATTTGGGTACGGCCGACGGCGAGAAGACGATTATCGGTGACGACTGCCTTTTCATGGCCTATTGCCATGCGGCGCATGGGGTGAAGCTGGGCAACCACGTGATCTGCTCGAACAACGTGCAGCTCGCCGGTGATGTGCACATTGAGGACTGGGCGATCATTGGTGGCTGTGCGGGCGCGCACCAGTTCTGCACGATTGGACGTCACGCGATGGTGGGCGGTATGTCGAAGATCCGCCAGGACTTCCCGCCGTTCATGCTGGGTGACATGGTGGAGGGATCGCTGAAGGTGATTGGACCCAATGTGGTGGGCCTCACGCGGCGTGGCTTCAGCCGTGATGTCATTTCGGCGCTCAAGGAGTCTTTCCGCTTCATCTACCATTCCGGCCTCAATCGCACACAGGCGCTGGAGCGGGTGGAGAACGATGTTGATCCGCTGCCCGAGGTCAAGGAGCTCGTGGCGTTCTATCGCAACTCCACGCGAGGCGTGGCCTAAGGCGGCTGTACGTGACCCTATGATGAGATTCGTTGCAGCAATTGCCGTTGGTCTGGGGGTGCTGTCCGCATGGGCGGACGGCACATCGGCTGACGAGTGGTTGCCCAGCGACTATCATCCTTGGTCGCGCCAGAATACGCATCGCTTCTCCATCCGAGCGGACGGCGTGGCGGAATTGCGCCACAAGGGGAAGGCGGACTGGTCTCTGGACGCCTTCGAGCGGGTCCCGACCAAACCTGGCGAGGCCTTCACCTTCACCTGCCGCAGCGAACGGGCCTCGGATGCGGAGCTTTCGCGCCCATTCCGTCTTTGCGCCGCGCTTTTCGATGCGCAGGGACGCGTCATGGCGCACGATTGGGGCGCCAAGGAATGTCGCCCCGGCGAATCGGGCACGACTACCTTCCTGATTCCCAACGGCGCCGCCTTCGTGCAGCCGCGGTTCATCGGTACGGGCGATTTCGCCGGGGCGTTCCCCTTGGCGAAGTTCATGCGGGCGGAAAATGTGGAGCGCGTGACGCCCGAAGCCACGCTGAAGCCTGTCCTGGCCGTTTCCTCACCGTTCCTGGATGTCACGTTCACCACGACAAATGGCGTGTTCGCGGTGAAGGATCGGCGTACCGGACGCGTCTGGGCCTCGACGCCGCGCACGGAAAGCGCCAGCCGCACAATCGTCATTCAGTCGGCCTTTCGCCGCACGATGTTCGCCGTGCGGTTTGTGGACGGCGAATCGCTGTTGCGCTACACGGTGGTGTGTCGGCTGGAGCCAGATGCCCCCGAGTTCGAGGTCACCGTCAATGCCGATTCTGAATCTCCGCTTGCTGCGGACGATCCTCTGGCTTTCCCGCCCCCGCTGGCTTCGCGTCCAGGGGATCGGGTGATCATTCCCCAAGGTGAGGGCTACGGCGTGCCGTCGGACTCCAAGATCGAGCTGCCCCAATTGGCGGCCTTCTCGGGGCAGGACCTCTGCATGGCGTTCTTTGGTGTGGTGGAAGACCGCACGGGTGCAGGATGGATGGCCATTCTGGAGACGCCGGACGATGCCTATGCCCTGCCGGTGCGTCTGGGGGCGGATCGGCTGTGGTCGGTGGGGCCCGGCTGGATCGGCCAGCGTGGTCGCTTCGGCTATGCGCGCAAGGTGCGCTATGCCTTTGTGGAAAAGGGCGGGCCAGTGGCCTTGGCCAAGCGCTATCGGGCGTATGCGCTGGCGAAAGGACTTGTCAGGACGCTGCGCGAGAAGGCGCAGACGCGGCCGCGAGTGGCGCAGCTGCCTGGTATCGCGAATGTCTGCTATCTGCCTGCACGGGGCGACAAGGGCGCTGTGGAGATGGCGGCGGCGTTGCAGGCCGCAGGCATTGACAGGCTGCTCTGGAATCAGAAAGTCGCGCCTTCGGCGGTGCGGGAACTGGCTGCGCAGGAGAATGTGCTGGTGAGCTGTCACGACCTCTACCGCGACGTCTATCACCCCGAGCAGCTGCGCAAGCTGGGCTGGACGCATGGGCCCAACGAGAAAGCCTGGCCGCGGGACGTCAATTGGCAGAACATCTCGGGGGCCTGGCGACGCGCCGGCAAGGTGGAGTCACGCACGGGAGAGGCCACCTACTGCGCCATGATGTGCGATTGCGAGACGCCGAAGCATGCGCGTACACGACTAGCGTCGGAACAGCAGATGCGTCCGTATGCGGCCCGCACGGTGGATGCGTTCCTGACGGAACCCTGGCAGGAGTGCTGGCATCCGAACCATCCGATGACGCGCACCGTCAGCCGTCTGGCGCGTCTGGAAATGCTGGGCGTCATGGCCGATGAGTTCAAGCTTGTGGTGGGAACTGAGCAGGGACACGATGCGTGCCTGCGCAATTGCGACTATTTTGAGGGGCTACTCTCGCCCATGGCCTGGCGCATGCCGCATGGCGGCGGAAAGGACGATTTCCGTCAACCCGAGACGCCGGCCAACGTGGCCCCCGAGCAATTGGCCGTCGTGGCATTGCGTGGATTGGCACCGGAATTGCGGCTGCCGCTCTGGGAGCTTGTCTACCATGATTGCGGGGTGGCGTTCTGGCATTGGCGAGATGCCTCGAACTGGCCATTGAGCCTGTGGCGGCGACGCGATCTCTTCAATGTCCTCTACGGCACCTCGGGAACCTTCACCTTTGATGGCGGCATGTGGGAAAAGGAAAAGGAGCGCTTTGTCGCCAGTTATCGGCTGTGGAGCCCCGTTGCCCGGCAAACCGGTTTCTCGGAGATGGTGGACCATCAGTGCCTGACGCCGGACAGGCTTGTGCAGCGCAGTGTCTTTGCGGACGGCACGCAGGTAGTCGTCAATTTCGGTGACAAGGCCTACACAACGGCTGACGGCCGCGAAGTCGCGCCGTTGTCGGCGGTGGTGGCGCATTAAGGAAGGGTTGCATGGACGCCGGAATGTTGCGAGCCTTTCGATTCGTGCCGGTCATCGCGCTCTTGGGGGTGGCGGCGGCCCTGCTGCGTCCGCCGGGGGAACTCCCGCTGGCGTTGAGAGGCTTGAAGAAAATCTTGGGACAGAAGTCGGACGAGGTCCCGAAGGTGTCGGCCTGGAAGAAGTTCGCGGCTTTTCTTTGTGTTCTGTTGGCCCTTGTGCTGGCTCTGGTCTGAGATTGCCAAATGGTAATTTCGAGGCGAATTTGCGGATAGATGGATGTGGTTAAATATCGCCGAACAACAAACCTAACAGGGAGGAACGGAGCCATGAATATGATTAGGTCTTTTTTCGTCGTCGGCTTGGCCATGTTGGCGGTTAGCGGAATGATGGGCTGCAAGAGCGTGCTTTCAGCGCGTGAGACGCGTATCCACGCACATCGGCGCAGTGCCAAGACGCCCACGACAATCCGTCAGCACAAGCTCCCGCCGCCCGAGAAGCACGAACGCGATACGCGCCGTTGATTCTGGGCCTAGACGTGTCTTTCTCGCGGAGTTTAGCCGATCTCAGAACAGATCGGCGTGGGTGCCAGTGCGGGTCAATTCCAGCACGAGTATGTTTCCCTTGATCTGGTAGATGAGCAGCCAGTCGGGGGCGATGTGACATTCGCGGTGGTTCGCCCAGTTTCCGGTGAGCGCATGGTCGCGGTTGGCGGGAGGCAGAGGTTCACCATTGGCAAGTTTGGCGACGACGGCTTGTAGCTTTCCGATTGGCAGATGACGCTTGACGGCCTTCTTGTAGTCTTTGACGTACGCAGTTGTGGCGCGAAGGTGGTACTTCATTTCTCGAGATCCTTCCAGAAATCTTCGAGATTGTCATACGTCGGCCAGTTAGGATCGTTGACGATGCGGTCACCTTCCTCCATTGCGGCGATGGTTTCGGCATTGGGAATGTGTGGCGCTTCGATGATGAAGGGAATTCGCCGTTCGCGCACGATGGTCTTGATGCAGACGTTGATGACCGATGATGCGGAAAGTCCGACCTCATCGCAGAAGTCTGTGAATTGCTTCTTGGTGGGCGCATCCAGTGAGAATGTCATGTTTGCCATAGTGATTTCACCTCGAGTTGATTCAAATATGCGTGTATTATACATGAAGTTCACAGGATTTGGCAAGCGGAAAACAATTTAAGCTTTCACAAGTACCTTCCGCGAATCAAGTCAAACTCCGAGGGCCCTCAAAGGGGCCTCCACTACCGTTCCGGCTCGCTCCGCGATTCGCGGGCCGGAAAGCATAGACAGGGAGGCAAGGCGTACGGGGGGCATCCCGTTTCGGAAACCACGAATTTCACGGATTACACGAATTGAATACTGCCCCAATGCCACGAGACGCTATGAATAGAAGAGGTCCTGGCCCAGAAAAACTAATTCGTGTAAGCCGTGAAATTCGTGGTTGAAGCCAACAGTCCTGAGAATATTACCAGACCTCATGATGCAAGATGCCAGTCCTATCCGGTTAAAATCACTTGGCCCAAGGCCGCGAAGCTACGCGAAACGGTAGTGGAGCGCATTTTGCAGGCCGTCGGAGTTGAAATACTAGGGTGTCATAAATCCCTTCGTTAGGTCTCAAAATTCCCCCGCTCAAGGCAGCTCGTGTGACGCGAAGGTGACGCCAATGTGACGCGAATGTGACACTTATGTGACACTTTTGCGACGCTTATGCGGCGCTTTTGCGGCACTTTTGCGGCGTTTTTGCGGCACTTATGAAATGGATAATGACAAATCGCGGTCGATACTCGTTAAGAATTACCAAAATGTGTCTTTGGCTGATTTTATCTTCCACCTAACTTCCGATTTGTGCTACACTATTATCGCAAACGGGAAGAAATCCGCTTGCGATCAGTCGTATTCCGGTCGCACGATCTCGGACGAGTGTCTGTGAGGGTTTCGGCCGAGGGGATGTGCCACTCTTTTTTCTCCGTGTCGGAGTGGGGTGTGTCCAGGTGGGGTGACGCGGGGAAATAGAGGTGGATACACAATGATGAGTGCTGTTCGTTGGATCAAGTCGGTTGCAGGAAATCCGCGCGTTCGGTTGGATGCGGGGAATGTCGTATCGCAAAAGGCGAGGCACGGGTCTCTACTTTACACGGTCAGGTCTTTTCTGGTCGGTGCGGTTGCGGCCGCGGGGTTGATGGCGTCGGCGGCGCCGTCGGTGACGGTCGGCAATGTGAAGACGGGCGAGCCGTGGAGCACGATCACGGTCGACTACACGCTCGGTGGCGTGGACGCGGATCTCGACTACAGGGTCGCCTTCGATGTGACGGCGAACGGCGTGACGAAGGGCGTTACGAATGCGGCGACGAAGCTGGCGGACGGAACGGCCTCGAAGGTCATCGACACGGCGGCTCTCTTCGGCTCGGCGTCGGCCGACCCCAAGGCGAAGGTCCGCGTCTCGCTCATCGCGGTCAAGCCGCAGCCGGGACCGGAGCCGGAACCCGAGCCGCAGCTCGGCGGCGTGCAGCTCTGGGAGAACGGCCCCTACTGGGCCGAGTGCAACGTGGGCGCGTCCAAGCCGGAGGAAGATGGCTACTACTTCTGGTGGGGCGACACGGTGGGGTACAAGCGTGAGGGCGGAACGAGGACGGATGATTATTCCTATTCTGGCGTGACGTGGGTGTCGAGCACGGGAACGCGCATGGGCAGCAGCCCGTTTAATTATTCCACCTGCCCAACCTGTGACAAGAGCAATTCCACGCTCCAGTCGCAGGGCTACATCGATTCGACGGGCAACCTCGAGGCGAAATACGATGCGGCGACGGCCCATCTCGGCGCCCCGTGGCGGATGCCGACGGATGCAGAGTTCTCGGCGCTTATCAGCAACTGCACGACCACGTGGGCGATGAAGAACGGCGTGCGCGGACGGCTCGTGACCGGCATGGGCGCGTATGCCTCGAAGAGCATTTTCCTTCCCGCTGCCGGCTGCGGCCGCGACTCCGACTTCGACAGCTCCGGCTCGGGCGGCGGCTACTACTGGTCTTCTTCGCCGAATTCGGACGATTCCTACAACGCGTGGTACCTCCTCTTCAATTCGGGCAGTTTCTGCCGGAGCAGCAACCGCCGCTTCAGCGGTTTCCCGGTGCGTCCCCTTCGAGGATTTGCCAAATAGCTCGCGAACTGCGAGCGCATTCGATTCATTCCGATTGATTTAATTTATTTATTCCGATGGCGTCATACGAGCAGATCGTGGGGACGGCGGCGGGAGGAAACCAGCCAACGCGCAAACGTTTGGATCATCGGGGGCCGTTGTCGATCGATGTCTCGGGTGCCTGGTATTTCATCACGATCTGCGCGGAGGGCCATCAACCATGGGCGGTAGGGGGCGCACCCCGTGCGCCCCGCGACGCGGCACGTTGGGTGGTGTCGTTGGCGGATGCGGCGAAAATGATTTTGACCGAGGCGCGTGAATATCATGTGCGCGGACGTTGGCGGTTGGCGTTGATGTTGGTTATGCCGGATCATTTGCATTTCATTGTACAGGTGTCGGGTGACGGGGCACACGGGGTGTGCCCCCTACCGCGGATGGTTGGCGATTTCAAACGGCTGCTGGCGGTGCGCCATGGTTTGCGGTTTCAACGCGACTTCTGGGATACGCGCTTGCGAGATGAGGCGCATTTTGCAGAGAAGTTTGCCTACATCTGCAACAATCCTGTCCGGAAGGGGCTCTGCCAGGTGGCGCGCGAATGGCCGCATGTGATTGCCTTCGACCGGGCGACGGGAGATGAGCTTCCGCATCGGTGACGGCAATGGGACGCTCATGGACGATTGGCGATCGCATTTGAGCATTTGAAAGGGGACAACGAGATGAAGAAGATGATCACGATGGTGGCGACTGCGTGGGCATTCGCGTGGGTGGGAAATGCCGAGACGGTCGTCGCCTCAGACGAGAAGGGCGTTTGGCTGGGACCGGACGAGATCGTCGTCGCCTCGGGCGAGAAGGGTGTCTGGCTGGGACCGGACGAGATCGTCGTCGCCTTCGACGAGGCCGATTTCGCGTTGACGCCGCCGGTGGTGGAGGTTGCCCAGCCGGTCGTCTCTCCCGTGAATGGCACGGTCTTCACGACGTCTTCCTGTACCGTCTCGATCACCTGCCCGACGGAAGGTGCGGCAATCTACTATTCGACCAATGGCCGGACGCCCCGTGCCAATGAAAACTATCGTTACCAGGGACCTTTCACGATCACGAATACAACGACAATCCTGGCCTTTGCCGTGTGGGGCGAGATGGAAAGCGAACTTGTGGAGGCGACGATCACGAAAGGCGAGCCGGAACCGCTGACGCTGAAGCGTGTCTTGGATGAAGCGAAGCTGGGCGAGGTGACAACGGGTGGCGATGCGGAATGGACACCGCTCGAAGATGTTTCGGCCAAGGAGGGTGGCTCGTTTGCGCGCAGTGGGGCGGTTGGAGCGGAACAGGCCACTTGGATGGAAACAACCGTCTCGGGCAGGGGAACGTTGACGTTCTGGTGGAAAACATCCTGTGAGGCGGATCCGCGAGGGCGCTATACGTACGACCACATCGTGTTTGCGGTGGATGGCGAGACGCGGGCGCGCCTTGACGGCGAAACGGATTGGCGGCAGGTTTCGGTGACGTTCGAGTCGGATGGGTCGCATGTTCTGCGCTGGACGTATTCGACGGACGACTGGGAGGAACCAGGCTATCAGGACTGTGCCTGGGTCGATGGGGTTGCCTGGACTGGTCAGGCGGCACCTTCTGTAGACGCGACGCAGACGACAGCGGTTCCGGTGCCGTTTGCGTGGCTCAGGGAGAAGTATCCCGAACTGAACGAGGTCGCCGCGTATGAGGCGAAGGCCAAGGCGAAGGCTGCGAATGGCGTCAATACCGTGATGGAGGCGTATGTCGCGGGCTTCGATCCCAGAGACGAGCAGGGTGAGTTCCAGGCGTTGATCAAGATGGTGGAGGGCAAGCCCGTGGTCACCTGGAGGCCGGTACTGTCCGAAGCCGAGGCTGCGAAACGCGTCTACACGACATACGGCAAGGAGTCGATGGGCGGTTCGTGGGTCGATCTGTCGACGCTGAACGATACTGCAAAGGCGAAGTTCCGGTTCTTCAAGGTCGGCGTCTGGATGAAATAGCTCAAGTCAACATGTCCCCAAACGGCGGGATGGGGATTGTTCCGCGCGGTCGCTTTTGCTATAATTCCGCCATGAACATCTTGATAGTCGAGGACGACCGCAAATTGGCGGCGATGATGGCAAAGGCCTTTGCGGAGAATGGCTTTGCGACGGTGCATGCCCTGGATGGCAGCGAAGGCTTCCTCCGGGAGAAAACAGGCCATTTCGATGTCGTCGTCACGGATGTCATGATGCCCAACATGGACGGTTTTGCGCTCATCAAGGCCATTCGCGCCACGGGCGACAATGTCCCGATCATCGTGCTTTCCGCCAAAAGCGATGTGACGGACCGTGTGCGGGGGCTCGAATATGGCGCAGACGACTACCTCGCCAAGCCTTTCTCGATTACGGAGCTGATGGCCCGGGTGCAGGCCGTCCTTCGCCGTGTGGCCGGACGCAGCGATCCGGAGGCGCTGGTTGCCGATGAACTGCGGCTGGACCTCATGACGCGTAAGCTCACGGTGCGCGGCCAGGTGGTGGAACTTCAGCCCCTGGAGCTGAAGCTCGTGGACTATCTGCTGCGCAATCGCGGGCGGGTGGTGTCGCGTTCGACCATCCTTGAGCACGTCTGGGACTATTCGTTCGATCCGCATACGAATGTGGTGGAGTGCCGCGTGAGCCGGTTGCGCGCGAAATTGGGCCAACGGTCGGACGGTTCCCCGTTCATCCGCACGGTGAAGGGCTTTGGCTATGCCATTGACTGAGGCCTCGCACCACCGTTGGTTTCGCAGCGTGCGCTTTCGCATGGCGCTCATCTACACGTTGAGCGTCGCCGTTGTCTCGGGCATCGTGCTCTCGGCCGTGTATGCGGTGGAGCTGCAGGGCGAGGAGCAGCACGTATGTGCGACATTCGTGGTGGAAGGTCAACAGCATTGTTTCATCGAGTATCACCTGGGGCAGATCCGGGAACGCCTTTTGCTGGCGTGGGTGTGCCTCGTTCTGGCGGCGGCGTTTGTGGGGTATGGCTTTGCGCCGCTCATCATGCGTGCGGCGGAAGAGGCCATGGAGGCCATTTCGCGTTCGGCGGACGCCATTGCCCATGACCTGCGCGCACCGCTGACCCGGCTCAAGGTGCGTGCCGAGATGGCGGTTGGCCAAGTGAATGCGGGAGGGGAGTTCGCCGCGGAGGTGGCGGCCGATACCGATGCCATGCTGGCATTGGTCAATACGCTACTGGAGATTTCGCGTCTTGAGCGGGCCGGAAAGATCATGCAGGATGTGGTGGATCTGGCCGACGTGGCGCGTCAGGTGACCGAATTGTATGAGCCTGTGGCCGAGGCGGCTGGCGTCACTTTTGCGCTTTCGGCGGCAGGCCCCGTCCCGGTGATGGGGGAGCGTGCGCGTCTGCTGCAGGCTGTGGGGAATCTTTTGGACAATGCCATCAAATACACGCCCGCAGGGGGGCGGGTTGAGGTGGAAGTCACCTCGGCCGGCGTTCTCAACGTGAAAGACACTGGCATCGGCATTCCGGCTGAGGCCCAGCCGCACATCTTCGAGAAGTTCTATCGGGCGGGAAACGCCAATGCGTCTGGGGAGGGCCTGGGACTGGCTTTGGTGTCCGCCATCGTTTCCGCATGTGGCGGGCATATTGCCGTCTCTTCCGCGCCAGGCGGCGGCAGCGTTTTCGCCGTGCAATTCCGTCTGACGACGGGGACATGAATACGTGGGAATAAAGACGACATAGAGCTTGTCCCCCCCTCAAGATTTTGGTATACTTCCAGATATCGATAACTTCTGCGTCATGAAGCACGGGAGTCTGGCGGTGGATTCGTCGGGCTCCGAGGCAAGGCGGAGATAGTGTAAACTAGTCAAACCAAAAAGTACACAGGAGTAGAAAATGGCAGTGAAGAAGTGTGCGTGCTGCAAGTGCGCGAAGAAGGCGGCGGCGCCCAAGGTCGAGAAGCTCGCGATCGATGGCGGCAAGAAGGTCTGGGACAAGGGTTTCCCCGCCTGGCCGCAGTTCAATCCCAAGACGGACAAGAAGGTCCTCGACATTCTCCACTCCGGCAAGGTCAACTACTGGACCGGCCCCGTGGGCATGCAGTTCGAAGAGGCGTGGGCCAAGTGGCTCGGCGTCAAGAATGCGATCTCCGTCTCCAACGGCACGGCGGCACTCCATGTGGCGCTCACCGCGCTCGGCATCGGTTCGGGTGATGAGGTGATCTGCACGTCTTACTCGTTCATCGCCTCCTCGTTCTGCGCGCTGCAGGCGGGTGCGCTGCCTGTGTTCTGCGACGTGGGCACTGACCACCTCCTCGACCCCAAGAAGCTCGAGGCGTGCATCACCAAGCGCACGAAGGCGATCGTCGTCGTGCATCTCTACGGCATGGTGGCGGATATGGATCCGATCATGAAGATCGCGAAGAAGCACAAGCTCTACGTGATCGAGGACTGCGCGCAGTGCTTCGGCGGCGTCTACAAGGGGAAGAAGGCGGGCACGATCGGCACGGTCGGCTGCTTCTCCTTCTGCCAGTCCAAGCACTTCACGACGGGCGGCGAAGGCGGCATGGTGTGCTGCAACGACGACGACCTCGCGTGGGAGATCCGCTCGGTGCGCGACCACGGCTATGACGTCCGCGCGAAGC
>JAKSOW010000051.1 GCA_024405395.1 Kiritimatiellia bacterium | reverse complement strand
ATCACGTTCGCAACGTGGGGGTCGAGAGTTCGAATCTCTTCTTCTCCACCAATTATGTTGAATGCAAAGCGCCTTTCGGTTGTATGACCGCGGCGCGTTTTTTGTTTTTGCGAATCTTCGCCTACTTTTCCAGCGCATCGGCAATGGCATCACGCCAATGGCGCAACACCTTGGGATCATCCGTGAAGTTGGCCCAGTCGCGCACGATGTCCACGCCAACCTCAGGCCAGCGCCCGAATTTCTCAAAGTAGAGCCTCGCGTACTGGTAGTCCTCGACACCCTCGCGGAAATTCTCCAGGCGTACCGTAGGGAGGGGTATGCCGTCTGGGCCGCATGAGGTCCAGCAGCCATCCCCATTCCAGACCCGGAACGTACGCGGCTCCCAATCCGTGAATGGTCCGCCTGTCACGGGGTGCTCAGCGTTCCAGATGGAGATGTTGTAGTAGAGGTAGCCGTCGGCCTGCGCCTTCACGCAGAGAGCGCCCATGATGAGCCGCTGTTCGATGGCCTGGTTCTCGATGAAGAGGTTCGCATAGGGCGGAAGCGGATTACAGGCCGAATACCACCACACGCGGTGCCCTTCCGCGCGTGACCGTGCGGCTTTCCCGATGTCGTACCTGTCCGTCGTCGGTGTGAAGACGTCGATTCCCGACAACGGGGTGCCCACGCCGTATTCCGTGTCATAGGAGGTCGTCACGAGCGGAACGCCCGGACAGGCCTCCTTCACCTCGGCAACCGCCCACTGCACCAACGGGAAATACTCCTTCTTCACCTCATCGCATCCGTAGACGTAGGTCCGATGCAGAAGCCCCGCCTCCTTGAGCAGGGCATACGACTTTCTGAGCCGGGCTCCAGTGGTACGCCGCCAGGCGAGTTTGTCAAGAATGGACAGACTCTTCGGATAATCCCAATAGCCCACATTCACCCATCCCAGTCGTCCCTGCGCCTCCAAACGCTTGAACGTGGCGATATCGGGTATGGTGCGCTGGTAGATCGAATCTGCCGTGATGTAGTAGTCAGCCAAGAAGTCAATCCATTCGGTGGCGTGTTTCGGCCACAGCTTGACCGGATTGTCTTTTGAGGCACGCTGGCGTTTGGCCTGGTCAATGGTCTCGGGGAGATCGTCATACTGGCGCGGTGCCGGGAAGAACGCGATGGCGATCGGATAAGGTGCGCCTGGTGACAGCGTGAAGGAATTGACCCGAACCGAGAACGGGAGCGACACCTCCGCCACCCCCTCGGCGGCAACCGAAAGCCGCCCCGAATAGACACCTGGTTCCTGATCCCGCGGCGCCTGTACCCGAATCCAAAAGCTCTGCAGATCATCCCCCACCACATCCGCGGCGTTTGTGTAGGAGAGAATCGGCTCGGCATACCATCCCAAACGCTGCTGCTCCAGAACGCGGACATAGCCACCCGGCAGATTCGTGGACACATTGTGGGCACGCTTGTTCGGCGGTATCCACTTCGTCTCCACATACCCAGTCACCCAGGTCTTCACCGCCTCCGCCGGCAGTACAGTTCCCTTCTCCGTGACTAATGCGCTCGCCCGCACCTGCACGTTCGTGAGGTCGCCACCGCGCGGCAGCACCAGCAACTGGGCCGACTCGTATTCGCCGCGCGCAAGCCGCAGATCGACGCGGGACGCGGCCTGTACGGCAAACTCATCGCGCGGACTCACCTTCTCGGCCCCTGTGGCCTGTCCCAGGTAGAACCGCGGAAAGGCAGCCCCCGCCTTCTCGCATATGGCACGAAAGGCCTCACACGACTTCGCATGCCGCACCCGACACGCCTGGTCACGGGCCAGACGGCGGCGTTCCAGCCAGGCATCATAGGCTTTCGGCAACGGCGGCAGGGGTTCACCGGGCTTCAGCAGCAGGAAATTGCCCAGATGGGCGTCGGCTGAACACGGTCGGGCAGAAAAGAGATGCACGTAGTCGATCCGCGCCGGATCGGTGAAGTCGGACATCTTGCGCAGATCGACCACCCAGCGCGAGAATCCGCCGCCGCCATGCAGGATCAGGTTCTCGCTTCGCAGCCCCAAACGCTTTCGGTTGCCCTTTCCCCCAACGAAGAGGGCCAACGAATCGTTTCCCACCTCACCCTTGTCGCAGACATCCACCACCAGCCGATCGTACCCCCGCCAATCTGTGACATCCGGCTTGAGATTCACCGAGGGCCACCCCGGCAATTCGCCATTCCAGGCCTTCGTGATGTGATAACGGAAGGACCACCCGTCCAATTCCCCGCAAAAGGCCGTTTCCGTCTCGTGCGAAATGGCCCTGAGCACAGGCTGTGCCGCCCGGGTTTCCGAACGACCGAAGTCGATCGCCACGACCACAGCCTCAGCCGCACCACACAAAAGCGTTACCCCGACCAGCATCCGCCAAGTTGCTCTAGCCTGCCTCATTTATCGTACCTCCAGGACCGCTATCTGATGCGGCGCCAACGTGAGGGACGCCTTCTCCGCCCCAATCCGTGCCGCCACAGTCGGCTGTCCCTCAATCGCACGCGGCACCAACGCCGTGACGCCTTGGGGCAGCACAAAAGAGACCGCATTCGGCCGAGCCGCGAAGTTCGCCACCACCAGCGCCGTACGCCCGCCGGTGGCGTCACGCCACCACGTACCCTGAACCCCGGGGAATTCTGCCGTGCGCACAACGAAGTCCTCCGTCTTGCCCTTGCGCACCTTCCACGTGACGGGAACGGTCTTGACCTCCTCGCTGAAACGCAAAGGCCCTTCCAACGTTCCCCAAGCCAGGAAATCACGGGCGGCATGGCGCACCCGCCCGATGGCGAGCAGATTCCGTGCGTAGTCTTCGCGTCCCTTGTTGAATGTCCAATGTCCCACCCAGCCCGGCGCCACACCCCACAACAGCGCACGCGTCTCCAGCGCCCACAAGGTCTCGGGCGAGTCCCAACCCTGGACTGGCGTGCCGAAATAAACCGTGTAGCCTGAATAGACGGCGGGGTAGAACGGCACATCATCCGCTTCGGGCGTGGTCCAATTCAGCAAGGCATCCACGTCATCGATCCAGCTCTCGGCGGTGCCTTCGGACGTGAGCGGAATGCCTTTGGCGGACAATGCCGCGTGTATCGGCTGCAGAGCCTGCCGATAGCCTTCTGCCCACCAGGATCCGCCGCCCAGCGGATGTCCGTGACTGGGATTGAAGCAGAGCTGTGGACGCGAACAGGTGATCTGGTCATAGTAGAGCGCCCCGGCAGAGGTCTGCACCACGGTGTTCGTGGCATTGTAGACGAGTGTGCGCCGCCAGCCGGCGGTCCAGGGACACATCACCGCAAAATCCCGATTGGCGTAGCGCTCACGCTGGATGGTGCCGTCCGGCTTCGCGCAGGCGTCGACACGCGCATAGGGCGCGCTGGCAAGCGACTGGTCCCAGATGCGGCCGTTGAGATAGGGCATCGGACGGATGCCGACGTCGTTCATCCACGCCGACACGCCCCGGACTCCCGCCTGCGCCAGAAACTCGGGATAATGCGTGTCAAAGGGTTGCACGTTCCAGCCATACCAGTGAAAGGCCAAGTCCAGCCCCGGCAGGGCGGCGCGCGCCTTCACCATCTGGTTGGAGACCGACGACGGCCCACCATTGCCGAGAATCCAGAGATCCGTCTCCGCCGCGGCCTTGGGGAAATCCGGACGTCTGGCCATCATTCCCTTGGCGCACCACTTCTGCTTCAGGGCCCAGTCGCGATAGAGATGCGCGGCCGTCCACCAATCCCCCTTGAAGACCGACACCGCCACAGGATAGCGCGGACCTTCGGCCGCCTTGCCCACACACCCCGAGTTCTCGACCGGCGTAAGGAACTCCACGCTCGCCCCGCGCCCGAACACGATGCTCTTGTTGCGTCCGTCCGGATCATGGGCGGCCACGTAAAGGCCGGCCTCTCCCTGAAGATACGCCGCCACCATCGGATACCATCCCGGATAGCCGAACGTGCCGACAGCGCCCTTTTCGGTGTCATAGGCCTTGTGCAGCCGTGCGCCCAGGTTCTTGAACGGCATCAGCACATCCGCCTGACCAGACTTCACCACACCGCGTAAACACGGATAATGCGTTTCCTTGAGCGCCCATTTCGCGCTGCGGTTCTCCACCGAGATGGTCCACAGACTTTGCGCCGAACCCGGCGGGAGGCGCACTTCGGCCCGCACATCCACGGCCTCCTTTTCGCCGCCTGGGATGGAGAGTCCCTTCCAAACGAACGCATAGCCACCTTCTACCTGCTCCAGCAGGCGTTCACGCGAGGGCGTATGATTCTGCAGGCGCACCGTGTTCCGGGGCTGCACGCCGCCGTCAGACGTCAGCTGGATCTCCCAGAAGTCGGACACCTTGGGGCCTGTCGACAGAAAGGCGGCCCCTCCCGCGACCTTGTTCACGATCGACTCGACGGCGAAGCCCGAACCCGCCGAAGAGAAGCGAATCGCCATGGCTTCGTTTTCCAGAAGGACGGGGGCGGCAAAAGCACATGAGGTGACGAATCCGCACACCCCGACAAGCAATTTTCTCATTTCGGACTCCGTCTATCGGATGTTCAGCACCATGCCCACGTCCATGTGGCCAAGAAGCAATTCCGCACACCCTTCACCGGCAAACGCAAACTTCAGTTCGCGCATCGCCTCGCGACTGCGGAAAGCGTAGGTCTGAACCTCGGCGGCGGCCGTGTAAGTCAGCGTTTCGCCCCCGACGGCAAGGCTGAGCGAACCTGCGCCCGACACGCGGAACTGCACTTTCTGAAGGGTGTTCCGTGCCTTGGGGTTGGCCATCTCGAGAGTCAACGACGTACCGTCCACCATCGCCACGCTGCGCGCCTCGGTTTCCGCCACCGCCGGCGAGGCTTCGGAGACGGTCAGGTGGCGGCCGCCCAAATCATCGGCATAGCGCGCCCGCCAGTCGGCTTCAAAGCAGCCAATATCCATCTTCAGGCCGTTCACGCAACGCGGGTTGCCGTCGAGGTCATACGCGCCACAGCGAGCCCAATTCACGTAATTCGTGTTGCCCTGGTCAATGGACAGGTTGCAGCCCACGATCGGATGCCCTTCCGCATCGGCCTGCAGCATCGCAGGCGGCACGCAGACGCACGTGTCGTTGGAAGTTGCCGAAGCTGGCCATCCCACCAGCATGTCCGTAGTGAACGCGCAATTGGTGAACGCCACCTCCGAACCGGAGGCCAGACGCCCAGCCAGAATGAGCGTGTTGTACATGGCGGGCTGTTGCGTCACGCCCGAACGCGGCGACGTGCCCACCGGGGTTGCCGTGTCGTTGTGCGCGCCGATCGTCGAATTGCGCATGTCGCGCCAATAGCCCACGGTCGGCGTGCCCTTGTTGTGGTCGAGATAGCAGTTATGGTGGGCCGTGTGCTGAGAGGCCGCGCAAAGCATCGTGGCGCGGTTATCGAGATAGCGGCAATTGACCGCCGTCACGTACACCGATCCGCCGCCGCGTGCCGCCACGCAGTTGGTGATGATGCAGTCACGCACCTCCGGCGCGTCGTCGCCCCATCCGTGCACACCGGCACCGCGGTTGTTGTCGTCGGGCTTGTCGAGATTCTCGCCCAGCGTGCGGCCATCCGTGAGCGTAAAGCCCTCCAGACGCGCCCCCTGCGCCAGATAGACGCAGCGCAGCGCATCTTCGCCGCCGCCAAAGCCGTCGATGGCGGACGTGGCGTTCTGCCCCTTGATGATGGTCGTGGCGGCGCCATCGCGGGAAACGAGCGCCACGTTGTTCGTCACGAAGACACGCGTGCGCAGCCGCGGCGTACTGTAGCTGAGGAAGTTCTTCGGATTGATCATGCTGCCGTCATCATATACGCCAGGGGCGGCGTAGACCGTGTCGCCTGGCCGCACCAGCGCCATCACGCCCGCCAACGTGCGCTTGGCGTGCGCCCAGTCGCGTCCGCTGTTGGCGTCGCTCGCCGTGGGATCCACATACCAGTAGGGAACATACCGCGCCTCCAGGGCGAATGCCTGTCCGGCGTTCGCGGCGGCATAGGAATAGACATAGGCCGCCTCGGTTGAGAGGCATTCGCCATCCAGATAGAACCCCTGGAAATTCCGCGTCTCGGCCGCCGTGGCGGAGACCGACAACGGCTCTTCCTCGGTAACGAAGATCTCACCCGTGGGCGTCACGTCCGAACCGGAGACCGTTACGGTAACCGACGGCTTCTGGCGCTGATAGGCGCCCGCCACCATCATTCCGTCCGCCCCGAACTCAAAAGGCCTGCCTTCAATGTCGAGAGGCGACCCATAGCGCCAGAAGTCGGCGTCGACGTTGTTTACATTGCCGCCGGTCGCCGCCTTGGAGGACGAATAGAGCGCGTAGTCGCCTGCTGCGGCATCCGCAAAGGCCATCTTCGCACGCACCAGACCTGCCCGGTTCTTGACGGAATCCTCGACCGTCTTGCAGTTGTCATAGAAAATGCCGCCGATCGAGGCCAGAGGCACGGCCGGCAGATAGGCGTTGCCGTAGATCACCGAGTTGTAGAGTTTGGTCCCGGCGCCATTGTTCATCATGCGGAGTTTCACGTCCGCCAGATCGATGAAGTCGCAGTTGTAGGCGATCTCGTCCTGTCCCAGAACATAATCGCCCTGGATGAGGCATTTGATGTTCCTGAACACGCAGGAGGAGGCGTGAACCGTGCCGCGCAGAACGCCCAGGCGCGTGCTCGTGCAGTCCTCAATGCGGCAACGCCGCAAAATGCCGCGCCAGGCCGCCGCACCGCGCGACGCCGCGCAATTGGTGATGACGCAGTCCTCCACCTGATAGTAGAAGACATTGTTGTTGCCCCAGGTGGCACCGCCATAAAGGCCATCCGCCCCCTTCTCCTCCGAACCGTTGTTGAGCGTCACACGGCCATCCGTCAGCGTAAAGCCACTCACCTGCGCCACGCTCGTGCAGGTGGCAAAACAGCGCACCGCGGCGTCGCCGTACTGATGGGAATGCGTAGAGGATTCGTCCCCCTTCCCCACGATGAACGTGTGTTCTGGCCCGTCAACCGCGTACAAGCGAACATAAGTGCCGGCCACCGTCAAGGCCACACGATTGGTGAGGCCGCCATAGAACTTGCCGCCCTTGTCATAACGGCCACGCTTCGCATAGATCATGCAGAAGCTCTTGACGGCACAGGCCGCATCCATGGCGCCCTGCAGGGTATTGTAGGGCTTGGTCTCGCTGCCGTCCATCTCCGCGCCATCGGGGATGGAGGGATCGGCCCAGAACGCATTTTCGGCGATCTGGGGGATGATTTCGGACGTTCCGTTCGCGGGCGGGCCCATCACGTAGCAGGTGGTCGTGCCCCGCAAGGGGAAGGCATAGGTGGAGGAATCGCCCGCGCCGGGAGTCCTGTAGAGCTGCGAGCACCCGAAGAAGTGCCGCCGGGCGATCTTGTCCGGATTGGCGGGCATCACAAAATCCAGCCGATGCACATCGGGATAGGACATGCCGTAGGAATAGAGCTTGTCCACGCACTGCTCATAGCCATCCACAAAAAGGCTGCACTGGTTGACGCCATGATATCCCACCGAGGAGAAATAGACCGCCCCGCCGACCGGCGTCTCGGCCTTCGTGATGGCGCCGGCCACGATCGGCCCGGAAGACGGCACCGCATTGCCGGCGTAATCGGTGTAACGGTACGCTTCAGGAATCACGTTCAGGAGTGCCGCGTCACCCGCCCCCACGAGATCGCCCGAAGCGAGCGGACGGAAATCGCCCGTCGCCGGAGAGACGAACTGATGGCTGGTCATTTCCACCGAACGGCAGTTGTTCGTCGAATAGCCACTAGCGGCTTTGTCGCCCCAAAGATAGGCGCAATTGCTCGCCAGCACGGAATTCGTGGCCACCACATGGATCGCGGTGCCCGAAACATGGTGCAGAATCGCGCAGTTCAGGAACGAGCCGTAGGTGTTGTCCGTATTGAGATTGCCGCGCACGGCAGCAATCGGCGCATTGGCAATGGTGCAGTTCACGGCCTTGGTTCCGCCCAGATAGGCCACGCCGCCCGATCCCTTGTTGGCGCCGTCGAGGACGCAGTAGTAGAGATGGGCGTCACGCACGGCCGTACCGTTCTTCGGCGCGGCATTGTCGACGAAGCGCGTGCGCACCGCATTGCCGAAGTAGATGCCGCCGCCACGTGTGGCCACGCAGTTCGACACCACGCAGTCCACGAGATAGGAGGCTTTTGCCGACGACGTGGTGCGGTTGCCGAAGTTGACGCCGCCGCCAATGGAGTTCGCCGCATAATTGCCGCCATTGTAGTGCGTGGCGCCATTGACGAGCGAAAAGCCCTCAATCACCGAGCCATGGACGGGGTCGGCGAAGTCAACGCGTACGCACCGAATGGCATCAGTCCCCATGCCGTAGCCATCGGGATCCTCGGGCACCGAGGCGTGACGCCCAACGATGAAGGTGCAGTCACGCGTAGCCCGCCCTTCCTTGGACTTCACCGTGATGCGCTTGCCGGCAATGGTGACGCGGTTCGTGAGATAGGCATCACCCGAACCAAGCGTTGTGCCGCCCTCGTCATACCAGCCAGGTGCCACAAGCACGGTATCATCCGTGACCGCCTTGTCCACGCCTTCCTGAATGGTCTTGAACGCCTTGTTCCAGGACGAACCGTCATGCCCGGCATAGTCGGGAAGATTACAGTCCACATACACCGTATCCGCTCCGGCGACGAACGCCGTCGCGATCAATCCCCAGGTCCAAATGCGCTTCATTACCGTCTCCCTTTCATTGCCAACAGCCAGCGGCCAATCCCAAACAGCCCTACTTGCCCAGCACAGGCGCCAACGCCGCCATCCAGATGTCGTAGCCCTGGTCGGTGGGATGGATCTCATCGGCCATCAGCGTCTTCGGCACCCAGCCCGTGGCGTCCACCAGCTTATCGTTGAAGTCGACCCACACGATCTCGGGGTGCGCGGCGGCATATTCCTTCAGCAGGACATTCGTCTGTTCACAGCGCGGACGCGCCTTGGCATGGTGCTTCGACTCGGCCGAGGCTCCGCGCGGGAAGATCGGATGCAGAATGATCTTTGCGTTCGGCTGCTTCTCCTTGATGAGGGAGATGATCTTCGCCACACCTTTCGCGACGTTGGCGGGTTCGGTCTTGTCGGATGAATTGTTGTTGGTGCCGATCATCAGCACAATGGTCTTGGCCGTGTAGCCGTCCAGCTCACCGTGCATGATGCGCCAGATGACGGTCTCGGTGCGGTCGCCGCCGTAGCCGAGATTGAGCACCTCGCGTCCCGCGCAGAATTTCTTCCAGCTTTCCGGATGCTTCCATTCCCAGAAATGCATGATCGAATCGCCCAGCATCACCACATCCACCGTGCGCCCCTGGTACTTCTCCACCAGCTGGTGGCGGCTCAGGAAACGATTGGCCCACCAGTAGTCGCCAAACAGGCCCGGATCGCGTGTACGGTCCTTGGTGCGGCTCTCCATGTGCGAAACCGCCGTGACCTCAATGGGGTCGGCAGGCTTGGCGGCGACAGATTTCCCGGAATTGGCGGCGGCAACGGGAGCCGGGGCTGCAAAAAGAACAAACGCGGCCGTAGCCGCAACAGCATAAACAATGGTTTTCATGCGCCCATTATACCAAATCAGAGTTTAAGGCACAAGCGATTCACCCGCCGCATTTGCCGCAGGGGCGGCGAGCTTTCAATGACCATAATCAAGGGATGGAAGGATATCTTTTCCAACCCCGTCAGCTGAACACCCCAACGCCGTCAAAACACATCAAACTACGTCAAGCCACGTCAAGGCGACTTGTCGTGGTTTTTCGTTTCGGCGGCGGATCTCCATGTTTTCAGGCACGGGAATATTGACGTATCTTGACGTACTTTGACGTACTTTCGGCGGGGCGAAATTCTTCCGGTCCCCGTAAACACTGGGCGGAACGGGCCTCCTCATATATATACGTCAAAAAAATATATATGTATTTACATGTAGTAGTATCTGCACATACGCGAGGGCGGATTTGACGCGAAAACATTTTTGCGTTTTGCTGTAACATTCTGCCGCTCTCAATTGAGTAGTTAATACGGGGGCACGAGCGGTTCGCTCCTTGCCCCCAATAATCCATCATCCGCCGAGGGGTGGCCCCTTCAGGGACAGGGCGTGCCCCCTTTAGGAGCAACGCCTCTCCCCTTTAGGGAGAAACGATTTCCGCTTTAGACTCTTTGGGGTTTCAGCGGCGGCGTTCACCGCCGCCCCATGGACAAAACCGCCCCGAAAGGCACCGTCGAAAGACAGGCGCCCGAGGGGCCTAACAAAAGGAACCATTATGAAGCTCAACATCAACTGGAGAGAATTCGGGATTCAGATACTCAAGGCCATTTGGCCCGTCATCGCCGGGGCGCTTACGGGCGCGACTGTCGTGACGGCCCCAGGCTGCACGTCTAGGGCCATTAAGCAGGTCGTCGCCGCACAACCGCAAAATCGGCTTGTGCGGCACTGCTTCACTTGCAAAGAACGGCCGGAAATGCTAAGATACCCGCAACTTCACCATATGCAGGAGGCCCTCATGACCCGTAGAGACTTCATCACGAACACCACCGCCGGATTGGCGGCTGCCGCTTTGGGCGGCTGTGTGCAGACCCTGGCCAATTCCCGCCGTTTCGACGACACCCTCTCCGTCTTGATCTCAGACACCCACGTCCATGCCGATTCCTATCAACGGGAACGCCTGACGCGCGTGGTGGACGAAATCCTGCGTCTTGACCCATTGCCGCGCCGCGTCTTCTGCTTTGGCGACATCGCCTTTCTGCGCGGCCCCCTTGAGGACTATCAGGCCGGCCGCCCCGTTTTCCAGCGTCTGCGCGACGCCGGCATCGAGCTGATCTTCGGCATGGGCAATCACGACCGCCGCGAGGCCTTTGGGGAAGTGTGGGGCGATTGCCAGCCCAAATCACTGGTGCCTGGCCATTGGGTGAGCGAAACGAATCTCGGTCCCTGTGATCTGGTGATGCTCGACACCCTCCACGAACCCGACACGCCTGAAGCCCACACGCGCGGCTGGATTACGGACGGCCAGCTCAAGGGCGTGCAGCGCGAATGGCTTGACGCCGAACTCAAGCGCCGCACACGCCCCTTCTTCCTGTGCGCCCACCATCCCCTTGACGAAATCACCGACGGCGACTGGAAGGCCATCAAGGACGGACTCATGGCCTCGGCCTGCATCGGCTGGATCCACGGCCACGACCACGCCTGGAAGCATCGTCTGATCGCCCCCACGAAGCGCAGGTGGGGCGACAACAACTTCAAACGTTCGCTTTGCCTGCCCTCAACCGGCCACTGGGGCGACATCGGCTACGTCACCTTCCGCGTTTCGGCACACGAAGCGCGAGCGTCCTACTGCGCCATGGACCACTATTTCCCGACGCCCGACAAGCGCACGCCCATGGACGCCGATCTGCTCGAGGAAAAGCGCAACGCCTTCATGACGTTCCGCTTCTGAAAACCTCCCCTGCGCGCGCCCCTACAGTCCCTGATCCACGACGAGGTCGCGGATGCGGCCGTTGAAACGCAGGACAAAAGGAGACATGAACGTGGCGCGCAGGCGGGCAGACGCCGAGGACTCCTGGTCGTCCAGCCGGACGACAAAGGTCTCGGCCCCATGTTCCAGGCAGAGCGTCTGCCACCGCCCTTCTGTCAGCTTGAGGCCCGTGCGGAAAGCCTTCAACCCTGGCGCGTTCACGACAATCTCGCCGTTCTCCAGCACAATGTTCAGCACCGACTTCGAGACGATGAACGGCACCTTGCCCGACAAGTTCCCCGCCTTCAGCCGCAGGACGAGTCGATAGGCCGCATTCTGCGGCAGCGTCTCCCAGGGGAAGGCCACAAAGGCATTCGCGTCGCGGAAGTCCAACGCCCACGCGCCGTCCGACTCCTGAACGCGTTGGGGCTGCGCGACAGTTCCCGACGCGTAGGCAGGCGAAAAGCCCTCGGGGTAGTCCATCGCCGAAGTCGCGGTACGGTTCCAGAGCGTTATCGGGCTATAGCGTCCGCCCAATACCGTGGCAAAATGCAGAAAGCGGTCCGTTGTGGGCAGATAGTCGCCCGTTCCGGGGGTGAAATCATAGACGAGACGCGGAATCCGGGCCTTCGGCAACGCAATTGTCCGCACCCGATCGTCCAGTGAGCTGAACACCGTCATCTTGCCTTCGGACGAGGCAGGCTCCACCACCAGCGGACGTGAGCGCCACGTGCGCCCCGACATTGTCAGCGCCGTCACATAATAGACCGCCGACTGCTGGTCAGCCGCCCGTGGCGCGCGGAAGGACAGAGCCTTCACGTTCGCCACCGAGGGATAGCGTGCAGACTGGCGCATGCGCGTGACCATGAACTGCGCCCCGTTTGTGCCGGAAAGCATATATGCGCCTTCCCGCCAGACGGTCTTCAGGGGAACGCTTCCCTTGAAAAGCCCGTTGAAGTCGAATTCCACGGAGGCGCGGTCCACTTCGCTGCGCGGCAGGCGCACAAAGTACGGATCCCCGTGCATGGCGATCCAGTCTGTGGTCAAGGTGTCGCCCACATGTTCACCATGCCAGTCCAACCAGGCTGCCGACGAGACGCCCTTCACCCGATACGCCCAGCCACTCTGTTCGTCCAGTGCCTGATGTCGAACCGCAAACACCTGGAATACGGCCTGTGTGGCCGACTCCTGAAAACGCGCCGCCGCGCTGTTGGGGTTGCCCGCCACGTGCAGGATCTCCCCATTGCCCTGCAGGAAAACATAGCGCAGGGGCTCCTCCGAGGCCAGCGACACGGAGATCTCCTCATCTTGCCGCACGAGTTCCGCATGGACGATCGGCGCAAGATCACGAATCGGCTGATGCACCTCCTTGAGGCACCAACCGTTCGCCGGCGCGAGGTTGATGGGGCTGAGTCCCTCGGCGACAACCTCGGTTTCCTCCCCTTTTCGCCACCGCAGAACGATTCGTGGTGCCCGTGCCTGTGTGGCCAAGGTGGCGGAATCGAGCGGGAAGCGAAGATGGGCGAGCGCTGCTTCGTCAACCCTCTGCATCGGCGGCGAGAAGAGCGTCTCGCCCTGATCGCCCAGGACCTCAATCTGCACGGCACACAGTCCCGAGCGCGCCCCGTCCGGCACGTTGAGCACGTCGACAACCAACTTCTCGCCCGGCGAACAGTTCCGCCGATATGACACCACGAGGTTGGGGCGCGCGAGATCGTCCCCCGGCAAGGGCCGAAGCGGCCGCCGCCTGAGCCGGGACTGAAAGAAGTTGATGATCCGCTTCACGGCAAAGCCGTTCATCAGCGTGGGCCCCACGCACGTATTCTCGTTGAGCTCGTCCCATTCCGGCAGCAGCAGCACATCCGGTTCGGCGGCCGCCGCAATCCGCAGCGACTCCGTAAGCGTGCGCAGACCGTCTTCGGAAGCGGTCCAGAACTGCCGCGTCGTGTTGTCGTGCGCAATCGCGGCGGCCAGGCCCAGCAGCTTCTTTCCGCGAAACTCAGGTTCGTCGCAGACCTCCCGCAGCAGACGCACCACCTCTTCATAATGCCGCACGTTGAAGACGCGATTGCGGGCCGCGCCCTCGAAGCCCAGCACCGAAAAGACATCCCCGACGATCACGCCGCCACACACCCGCAGATAGTCGCGTATGATCTCCCGCCACTTTGCCGCCGTTTCCGGGCGAAGACAACCATGGTCGACAAACTCATCCGTATTGAGCAGATAACGGGAGAGATCACACACGAAGACGGCCTTGTCGCCGAACTCCCGCGTCATCCGCGCCAGCTTCTCCTGCACGCGGGCTGGCGAATTCTCGCCGGAGAAGCGATACGACAGGATGAGCGCCTTGCCGTTCACCCGGTACGCCCGTGGACTCGCCACGGCCTTCCCCCACCATCTGGAGAGGTCGCTGCCGTCCTCTGAATAGCTGTAGGCTATTGGCACCATCGGGAAATCGCGCTGCGGGCTGGTCGCCATCGCCTCCCAATAGCGCGCACGATGCGGACGCGGAAAGAACGCAAGTCCGTCAAAAAGCGAATCCCTTGCCAACCGCTCGCAGGCTTCCCAGTCCGCCTGCGAGAACCATTCGCCCCAGAAGCGATGCCGTCGCGTCGAGAAACGCGGATGGGGCGGATCTTCGGGCAAGTCCGGATCGACAAACAGCGGCTGATCCGCATAACGGCACAGATAGCCGCGGTCCTGTTCCCGCAGCGGGTACCACTCACCCCGCGGCAACACAAGCGCCTCAGGCAAGCCGCGCGCCGCCGACGGAAACGCCAACGCGAACGTCAGCGTTCCAAGGACCACGCCCCACCAGCAGTCACGCCTCATCGGATAAAGAGCCGCACGCCCCGGAAACGACGCGTGAACGCGGAGAGGTCCGCATAGCCTTCGCCACTGTAGGCAAACGCCATCGTCGTCACCGCGGCATCATCCTTGAACGTGTTCGTCCCTGCCCCGCAAACCTGCGGCTCGGCCCCATCAACCGAGAGCGTCAACGCACCCTCGTCACCGACGTCTGCCGTGAAGCCAAAGGTGGTGCGATAACCGGCCTGGCCCAACAGAGCAAGATCCAGAGAGGCGCCATCCACCAGCCGGACCGCGCCCTCACGGGCGGTCACCTGCGACGTCGCCGAAACCACTGCCGATGGCGGCACCCCCAGCAATTCGGCGTATCGCGGACGCCAGTCAAACTCATAGGCGCCAATGTCCACCTGGCCGTTATAGATGCGCTGGCCACCCGCCAGATCCATCTGCTGGAGCACATGCACATGCGCATTAGTGCCGACGTCGACAAGCGGCGAGGTGCGTGAGGTCGGACGGAACTCGTCATCAATCTCCAAATCGGCGCTTGCGGTGATGAGACAATTTGTCATATACGCCGCCGCAGGCGCACAGCCCGTCGCAAAGACGCAATTCAGCGAAGGTGTTTTGCCTGTGGCCTTGCCCAGGCACAGCGTATTATACATGCCATAACCGGCGAGAATGTCGGCAACCACGGAATGCACCGCACCAGCCAGGTCCGTGTTGTTGGGGCCAAACACGCAGTTGACGACATCTCGCGGCGCATAGACCGTGTGTTTTCCGTGATTGCGGTCGAAAACGCAATTGTAGAGATAGCTCTCGCGGGCACGGACGGAGTTGGCCGCGGCCCAGTTTTCGTAGAAGCGGCAGTTGACGCATCTGCCGCGCACAACACAACGCCGTACGGTGTAGTTGTTGGAGATGATGCAGTCGGAGATGATCGCCGTCATATCCGGACAGAAAATCGCGGCACCGTTGTAGTCGTCCCTATCGGAATCGGTTGCGCCCGTATGGCCATTCATGACGGTAAAGCCCACCAGACGCGCATTCGCGTTCAGAAACACGCAGCGCACGGCGCCTGCGCCAAGGCCATACTCATCGCCGGCAGTCGCCGCCTCGCCCGAGATGAAGGTTCGCTCCGCCCCTTCATCCGCAACCAGCGTCACTTCCGCGGGAATGACAACACGCGAGGCGATGGTGTTTGGCGCGCCCAATACGGAGGGGCTGTGCTGCTGCGTGCCGTCATCGTAGACGCCGGGAGCGGCATGAACGACATCGCCCGGCAGGAGGCGACAGCCACCCATCACAGCGGCCAGCGTCTTCTTGGCCGTCTCCGGCGTGAACCCGTTGCCCGAATTGTCGGCGGCGGCCGCGTTCACATACCAGTTCGTGGAGAAAACGGCCTCCACGCGGCAGGGCGCCGCCACATGGCCTGCGGCCGGCGCCGTATAGGTGTGCGAGAAGACATTCTCGTGGAATTCGCCGTTGACGGACAACCCCACGCAATGACGCCCGACATCGCCCACGTACGTCACCGTCACGCTTTCGCCGGGAGCCAGCGTGTTGGTGACGGAGCCTCCCTCAAACGTGCCGTAGGCGGGATCGCAGGCCGCCGAATAGGCCGCCTTCGTGCCGTGGAAGGCACCTGCCGTGGGCCGCCCACCGACGAACTGAATCGGGAAGCCGTCGTAGGAAGTCGTCCAGCACTGGTAATCGGCCGCGCCGAGAACGCCGCCGCCAACGGCCGGCGATGAGGCCAATAGCGCAAAATCCCCAGCCGACTCATCCGTGAACTGCGGATCCGCTTTCGGCAGGCCCGCATTGGGCGAGTAGCTCGCAATGTCCCAGGCGACGCCGCCGGCGGCGGCAGGCGAATTCTGGCCGATAGCCCGTGTATGGACAATGATGGAGTTGGTTACGGCCGCGCCGAGGTCCAGCTGGTATTCCTGGCTTGTGCGCCCCACCAGCGTCGAGAACCACATCTGCACATCAGGCCCAACCGGCGCCAGTTTGGCGGTAGAGGAACTTGTGAGGTTATTGTCGATCAGGCAGGCATGGAGGTGCACGTTGCGCAAACCGCACACGCTGGAATAGCTGCCGGTGAGGCGCGACCGCACAAAGGTGGTGCTGTAGCCGATGCCGCCGCGCGTGGCGCTGCAGTTGGTGACGACACAGTCGAAGAACGCCTGCAGGCGGCTCCAGGACGGTTGTCCATAGATGGCGCCGCCGCCGCGGGTGCTCCAGTTGTCGCCGTCGCCGCCATCCCAATTGCCGTGGCCGTCCACCAGCGTAAAACCCTGGAAACTGCACGCCGAAGCCATGGCCACACAACGGATGGCATCCGCGCCACGACCATCGGGAGCCGCGTCCGGCGACGTGGCGGCCTTGCCGCGAATGAAGGTGCGATCGGCCCCCGCGCCAACGAAACGAATGTAATGGGAGCTCGAGACATGCAGCCGGTTGGTGTGCCCCAGAGCCAGCTTTCCGCCCTCGTGGTAGTCACCTGCCGCCGCATAGATGACGGTATGGGCGTTGGTAACCGAATCGGAAGCCCGCTGCAGCGTGCGGAAAGGACGCTCTGGCGTCAGTCCGTCGTTCGCGTCGTCGCCCGCGGGATCCACGTAGCGCGCAGACGAGACATACTGCGCATACACCGTCATCGTCGTGGCCGGATTCTTCGGCGGCAACATCAGCAGCCGATTGTCAGCCGTCACAGGAGACCAGTCCTCGAAGAACCCGTCATCGGCGTTCCTGTAGAAACGCAGCAGGTGCTGGCCCGCGGGGATGATGGCCTCCGCCCACACCTGCTCGGGGTAGTCCGCTGTCCGCAGATACGAATGGACCGCGTACACTTCCCTGCCCGCCACCTTCATGCCCGACGAGGCACATGCGATGACACCCGATGTCGGCTCTGGCGCGGCTTCGTGGATGCAGCCCGCCGGAATGGCGCCGGTCTGCGCATAGGGACGTCCCGTGAAGTCACGATAGCGGTCAACCGAATCGGGCAGGTCGTAGGCGGCAATGAGCGAAGCCTCGCCCAGCGTCCGCTCGGGCGCGCTTGGGATGATGCGATAATCTCCCGTGAGCGGCGAGAAGAGATAGTGGCTGCGGTCCTCAAGGCTGTCGGAGAATTCCTTGAAGTTGTCCTTTCCAGACGCGGCCGTTCGATAGGGCACCGCCGAATGCCGGGCGGTCAGGCCCCCTGTCCCGTCGCTGATGGCCTTCTGCTCGGCTCCATACGCATCCGACCACATCAGCGCGGCAAGCGAGTTCTCGAACACCGAGCTCTCCGTCATCAGATAGCCTTCACGCATGTCGGCGATGGTGCAGCCCACCACTTTAGAGGCCACCACGATGGCGCCGCCCGAATTGGAGTTGTTGCGCGTAAGCAGCGAGTTGAAGAACCGCGATCCATTGCCGGCTGAGCCCTTTACCGTCGCGAAGTTCTCAGTGATGAGAGTCCGCACCGCCGTGCCCTTGAAAAGCGCGCCGCCGCGCACGCCAACGCAGTTGGAGACCACGCAGTCAACCAGACAGGCCGTCTGGTCGCTGGCGCAGAAGCCGCCGCCGTTGGCATCGGCGTTGTTGGCCACCAGATGCGAGCCGCCATCCCGCAGGGTGAACCCCTCGAAGAGCGTGCCGCCGCAGGCCCTGACGCAGCGGATCGCCGCAGGGCCCACGCCCTTGACGCCAACGGGATCCTTGGCGCCCACGATATGGGTCACCGCTGCGCCGCCAGTTGACCTGAACGTCAGCGGCACCGCCACATACACGCGGTTGGTGTAGATTCCGCCGCTGACGCCATACCCCTTGTCGTAAACGCCAGGAGCCACGACCACGGTGTCCCTGGTCGAGGCAAGATCCACCGCCTCCTGAATCGTGCCCACCGCGGTGGCGGCCGTGGTGCCATCGCCGGAAGCCCCATACTTGGCTGCATCCACATACCAGGTGGCCGCCTTGACGGTCATCGCCGCCACAGACGCAAGAGTCGCGCAAATGAACAGTCTTTTCATCATCAGTCCTCAGAAGAAGATCGAGAAATAGTCGGCATTGGGCGGCAGCAGTTCGTCGCCAGCAGAGGGGAAGTCGCACACATTCACCTTGCGCACCTCGTCGCCGCGCGTGAAAGTGGCCTCCCAGGCCCCCTGCACGCGGTCATCGGTAAAGGGCCGCAACTTCACCTGCCAGCCACCACCCCGCAAACCAGTCTTGAGGATGTCGTCGGCCGCCGTGCCGACGTTCCTCGACTTCGCCAGCAGCAGCGGACCACGGAAGAGGCGTGCCGCCGGTTCTGTGCGGTAGAGGCGCGCCGAATCCGGGCCCGCATTCCAGCGGCGATAGCGGTAGTCGTCCTTGCCGGCATAGGGCTCCTGCGTGCCGTCCACCAACCGCGGCGCGAGGTCAAAGGCGATGCGCACGAGCGTATGTCCGGCCTTGACCTTGACCGCATGCCAACGTGCGGCGGCCGGAACTTCCGTTACCTTGTCGCCTACGCGGAATATCGTCTTCGGCGACCACGGCGGCACACGGAATTTGACCGTCAGGTTGGCATCGGCGCGGATATGGGCACTGACCTTGTCCGCCACAGGGAAATCGCCCGTAAGCGAAATGGAGGCGTCCGCAAAATCGGTGGTGAACGGCGAATAGAGGTTCACGCGCACGGCGTCCCCTTCCCGCGTCGCGGCCAATTGGGCGACATCGGCGAATGTCCGCGCCAGATTGTCCACGCAGCAGTGCTGCCAGCGCATGCCGCTCTGCCCGAAACGGGCGATGTGGCGGCCATGGGAACGCACCTCGCGCGCGCCCCACTTGCCGTCCCGGAAGACGCCCGCGAGAAACGCGTTGTAGTACGTCGATTCGGCGGCATCCACATACTTCGCGTCGCCCGTGGCCAGGTAAAGGTCATAGTTGAGGCGAATCCAGTGCACGGCGTCACACGGCTCCGATGTGCCGTTGAGGTGGCGTGCGGCGCCGGTGAACTGGTCATTGTAGCCCACCGACTCCACGGGATTGCGTTCGGTGCGCCAGATGAGATCCTGGAGACCCACCACCAGATCCAGCCATTGACGCTCGCCCGTGAGGCGATAGTATTCCACCATGCCATCCAGCAGGCTCATCATCTCGTAGGCTTTGCCCCACTGGCCCGTCTCGCCCGGATACCACTTGTCCATGGATTCACCCGTGGCGAGCTTGGCGAAAAACTGCGGAGCCCGGCTCGTCGTGTCACGGAACGAGGCCAACGTCGCGCGCGCCAAGTCCAGGTATTCGCGCTTGCCCGTCTCGCGATAGAGGATCATCAGCGGCTGGAGGGTGGACGTGGGCGGCAAACCGCGCATGGCGCTGGTGCCGGTGTCCGCGAGGCGCAGCTTGAGGCGCTTCAGGAGCTCGATTTCCTGCGTCATCGCACGCTCGGCGGCCGTCAGCAACTCGCGGTCGCCCGTCAGATGGTAGACCGCAAGCAGCCCCCATAGCGTGTATTTGCGACACCAGAGGCTCCAGTTCCAGGTACTGGGATACCCCGTCTCCCTTCGACAGACTTCCGGATCCACGGGACACACAAACGCATCGTCGATGTAGGTGCCGAGGTAGCCATCGGCACGCTGGTGCGCGATCAGGCGCCGCGCCGAGGCGTGCAGGAAGTCCCGGTAGTCGGCATCATTGCGCATTTCGGCGATGGCCGCGCCCGACAGAGCCAACTTACCCCAGAACTCCCCCTTCCACATGCCGATGGGAGCATTGAAGACGTCGTCGTCGGGATGGGCAAACGCCTCCTCGGCCTCGCGCATCACCACGCCGCGGGCAAACGGTCCCCAGCCGCGTTCAAAGGCGAAACGGTCCATCTTGGCGCCAATCGGGCCTTGCACGCGGCAGGCCGAGAGCGGGGCCGCCTGCAGACAATCACGCGCCACATCCGGCAAACGGGACTGACCCAACGCAAAATCGACAAACGCATCGTCGGCATAGGCAACCGGCGAACGGTGTGCCAGATTCTCGAAGGAATGGAAAGAGACCTGCTTGGCCCATTCTGGCTCCTTTTCCTGCAGATACTTCTGGAAGTTGCAGAACCGATCATAGCGGTTGGTGCCCTGCGCCATCGCCTCTGCGCAACTGTCAAGGGACGTGTGGGGGCGTCCCTTCACGTCCAACACGCCACACCCGCGCCACACACGGCGAGACGCCAGATTCTGGCGAATCTGCTCTTCAGTGAGATTCGCCGAATAACGCGGCCGCCCCTTGAGGCCATAGTGCCAACGCGTCTCGGGAAGCAGACGCAACTCCGAAGATGGTGCCATCGCCGCATACTCGAGCGTCACGCCCGGACGCACCATGCCCTTGCCCACAGCGGCATAGCGGCCTACGAACTGCCCACCAGCCGAATAGCCCGCGAGCACCACGCGCCGCAGATTGGGATAGAGCTTCGTATCTCCCAATGCCGCGAAGATCTTGTCGATCACGTCATAGGAACTGAAAGCCGTGTCCTTTGCATCGCCGCCGCCGCGCCAATCGTCGGCCGCAAGGCCCGGCACACCCAAGTTTTTGCCCCAGGATTCGTTCCAAGTTGCGCGGCCATCGGGCTCCAGCCCTTTCCGCTTCATCGTCTCCACACGGGGAAAATGCGGTGCCACCACATAGGGTGCGCCTTCCGGCCGCCGAGCCGCCGCAGAGCGAAAGGTAATCGCCTCGCGCGGCGTCGTGACGCCATCTCCCCAACCGTGCACAATCACCACCGCCACGGGCCGCGCATCGCCCGCCTCAAGGGGATGCTCGGCATCGTAATAAAAAGGCTTGGGCGCGCCCTGAAGCTCTTGCCGCACAAAGGGCGGCAGAGCCGCCGCCAGACTCACCGTGCCCAGCGAAAGGCACAACAACACAATGTAATTCCTCATAGCGGAGGAATAATAGCAAAAAGCAAAGCCTAATGCAATGATTTCAGCTGTCAGGATCTTTCCAGAATGCCGCGGGCGTCGGCCAACATGTCGATGGCCTCCTTGATCCAACCCAGGAACGGCGCCGTGGAGGAAGTCCAGGGGGCCGTCATCATGCCCTTCAGGCGTGCAGAACCGATGATGGGCTTGACGTATTTGGCCGTGTCTACGGTATTCGTCTTGAGCGTGTTCCACTGTCCACAGTTGGAGCAGCAGGGCACCTGCTCAAAGCCGGCTTTCTCCAGCCAGTCATAGGCATGCACCATCGGATAGAGCGCGCTCTTTTCGTCCGGCGCAAACGACTGCTCATAGTACCAGTTGCTCTGAAGCACGCTCTTGGGACAGCGCCGCAGGAACTCATCCTTGTGATGCCACACCTTGTCGCTCCAGATCCAGGCCCGCGCCCCCAGCTTTTCCACCTTCTCGATGGTGAAGAGGAAATCGTGCCACCACAGCTCGCCCTGGCGAATGGGCATGTAGTCGAACTGCATCATGTGCCAGGCGTCCTCCTCGTCATAGCCGAGGTGGATGAAGCGCGGATGCTCGAAGACCTCGTAGACGTCTTTGATGACGTCCGCCACCACCTGGTAGTACTGCGGCGTGGAGATCATGCGCCGATATTCGCCCAGCCACGCGCAATGCGTCGTGGAGAAGTTGATCTTCGGAATAGGCTCTAGGCCCAATCCCCGTAGGAGCTTGAGCTCAGCGCGCATCTTTTCGGGCGTCCAGCTGCCCTTCACACCCAGCTCGGGATGCGAGGGATACACCAGGCCTTCGCCCACGTCGATCATCACGAGATTCATACCCTTCTGCGCCAGATAGTCCGTCGCCGCATGGAAGGTGGCCACGTCGAAGTTCAGGAAGTCCTTGCATCCGCCCATGGTTCGCGCCAGCTTCTTGAGCTTGTAGACCTCCGGCGGCAGGGTGTTTGGGATTTCGTACTGGTATTCCCCAGTCAGCGGACGCGGATACGGCCGATCCGTCCACATGTTCATGCCCAAATGCAACAACGCGCCATACATTCTCTTTGTCATATTCTCTCCTCCAGCAAATCCTCAAACAACCTATTATCGCCCTTTAGCCTTTAAACCCGTTAATCATTGCCCACCTTGTCATTAGCAAGCGCCTGCCGAAAACGCGGCGTCGGCCGTGGCCCCGTCTCGTGCTCTTCGGGAATCGGGCGCCAAGCCGTTTCGCGGGCCAGCCGCGCCAGATCGGGGATTTCAGGAAAATGGAGATTGCCGTAGGCGATCGTGTCGGTAGGCGGATTCACGAGCAACGGCGTGTTGCCCACCGTAATGTTCCGCACTAGGTGGTTCACCTGATTGGTCCACAGCAGATCCGAGATTCCCGGATAGCGCGTCGCATAGGGCGCATTGGTGATGCAGACATCCTTGAGACACGGATGGATCAGCGTCGGACGAATCGTGTTGAACCAGAAATTCGTGGGATAGATGCTGATCGACATGCCCTTGTTGCAGTTCACGAAGAGATTGTTGTCGATCACATGCAGGCGGCCGCCACACGACTGGATGGCGCCGAATTGCCCGGTTCCACAGTTGATGAACCGATTGCCGTAGACCGTCTGCCCGGAGATGTTGCCGTCAAAGCGCACCGCGGCCTGGCCGCAGGGAATCGTGTCCGACACGCGCCCGATGTTCTTCCAGGTGTTCCAGCAGTAGCGATTGCCGAAATACGAGGCATTGAAGTAGATGTCGAGCCCACCCTGGTCATCCGATTCCAGCAGCACGTTTTCCACCAGATTGGAGACGATGAGGAAGTCGTTGCCCTCCAGGCGCATGGCGCTCGACGGCGAATCGTGGAAATGGTTGCTGCGCACCTCCGTGCCCACGCCTGCCACATGGAGATGCGGCGCGTACGTGCGCCGCCGGCGTTCCACGTCGGCGAATTCGTTGTTGGCCACGACGTTGCCCGCATGCGTCAGCGTCTTGCGGTCACCGCCCGCAATCGCCATGGCACCATGGCCAAACGTGCGGAAGACGTTGTCCTCGACCGTCACGTCACGCGCCGCGCGCACATCAAGTCCCATGCCGCCAAAACCCGTCACCACATTACCGGCGAAGACACAGTCGTGCACATCCGCGAATGCGACGCCCGTACCGCGTCCATGCCGAAGGACCAGCCCTTCGATACGCAGGTCGTGCGCGCCCTTCACGTCGATGAAGACGTCCGTGAAGCGCCCGATCGTGAAGGTTTCGGAAGCAACATCCGCACGAGGCCACACGTAGAGCCGCCCCGTCGCACGATCATAGTGCCACTCACCAGGCGCATCCAGCGCACAAAGCGCGTTGAACAGGAAGAAGGTCTGCCCGACACGCGGACGGATCTGGCGCCTGGACGCGGTCGTGAGGTTCACGGCGAACTGCCGCGCCTGGACGTCGACATTCGTCACGGCCGTCGTGAGGTCGGCCCAGAAATTGTTCCAGAATCCCGTCGCGGCGAGCTCGGGCTCCTTGGCCCAGGCCTCCCAATTCGCCAGTGTCGTCTTCACGCAGGTGTTCGAGGCGGTCCCTTCGCCCAGCGCCTCAATCGTCAACCAACCCGCATTGGGGTACCGTGCCGGCGTCAACCAGGCCTGTCCCTGATAGAGCTCGGCAATCGCCGGCGGACGCTCCACCGCGCCCACGTCGCGATTCGCGTAGTAGCCATATTGCGGCAAGGGGCCCGGATCGGCGTAGCCGGCCGCCCGCAGATCGGCGTACTTCACCTGGCCACGCGCCACAGCCGGCAGACGCGCCAGGACGGCCGCGTCCGTCACGGGCTTCAAAGGCGGAACCCTAAAGCCGCCCTCGAGAATCGGCACCTCGTTCCGGTCTGCGCACCAGACCACAGGCTTGGACGGCTCACCCGAATCCTCCGCCGTCAGCGCAAGCGTCTCGGACATGGAATAGACGCCCCCGCGGAAACTGACAGCCACACCACCGGGCGGCAGCCCCTGGGTGGCCTTCAGCGCCCGCACGGCGTCACGCGCCCGCCGCGCACTGCGGAAAGGACGTTCACGTGAACCTGGCCCTGCGTCGTCGCCATTGGGTGCCACGTAAAACACCTGTCGCGGCTGGGTACGCGCCACCGACGCCCCCTTCTCGCTTGCCGCCGTAAACGTGGTCGGCAGCCCCAACTCCGCCCGCAGATGCGGGAAGCACTCAAGGTCCATGGACATCAGTTCCTGCCGGAGCCGAGCCGCCACATCGGCCTTCCCGGCCCGCTCCGCCGTCTTCAGATAGCGCAACAC
>JAKSOW010000050.1 GCA_024405395.1 Kiritimatiellia bacterium | reverse complement strand
TCATCCGTGCCCAGGTCATCGCCTACGAGGACTACGTCAAGTACAACGGCGAGTCAGGGGCCCGGGCTGCCGGTGCGCTGCGTCCCGAGGGCAAAGAATACGAGATGAAGGACGGCGACGTCGTCGAATTCATGTTCAACAAGTAAGGGCGAAGCCATGCCCATTTACCAATACGAGGCGAGTGACCCTGCGAAGAGTTGCTCCAAGTGCAAAGACGGCTTTGAGGTGGCGCAGTCCATTCACGATGAAAAGCTGACGGCCTGCCCGGATTGCGGGGCGCCGATTTTCCGCGTGATCTGTGCACCGGCGCTGGGCCATTCCCGTACCGACTTGAACTACCGCGCCAAACGCGCGGGCTTTCACACTTACCAGAAAGTCCAGAAAGGCGAATATGAGAAGCTTTACTAGTTGCGCATGCGTGGCGCTCTTGGCGTCGGCCGTCTTCGGCGGCTCGTTCGAGAACGCCGGCTGCCGCGCCGAGTGGGACGACACCACGCTCACGCTTTCCAACGCCAAGTTCACGCGCGTCCTCCAGGCGACGGCGCAGGGGCTCAAGACCATTTCGTTCAAGACTGCGGATGGCGTGGAGCTCGTCGCGCCACAGAAAGTGAAGGTGGCACCCCTGACGATCACGGCCGAGAAGACGCGCTACAGTCCAGTCGGCGAAGAGGGCCTGTTGGTCGTGGCCAAGGTCGCGTCGCGTACCTGCGCCTATCGCGTGTTTCCCGGTGCCGGCGGTCCGCTCGTGGATTATGGTGTGACCACCGATTTCACGGTGTTGGGTCCTGAACCCGCCGATTACCGCGGCAAGCTGAAGTATGATCGCGACAAAGGCGCCGCCGTACGTCGTGACGCGGATTTTCTCACTTTCGCATCGGGTCATCTGCGCGTCACGGAATTCCTTTTTGCCGACAAGACCGACGTCCAGAACGAATTGGAGCAGGAGAAGGAATGGCTGCTCAACATGCTGGAGGCGCCGCGGTTTTTGGCCGCCAACGCCATGGACGCCCAGGATGTGGCAACTGGCGTTGGCGTGGTGTACCTGCGCCTTGCGCCGCTGCCGCGGTCTCGTCCGTCCTTTGGCCCCGACTTCCTGATCTGCGGCCGCCCCTATGGTGTGGGCCCCGTCGCCAATGGCTATGCCGTGGGCGAAATCGCCTACACGGGTGATGTTGCCGGACGTGAGCGCGCGCTGCAGGCCTTTCAGCGTGCGCTACGCGGGTACCGTCCGGGACGAGACGGCATTTTCCTCACCAACACCTGGGGCGACGGCAACCGCGATGAACGCATCAACGAGGCCTTCCTGATGAAGGAAGTCGTTGCCGGCGGCGAACTGGGTGTGGACGTCATTCAGATCGATGATGGCTGGCAGAAGGGGCGCACGGCCAATTCGGCGGCCGTGAAGAAGGGTGGCGGCACGTGGTCGACCTATTGGGATGTGGATCCCGATTTCTGGAAGCCGTGCCCCGAACGCTTCCCCAATGGCCTCGAAGGCGTGGTGGCGGCCGCCAAGGCGCGCGGCATGAAGTTTGGTCTCTGGTTCGGGCCGGATTCCTCCAATGACTGCCGCCATTGGGAGGACGATGCCAACTGCCTGCTGGATTTCCACCGCCGTCTTGGCGTCGACTACTTCAAGATGGACTCCATGGTCATCCGAACGGGCATTTCGGCGGAGCGCCAGCGCAAGATGTTCGACAAGATGCTGAACGAGTCGCAGGGCGCCATGGTCTTCGATCTGGACTGCACCGCGAACATCCGTCCAGGCTATTTCGGCCTTGTGGACATTGGACCGCTCTTCGTCGAAAACCGTTACATCCGCAAGGGCGACAGCCGTCTCTATTGGCCGCACTTCACGTTGCGCAATGCCTGGGGCCTGGCGCGTGGTATCGATCCCGTGCGCCTGCGGATGGAGGTGCTCAATCCGCTGCGTTTCCCGGAGGCGTATGGCGACGATCCGCTTGCGCCGGCGAAGTGGCCGGCGGATGCGCTTTTCGCGATCACGATGAGCTTCAGTCCGCTGGGCTGGTTCGAGATATCCAATCTGGCGCCGGAGACTGCCGCCGCGATGAAGCCGCTGGTCACGCGCTGGAAGGCCGAGCGCGCGAACATGCACGGCGGCGCGCTGCATCCCGTGGGGGCGCGTCCTGATGGCCATGCCTGGACCGGTTTCGTTGTGGAGGCTGCGGATGGTGTGTCGGGCTATGCGCTTCTGTTCCGCGAGCTCAATGCGGCGGATAGTTTCCCGATGGATCTGCAGCCGATCTTCGGCAGCAGGCGCTTTGCGTCGGCGGAAGTCATCGGTGGGCGTGGCAAGGCCGAGCTTGACGGCGCGACGCTCAAGGTGCAGGTGCCGAACAAGCTTGACTTTGTCTGGGTGAAGTTCAAGTGAACGTTGAGGCGCTCAAGGTGCGCGCGCGGGTTCTGAAGGGGATCCGCGCGTTTTTCGATGCGCGCGGGTTCGTGGAGGTGGAGACGCCTGTGCGCATACCAGCTCCCGCGCCGGAGCCGCATATCGATTGTCCGGCCAGCGGCAGCTGGTTCCTGCGTGCTTCACCGGAACTGCAGATGAAGAAGCTTCTGGCGGCGGGGATGGACAAGATCTACCAGATCGGCCCGTGTTTTCGTGAAGGCGAGTGCGGACGTCGCCACAGTCCTGAGTTCACGATGCTGGAACGGTATAGCACGCAGGCGGACTACCTGGACATCCTGGTCGATATGGAGGCGCTTGTTTCTGGCATTCTCTGGCCCAATGGCGCGGAGGCCTTCCGACGCATCACCGTGCGCGAGGCCTACCGGGAGTGGGCTGGATGGGATCCGTTTGAGGCTTGGGACGCCGATCGCTTTGATTTCGACATGGCTACCAAGATAGAGCCCAATCTGCCGAAGACTCCGGTATTCCTGATGGACTATCCGCCGGCGGCTGCGTCGCTCTCGAAGATGCGGGGAAATGTGGCCGAGCGCTGGGAACTCTACGTGGGTGGCATCGAACTTGCAAATGCCTTTACTGAACTCACGGACGCCATCGAGCAGCGCCGGCGTTTTGAGTTGGCGCGCGAGGAACGGCGGCTGAATGACGAGGCCGATTATCCGCTGGACGAAGAGTTCCTGGCCGTGTTGAACCAGATGCCGCCGACTGGTGGTGTCGCTTTGGGCGTGGACCGTCTGGTGATGCTCGCCTGCGAGGCCACCGACATAGCCGTCGTGCGGGTGCCAGTGTGAGGTCCATCCATCGGTGTGCATGTGCTTTCCGCCCCAATTTTTTCGTATTTCTGTCTTGCCCAGAAGGACCAAATGTGAGATAATATCGCCAACGAAACAACCTACCTATGGAGGATATAACCATGAAGAAGGAAAATAAAGGATTTACTCTCGTTGAACTGCTCGTCGTTATCGGCATTCTCGGTATTCTGATGGGTGCGCTCTTCCCGGCCATCTCGGCCGCCATGCTCAGCGCCAACACGTCGGCCATGTCGATGAAGGGCCGCAACCTCTTCGTGGGCATCACGCAGGCGAATACCGAGCGTGAAGGCGCGGGCCTCACTTCCGTGTGGCCGAAGTCTAGCGAGAACAAGTCGGATGATACGGAAGATATCGCTGGCACCGACTATTCGGATTCCGCCAAGTTCTTCGAGGATCTCTTCGACATCAAGAACTACGGTGACGAGAAGTGGTCTCCCTATGTGTCGGGCGTCGATATCGCGGTGCTCTCGGGTTCGGGCGTTCCGGCGTTCTCGGGTTCGAAGTCCCTCGACGGCAAGAACGTTGCCTGGTCGGTTCTCAAGGGCCTTACGGACGAAATGGAAGACGTGATTCCCGTGCTGATCACGCGCAATGCGCAGACTTCGGCTCTGCCGACCTCGGGCAGCTTCGCCGGTACGGAGAAGACGGAAGTCGGCGTTGGCAAGGCCAATGGCGGCGAGTCGGATACGCCGTTCTCGAACAAGGCTTTCGTGCTTGTCCGCAAGGGTGGCGCGGCGCAGGTGATCAAGGCCAAGTACTCCAAACTCTACCTCGTGTACAACAAGCAGGGCTTCACGGTTCCGTCTGGCGTGACGCTCGAG
Organism: Kiritimatiellia bacterium; assembly: GCA_024405395.1. GTDB lineage: Bacteria > Verrucomicrobiota > Kiritimatiellia > RFP12 > UBA1067 > RGIG6720. The sequence goes on along the minus strand of JAKSOW010000050.1, from coordinate 21,043 downwards.
TACCTCAAGACCGGCGCGAACTAAGTTGTTCGTAGCGGTTGCCATAGATTTGGCCCTCGACCGGCTGTTCACTTATTCGGTGCCGGTCGAATTCACGGAGAAGTTGCGCGTAGGCCAACTTCTCCGTGTTCCTTTTGGTGGTCGCGAAGTCCGCGGCTTTGCGTTGTCGATCACGGATCAGCCACCCGAATTGCCCACGTCACGGGCAGAGGTGAAGAAGGCCGCGGAACAGGCCTTGTTGATGCCAGAGTTGGCGACGCCAGCTCCCAAGTCGCGCGTCAAGCCCATTCTGGGCATTGTGGACGAAAATCCCTTCTTTTCCACAGAATTGCTGAAACTGGTCAAGTGGATTGCGCGCTACACGGATACGCCCATTGAGATCTGTTTGCGTACGGCGGTGCCTGCCGCCGTGCTGAAGCCTTCGGCCAAGCCCAAGGAACTGTTGTATGTGGCCCCGGCGATTCCGCTTGCCGATGCGCCGGCGTTGACCAAGCATCAGCATGATCTTCTGGCTGACATCGCGCGCGTGGGCGGTGGTTGGCTGCAGCCGCTCTGCCGTGAGATGAAGACAACGCCGGCGACGCTGCGTGCGCTGGCGGAAAAGGGTTGCGTCAAGATTGCGCCGCGGGTTTCGCGGCGGGACCCATTGGCGGGGCGCACAGTCATTCACGATCGCCCAAAGACGTTGAATGCGCTTCAGACCAAGGCGTTGGATGTCATTGTGGGCGCGTCACCAGATGCCGAGTCGCCGCCCAAGCCCGTATTGCTCCATGGCGTCACTGGCTCCGGAAAGACGGAAATCTATCTGCAGGCCATTGCGCGGGAATTGGAAGCTGGGCGTGGCGCCATTGTGCTGGTGCCGGAGATTGCCCTTACGCCACAGACGGTCTATCGCTTCGCCGCACGCTTTGGCAATCAGGTGGCGGTTCTGCATTCGGCGTTATCTGACGGCGAACGTTACGATGAGTGGCATCGCATCCGCACAGGGGAGGCGCGCGTGGTGGTGGGGCCGCGAAGCGCCATTTTTGCGCCTGTACGCCATTTGGGCCTCATTGTGGTGGACGAAGAGCACGATGGCAGCTATAAGCAGGACGAGGCGCCGCGTTATCACGCCCGCGATCTGGCCGTGATGCGCGCGGGCCTGGAGAAGGCGCGTGTGGTCTTGGGGTCTGCCACGCCTTCGCTGGAATCATGGCTCAATGTCAAAAAAGGGAAGTATGTCCTGGCGTCTGTGCCCGAACGTGTAGCTGGCCGCTCTTTGCCCCAGGTGCATCTGATCAATCTGGAGGAGGAGATCCAGGCCACGGGGCAGTTGCCGGTCTATTCGCGTTTTCTGCTGGATGCGATCGCCGAGCGATTGCGCAATGGCGAACAGACCATTCTCTTCCTGAATCGGCGAGGCTATTCACGCGTGTTGCAATGCAAGGCCTGTGGCTGGATTGCGTCTTGCGAGAAATGCGTGGGCGGCGGTGGGGATGGCGAGACGCCACTGCCGTACACATATCATGAGGCGGACCAATGTCTTCGCTGTCATGTCTGTGGCGAATGGCGGCATGTGCCGACGGAATGCCCCGATTGCCATGCGCGCGACTTTGCCTATACGGGCATCGGCACACAGCGGGCCGAAGGCATCCTGAAGAAGTGCTTCCCGGCGGCGCGAATTCTGCGCATGGACGCGGATTCCACCTCGCGCAAGAATTCGCATGACGACATCCTTTCGGCGTTTCGCAATCGAGCGGCCGACATCCTCATCGGCACGCAAATGATCGCCAAAGGACTGGACTTCCCCAATGTGACGCTTGTGGGCGTATTGAACGCCGACACGTCGCTCAATATGCCGGATTTCCGTGCGGGCGAGCGGACGTATCAACTGTTGGCGCAGGTCTCTGGACGTGCTGGGCGTGCCGAAAAGCCGGGCGAGGTCTATATCCAGACTTTCTCGCCTGATGCGCCGCCAGTCAAGGCGGCAGCCGATGGTTCCAGCTATGCGGCATTCGCCGATGCGGAGCTTGCGGCTCGGCGAGAAGGCCCCTATCCGCCGTTCTGCCATTTGGCCACACTCGTCTTCAGGTCGCAGGACGAACAAGTGGCGGCCAGTTGGGCCAACCTCTACGCACGGGCGCTGATGGGCTATGCCGAGAAATTCAACGCCAAGAATCCGAATGCATTTCTCGTCTCCGAAGCTGTTCCGGCGGCTCTGGCAAAAGCTGAGGGCTGGTATCGTCAACAGGTTGTGGTGCGAGCGCCTACAGCACGTGATATTGTCCTTGCCGTCAAGTGGATACGCGCTGAGCGTCCTCCTCCTGACGGCCTTCGGCTCGCCTTTGACGTGGATGCGCTGAATCTGCTTTAGGCCAAATTACACGCTGATTAGGCATGTTGCGTGTGCGGATTTGTGCCGAAATGCGAACGTTTTACCGTAAATTCGGATAAATCCTTCCTTCGTGTAGGATTGTTGATTATGTGATTTTCTCGTTCGTATTTTGTTCGTAATTCGTTCGCATTCATTCGGAATCATTCGCATTATTCCATGCGAACAGATGCGAACGAAATACGAATGAAAAGCGAACGGAATATGAATGAATTACGAATCATTTAGTCGTTTAACTAAAATGATGCCTGAAATTCATGCTGAATATTGTGATATGGATCATTCGCTGAAATTCACCAGCCAAATGTCGCACACGAAGGTTTCTGCTGGCATTCCTTGCTTCCATTTGCCTCGGGTAGTACACGACTATCCAATTTTGGGTACCAGGCTTTTCACTGCCAGTTACCCGACATTTGGGTGTCGGGTAACTGACTAGCCATGTCGGCATCTGGACTAAAGCAATACGGTCCCCAGCTCTAGTCATCTTGCCCCCTCCGTCTACTTTGGGAGAGGCTAGGGTCGACGATGCGATTCGTGCGCACGAATCTCCACGACTCCTCCCACCGAATCGTGTTGTCCCTACAGTCGAACAATCGATTCGTGCGCACGAATTTTAGGTTTGCAAAAGACAAAAGGATCGGCCCTTTATAATTGCGGGATCCTCTGGAATTGTGTTATAATGCACCACCTATTTAACCAGAGTGCGGGGGTTGTTCCCTGTAACGCAATTTGAAAAGGATGCCAGACAATGACGATTAGGCTTCGTGGGTTTACGGAGAGCGTGCTACAGCGTATTGTGCCAGTAGGCAGTCGGATTGGTCTGGGCAGAGTCAGGTATGCACTCTTCTGTGTAGGGGCCGCGGCGGCGATTGTCGCACAGGGGGTGGTTCTCGAGATCCCCGTGCCGACGGGAACCGTTCAGACGAATTTCACCGCCGAGCAGCTTGCGGTCATGAAGACGTTGGGTGCGGAGGATGAAATCCGCAAAACGGGTGGCGGCGATCTCATCATCACGTCCAATGCGACAATTGGCGACTTTACGGGTACGCTGACGATTGCTGAAGGCTGTTATGTGCCGTCACGGGTGTCAAAAAACAACTCTGTTGTTTTGCATACGACGAAGAAAGGCCCTTTGGGTTTGGCTGGACAGGTTCGGGTTGTGGTCCAGCCAGGTGCTACGCTTTATTTTGATGTCTATCTTCAGGCATCGAACAATGGCGAGATTTTGGACGGGAATCTTCAGGGGCTGAATGTCACGGTTGGTGGATCAGGGGCTCCGGGCCAGGCGGGCGCCATCGTCTTTGGCGGCGAATGGAGTAACTATGACTCCTACAATGGCTTCTATCCCATCAACTGGACGGTTACGCTGTCGCACGACACGACGTTTGCCCGGGGAAAACACCCTGCCTATTTTCACTCGGCTTCCGCGCTGAACATGCAGGGGCATGACCTGACGCTCGCCAACGGATTTTCCATGAAGGGCGTCACCTCCGTGACGGGAGCAGGGCGGTATGTCATCAACGGAAATGCGTATGCGGTTGCCGACGACGGATCAATCGTTTTCGAGCAGAACGTACCAGAGGGGGAGATTCGCGAGGACTTGACGTCTGAGGCCATCGCGATTCTGACGGACATAGGTCCGCTCTGCGAATTCCGCAAGACGGGGTTGGGGGTGTTGCGGATTCGGAATTGTCAGGGCATTCGGAATGTCGGCCGCCGCATCAGGATCTGCGCCGGAACGTATGTCATCTCCGACAAGTCTGGCGCGAGCGGTAAGCAGGGGCCCCTTGGTGACCTGTCCTCCTGCGAGACGATTGTCGAGGACGGTGCCACGCTTTTCACCGACTGCTATTCAGCGAGCGACACCTACCTGAAGGATCTCAATATGCGCCTGACGGGTGCTGGTGCACCTGGCATGGGCGGCGCCTTGGTGATGGGCGGAAACTTTGACGCCGGCAATCAGGAATGGTATGGCTTCTATGCCGTGGGCTGGCACATCACGCTGGGTGGTGACACGACGATTGCCCGCGGTTATTCTAACGCCTATTTCTCGACAGCAGGCGATTCGACCATTGACATGCAGGGGCATACGCTGACGATCAACAATACGCTGCGACCGGTCAAAGACACTACAAGTGGTTTTGACTTCCGTGGACTTTCCGCCATCACGAACCCGGGTCGCATCATCGTGAACGGAGCCAATGCTTTCCAGCTTGGGTCAATCGCCTGGGAAGGTGACGCGTCGAATCAGCTTGTCCTCACCAATGGCGCCACGATAAAGGTCAACGACACGACGGCAAAGACGGCCTGGACGCTCTATAACGCCAACCCTGGCTCTACGTTGACCCAGCTCACGGGTTGGACGGGTGGCTATGCCGGTGCCGCAGGCACCACGTGGAAATTTGCGCCGGCGGCCAATACCGAGCTTCGGGTCGAGCAGCCAATCTCCGGCGAGAGCGATGTGCAGATTGCCGGCAGCGTCGGATCGCGCGTCGTCTTTGCTGCGCCCAACACCTATTCCGGAACTACGCGTGTGACTTCCGGCGCGCTTGTCTATCTTTCAAAGGCAGCGGCGCCTGGGCTTGACGAGGGACGCGTGACGGGCATTGCCCGCAATGAGTCGGATGTCATTGCCTTTGCGAAGAAGACGGACGCGCGACCTGATGGCTGGACGGGCGAGGAAGTGTGGGACTTCATCAAAAAATTCCGTTATGACGGCACGTCAAACCGCAATTGGGGCATTGGCGTCTATGTCGATTCGGGTGACGACTTCGAAATCCCCTGTGATTTCACGCCGCAGGAGACAGGCCTTTCCTATACGAATTTCGCCAATATGAGCTTTGCCGTGTTCGGCGGCGGGCGCGCCGTCCTGCGTGGGCGCTATCCGACTGACTCCGTTTTCAAGCCTTTCAGCCTTATCGCCAACAACTCCAGTGCGTTCTATGGCGTCACCAATCTTGTCTATTCTGCGGCTGAGCCGTCTCGTACGAAATGGGTCCCGCCGACTTTTTCGCAGACAAACACCGACATCACCTATGAGGACGTCGGTACTGTCTGGATGGGGGCTTGGGTCTACTATTATCTCACTGGCGCGGCGCGTGATTATGGCCGTCCCGGTCGTTTGACGATTGGCGCCGGTACCTGTATGGACTGTATCCGCGCCAGTGGTGGTCGTGCGCTCTATGCCTGCGGAAACAGCGACAACTGCTCGGCCATCATCACGTTGGACGGTGGCATCATCTCGAACAACATCTGGGTTGCCAGCAATGAGCAGGTTGGCCGCACGGGCCAAGTCGGCGGCTACATTCAGCGACGCGGCGCTTTGCGGTCGTTTTTGTCGACGGAAGTCGGAAATGGCTTGTCGATCGGCGGCTCAAGCAACTCTTTGGCTTATGCCGAAATCCAGGATGGCGAGTTTTTGGTCGGGCCGCAAGGGCTCAACATCGGCAATCGCCTGTCGTCGCGTACGGTTTTCCACCAGAAGGGCGGCACGTTCCATGCCGAAACCGGTACCTGGGGCCGCGGCGGTTCCGCGCAGATGCGCTTCTCGGGTGGTACGGCGCAGATTGACGCCTTGGCCAATGTGCCGAGCACGGGCGGATTGGATCGTTCGACGAATGGGCTTGCCGAGGTGATTGTGGACGGTGCCGCTGCGCCTATCTTCCAGAACGGCATTCAGCTTGGCGCGCGTACGTCCTCGACGGGTGTCGTGACCTGTGCAGGTGCGGGCGTCGTCAGAACGCCATTTGTGAAGCGGTCTGCGAATGGTGGGGCGCTTGTCAACTTCAACGGCGGCGGCATTTCCGCGACGCTGTCCGGCAGCGAGCTGCTGGGCGTTGGCGCGTCGGCAGTGGACAAGGCCGTTGTCTATGCGGCAGGTGCAATCCTGTCTGCTGATGAGGGGGTGATGGCCAATGTGTCCGTGCCGCTTGAGGCACCGACCGGGAAGGGCATAGTTGCGCTCTCGGGCGAGTTCCCGATCGCGTGCCCGTGCGGCGGCTACGTGATCATCCGCGGCGATGGCGTGGGCGCTTCGGCGATGGTTGAATTTGACTCGACAAAATGGCAGGAGAAGATCACAGGCGTGACGATTCTCTCGCCTGGTACGGGCTACACCTGGGCCGAGGCCGAAATCTACATTGGCGAGTATGTCGCGCGCATCCCGCTTGAGGTCACATTGGGCGAAGATGCCGGAACCATGGGCCTTATGAAGGTGGGCAAGGGCACCATTGTGCTCAATGCGGCCAACACCTATGCCGGGGACACGATCGTGTCAAATGGTGTGCTGAAGCTTGGCGTGGCGGGTGCGCTTCCGTCTTCGACCGTGAAGTTCGCGGGTGGCAGCCTCGACGTCGCCGAGGGCGTTTCCTATCCGAGTGGGCTCACTTTTGATGTTTCCGGTCTGCCGTTTGCCAAGGGCGTGCGCTATCTTCTGGCGGACAATTTCACGGGCGAGTTGCCGGAGGTCGTGGGCGTACCGGAAGGGAGCGCCTGGACGCTTGATTTGACGGGTGGGAAGCTCCGTCTCCTTGAACCTCGGGGACTGGTGATCAATTTCCGCTGATTGGGCCGCCGTAGGTGCGTCTTTGCCTTGTGGAAGGTTGACGGTCTGGGACATCATGTGCTAGAATAAGGGCATGAAAACATCAGCCCTTTTGCTTGCAGTTTCCTCGACATTCATCTCCTGGATGGGCTCAGTCCCCGCAGTTGCGGGAGATTTGGCGTCTTGGCCGGCACATGCGGAGCCCGCCGTCGTCTCGCGTCGCCTTTCCGAGCAGTTCCTGACGACGCCTGCCGAGGCCTACAAGCCCGAAGGTTGCGATACGAAGCGGCATAGTTATGGCGGCGGCCGTACGATCATGTATTGCGTGGCCTCGCTGTGGGCGCATGGTCTCGATTGTGCGCGCCTCGCCGGACAGAAGGACGTGGAGACGCGGCTGCTGGATCGTTTTTGGCCGCTCATGGGCGAGCAGGCCAAATTCATCCCTGCTCCGGGCCATGTAGACAACACCATCTTTGGCGCCTTGCCGCTTGAAGTTGCGTATTTGACGGGCGATGCCAAAGCCAAGAAACTGGGTCTGTCCTTTGCTGACGGCCAGTGGTCGGCCCCTGGACCGCACACCACGAAGTCGCCGCAGAACCTGCCGCTGGCAGAGCAGGAACGGCTTTTTGCCGATGGTTACACGCCCGAGACGCGCTTCTGGATCGATGACATGTACATGATCACGTTCCTCCAGGTCCAGGCGTATCGTGCCACGGGCGACGAGAAGTATCTCAATCGGGCGGCCAAGGAACTGGCGCTCTACATCAAAAAGCTCCAGCGTGCTGACGGCCTCTTCGAGCACGCGGATGGCGTACCCTATGTTTGGGGGCGTGGTGATGGCTGGGTGGCTGGTGGTTTGGCGCTCGTGCTTTCGCATCTCAAGTCCAACAACCCCGATTACGCGGCTGTACGCGCGGGATACGAGAAGATGATGGCGGCTTTGCTTCGTACGCAGCGCGCAGATGGGCTTTGGGGACAGCTGGTGGACGATCCGGGGTCTTGGACGGAGACTTCAGGTTCGGCGATGTTCACGTTTGGCTTTGTCGTGGGCGTCAAGCGTGGCCTTCTGGATGCCGCGAAGTACGGCCCGGCTGCGCGTAAGGCCTATTTGGCGTTGGTCGGCAAACTGGATTCCCATGCCAATCTCGCGGACGTCTGCGAGGGTACGGTGAAGAAGAACGACCGGGATCACTATCTGGCGCGTCCGCGTGTGAACGGGGCGCCCTATGGCCAGGCGGCGTTGATGTGGATCTGCAACGCTCTCCTGGAGAAGTGAGCCTGGTGCATGCCTAAAGAAGAAGGGCTGATGTACACGACACGACGTTCATTTGCGGTAGGCGGTCTGGCGGCGCTTTGCGCCGGTGCGCTTCGGGCCGGGGCGGAGCTTGACGCCGAACGCGTGCTCAAGCTTGACCGCCTGGCGCTGAAAGTGGGGGCCGCCCGGCCGTTTGGCGCGTTGCACTTCTCCGACACACATCTTCCGCTCGCATCGGCGGCGGATCTCGCTGCCGCAGACGACGATGCCCGCAACCTTCATGCCGCCCGGTCGAAAGCGCTTTCCCGCAGTGCCCAGGCTTTTGCCGCCTCTTTGGCCTATGCCAAACGGCAGGGATTGCTGCCGTTGCATACGGGCGATCTGCTGGACTATCTGAGTGACGCGAACATTGAGGCCGCACGCGAGGGGCTGGCGGGCACCAACACCTTCATCACGCCTGGCAATCACGAGGCCATGGGCTTCCCGCGTTCGGCCACGCCGCGTACTGCGGCCGCCTGTGCCGCGGCTGTGGAACGGCTGGAGAAGGCGTTTCGCGATCCGTTTCTGGTGGCTTCGCGTGTGGTGCAGGGCGTCAATTTTGTGGCTTTCGACAATGGCGGATTGTCCAAGTTCCGTCTCAAGGAACAGCTGGCCGAGCTCAAGGCTGCATTCGGAAAGGGATTGCCGGTTGTTCTGCTTTGCCATTTCCCTCCCTATGTGCCGGCATTGGCCCAGTTTCTAAAAGAACGGGATGCGAAGATGGCCCGATCCAAGCCCGACGCCGCCTATATGATGTGTGGCGACAAATATGCGGCCATCAATGATTTCCTTCAGTCCCGAGCCGAGTTGAAAGCGGTTCTGGCAGGCCATCTCCATTTGGCTTGGCAAGGCGAACTGCGACCGGGCGTGCCGCTTTGCGTGGCCCCGGCAAATTCGGGCGGCAGAGCCGTGGAGATTGGTTTCTCGTAAAGGAGGCGGAATATGGAGCGGATGCTTCAGGCGATTCGTGAAGCCAAACATGTGGCGGCCATGACAGGGGCTGGGGTGTCCACGCTCTGCGGCATCCCCGACTTTCGTGGCCCCCAAGGACTCTACAAACAGCCCAATGCCGAACTGATCTTCGACATCGATTGGTTTGACCGCGATCCTTCTGTCTACTACCGCGGTTGCCGTGAGCTTGTGTATGGCCTGGAGGCCTTTCAGCCGGGGCCAGTCCACAAGGCCTTGCGCCGTCTGGAGGAAATGGGCAAACTGGACGGAATAGCTACGCAAAACATCGACATGCTGCACCAGAAGGCAGGCTCAACGAAGGTGTACGAAGTGCATGGTTCGCCGCTGCGGCATGCCTGTCGCCAGTGTGGGGCGCCCAAATCCTTCGCGGAAATCTGTGCGATGATCCATGCTGCAGAGGCCGAGGGAAGGGGGGACGGTTTTGTCCCGCGCTGTGCGTGTGGCGGGGCCTACAAGCCCGACATCACCTTCTTTGGCGAATCGTTGCCGGAACAGGCCTTCACGGCAAGCCAGGAGCTGGCGATTTCAGCCGACGTGCTGCTTGTTCTCGGCACGTCGCTCACTGTTTTCCCAGCGGCGGGACTGCCTCGTCTTACGCTGCAGCGGGGCGGCAAGGTGTTCATTGTGAATGCCCAGCCCACCCCCCTTGACCACTTGGCTGCGGGTGTCTATCCCGATCTAGCCGCCTTCGCCGAACAGGTACTCCGGCTCAATTAACTGTATATTTGTTGCAATAGTGTAATTAGGGGGGGGGGATTTGTAATTTATACGGTGGCATTTGCAACGTTTCCGGTTGATTTCCTGGCCAGAAAATGATATAATGGTCGACCAATTTTTCTAAAGGTTTTGATTAGCTGGAAGATTTGAGATGTCGGCTAGATTGGTGTTTTTGTTGCTGTGCTGCCTTTGGGCGGTTCTAACGGGGCTAGGTGCACCCATGAGCAATGGGCTGCGCCTTGAGTTTCCTGGTGTTTCGGGCGAGGAGACGCTTGTCCGTTTCCCGGTGGCGGTTCGGCTTTCCGAGGCCATTGACGGCTTTACTTACCAGAGATACAACGAAAACAATATCCGTTTTTATACCGAAGACAACCAGGAAGTCCCGTTTGAAATCGATACCTGGAATGCCTCTGGCGAATCGCTTGTCTGGGTTCAGGTGCCCGAACTGAAAAAGGGAACGGCGCTCTACATTCGCTCGACGGGCAAAGGCAAGAAGGATTATACCGACAAGGCCACGTACGGCGAGAATCGCATGTGGGCGGACTATGCCGCCGTCTGGCACATGGGCAGTCTCGTCAATCTCAAGGATGCGACGGGAAACGGATATGACGCCGCGCTCTATGTGACAACCCCTACGCCGGCGGGTCTTGAGCTTCGCACTGTCTCCGCGGGACCATCCCACGAGCCGCGCCTGGGTACGGCAGTGCGCTGGCCAGGCAATAATACCGGCTATATTGGCTTTACTGTTGCGAACCTTTATCAGCAAAAGCTCTACAACCAAACATCAATGTCTGTAGAAGCGGCGGTTTCGCTCGGCGCGAGCGCTGATTCGGGCAGTTATGCTCGTATTTTCCAGTGTGGTAACGGAGCAGGTAACACAGCTATTCGTTGCCAGCGGTCAAATACGAAGAACAGCCCTGCGACCAACAAGGGCTACGGCTTCATGTCGACGATCTGGACCGAAAAGGCCGGTACCAGCACGTTGTCTGCCGGCACGCCGCATCCCGATCCGAATGAATACCGTGAATACACGGCTGGCGAGAAATTCGTCTCTCATGGTGCGTTGGCTTTCCACGGTATGTCATACGACGGCGCGAAGCTCGACAACTTTACGGGCAGCGCAGCGGACATGATCTCGCTTTCCGACACGGCAAACTTCAGGGGCAAGATTTCGCGCGATATCGGCTCAAATCTCTTCACGATCGGCTGTCGTCAGGACAATAAGCAGAACTGGTACGATGGCGAGATTGACGAACTGCGCATTTCCGCCGTCTCCCGCAGTGCCGCGTGGATGGAGAACTGCCGCCATTCGATGCTGTCGCCCGAGACGTATGTTTCCTTCCGCTATATCCGTGGTGCGGTTCCGGTTTACGACATTCCCGAAGGCGAATCGGTTGACGTGAGCGGAGAGGACTGGGAGGCGACGGAAACGGATCAGATCATCGTCGACGGCAAGGGCACGCTGAACCTCGGCGGCAGCCTGCCGCAGACGATCACGCTTCGCGGCAACAACACGCTTCAGATAGACGATACGGGGTCGGTTTCGCCGAACAGCAGGCTTGTTTTCGATCATGACGAGGCGAGCATGACGCTTGACGTGCTGGTGTCAGAGGCGAGTCTCCAGGATGGCAATCCGATTAAGGTGCTGACCGGGACGAACTTCCGTACAGCCGACAGTGCACGCGTCACGGGCGTGATTCGCCTGCTGCACGGGGACGGCACGGTCGAAACCATCACCAACGACATTGAAGTCTCCATCGTCGACGGCAACGTCTACCTGACGAAGGGTAGCAATCCCGACTTTGACTTTGACATTGAGACGGGTTCGCTGACGCTGAACACGGAGGGTAGCTTCGACCTCGCGAATTACGACTTTACGGTGAATAAGCTCGTCGTCAAGGCACCGGTCGTCCTCCTGAACTACGCGCTTGGCAACGATCTTGCGGGGCGTCCCACGCCGGGAATCGATCTGACGCTCGACGAAAGCTGTTCGCTTGATTTGCGGCTTAAGGCGGACGACAACTATTTCGTAGGACAGGAAGCGCTGCTCTTTTCCTCTGTCACGGGTGATCGCGAAGGGGCGATCCGAATCAGCTGGACCTCGACGGGCGAAGAGGTGAACGAGGCGAATGCCGCCGCAAACGGCCTGCGGGGAACTGTCGTGAAAGCTGGTGGGCGCTATCTCTTCCGTGCGTCGGTGAGCGCGAATCCGCTCATCAACGTCGAGAGCTATCCGTGCTCCTTCGTCATCGATTTCCCGAGTTTCACCGATGACAAGGCTGTGCTTACCAACTACCCGGTCGGCGTCGTCTTCTCCAACGACATTCCGGGCTTCAACTACAGCTCTGTGAAGGCTGATTCGCTGCGATTTACGGACGAGTTCGGCAACGAGTTGCCCTATGAGATCGAGAATGGCGCGTTCAACGTGTTGGGCAAGACGGTCGTCTGGGTGCGCGTACCCTATTTCCGCAAGGGCATCACCCTGACGGCCTGCATCAACACGTCAGGTGAGGCTGAGGCGCCTGTCTACGAAGGCGATCGGGCAATGTGTGCGCATCCGCAGTCCTCGGATGTGGGTTTTGACCCCGCTTTTGCGCATCTCCAGTTCAATCCGCTGCTGCAGCAGATGACCTTCCCGACGGCTAACGCCGATGATGTCGTCGATGTCACGACGGTCGATTTCGACAAGGTGCAACAGGTCGTCGTCAAGCAAGGCCCTGGCACTCTTCGTTTCGGCGCCAAGGTGCCGAAAACGGTCGTGATCGAAGAGGGTACGGTGGAGTTCTCGGCAGATGCCACTCCGACTACGCTGGTGGTGAACGGCAAGGGCAATGTGCTCGGCCTCCAGACAGGCAATGACCTCGCCGACAACGAGGCTGCGCTTGCTGAACTTGTGCTGGGGACGAACGAAGCCTCGGTTGACATCGTGGTGCGTCCGTCGCCGGGGCTCTATGTCGGGCAGACGCAGGAGGTGATTCGCAAGATAACCGGAAATGCCGCCAATGTGACGGTTTCGTTGGCTGGCGGGTATGCCGTTCACGGCGATCTGCGCAGGGAAGGAGATCGTGTGCTCTTCACCTGTACGGCGAGCGAAGTTCCGCTCGTCACGAACGGAGCCGACTACTGGTGCGAGGCGGACATTGTGTTTCCGTACATGACGGCGGACGTGGTGCTCACGAACTTCCCGGTCGCGGTGCGTTTCAATGAGGACATCGACGGCTTCCGCTATCGGACGGCGAACTTCGAGACGCTTCGGTTTGCGGACGCGGAGGGCAACGACCTCCCCTATGAAGTCGACGGCTTCAACGAAAAGGGCACGACGCTCGTCTGGGTGATGGTGCCGTACTTCACGAAGAGCACGGCGATCAAGGCCTATTGGGGCATGGATGCCGACAAGGCCGAGAAGGTTGTTGCGCCTGCCGCAGCCCATGTCGGGCCGCGCGCGCCGTTCCACAACTATGCGGCGGTCTGGCACATGGACGTGCGCGGCGACAACTCGATTCTCGACTCGACGCAGAACGGCTTTGACCTCAGGTTCTTCGGGAAATCAACGGACGGCTTCGCATTCGGGAGCCGCCACATCGGCAATTCCGTCACCTGGCCGATGGCGTCGTCCGGCAACGGCTGGTCGGTGACGAACGGACTCTACGAGCAGAAGGTGGCTCATCGTCCCGGCCTCTCGACTGAAGTCATAGCATCCTCTTCTCCGAAGTTCAAGAGCGACTCGGTGCTTCTGTGCACGACGCGCGCGTCGAACTATAACCACGGTTACCTGAAGGTCTCGCCGGGGCAGCACGGCGCCTCCCGCTTCCATGTGACGCACACGACGGCTGTCGACGAACACCTGAACGCGACCGTCTGGGACGACAGCGTCCTCAATGCGGAGCAGACCGTGCTGCAGAATCACGAGCCCGCGTTCTTCGGCGGCGTCTTCAACGGCGTGGAGCATCTCGTCTACAACTACTTCAACCTTCATGCCGACAGTCATGTGCGCGACACGATCGATGAGATGCCGCTCATCGAGGACGACGTCTCGAACGTCCGCGTTGGCGCGCGCGAAGGTGCGGTTGACTACGACTACCAGGGCGGCATGATCGACGAAGTGCGCATCTCCAACCGCGCCCGCAGCGCGGAGTGGATGCGTCAGATCTACCACACATTCTTCACGGCGGATTATTCGGCCATCACGATCGTGCGCGACGGTTCGCTCACGAACACGGTGGCGTCCGGCACGGCAGATGCGACGGCCGTCGACTACGATACGCGCGTTCTCTACAAGAAGGGCGCCGGCACGCTCACGCTTGGCAGTTCGCCGGACATCCTGTTCCTTGACGAGGGTGCGGTCGAATTCACGCGCATGGCGAAGGACGACCTGCCGTTCGAGATCACGGTGGCAGACGGCACGACGCTCGCGGGCATCGTCTTTGCGCCCACGAACACGCTGCCATCCAAGGTGACGATCGCCGAAGACGCGAAGTGGAATCTCGTGCTCAATCCGCCGGACCTTCTCTGGGAGAAGGATGTCGTCACGGTGATCCCGAATGCCGTGGGTGCGGTGGCGGAGAACATCAACGTTTCGCTGATGGGGCCGCTCGCGCACCAGATGCAGGTCGAGCCGATCGTGGACGCCTCGGGCGCGATTCGCGTGCGCGTCACCCAATCGCCGCGCGGCCTCCAGAAGTGGAGCACGTACACGCACATGATGACGATCTACTTCAACGGCTACAGGGAACTCGAGACGCTGGAGGACTTCCCGGCGCTGGTGCGGCTTTCGAACAGGATCGACGGCTTCAATTACGGTCAGTTTGTCCACCAGCCGACGGATCCCGTCTTTGATCTGCGCTTTGCGGACTATCAGGGCAATGAGATTCCGTATGAGATCGACACCTGGGACGGATCGGAAGACGGCGAGTCGCTCATCTGGGTGAGCGTTCCGAAGCTTCAGGCCGGCGGTCGCATCCTCATGTACTGGGGTCTCGCGAAGAACGAGGACGGCACGTACAAGGAGCTGCTCCCCACTGACTACACGGGCGAACACGGCGTGTGGAAGGAATACGACGCCGTCTATCACTTCAACGAAATCGACGTGAAGGACCAGACGGAGAATCACAACGATCCCGAGAAGTACCAGTGGCTCGACAACTACTTCCGCATCGAGAAGTCGGCTGTCGGTCACGCGATCTACTTCGCGACGAACACGCTTGAGGGGACGGCTAGCCGTGGCGAGGCACAGCGCGGCTACATTCTTCCTGGCTACTACGAAAACTGGATGCTCGGCGCGACGAATCACACGATCGAGTGCATCGCGACGATGTCGAAGTCGCTGCAGGGCTATGCGAAGATCATGTCCGCAACGCGCACGGCAACACCGGGAGTCGGTTATTCGACGGCGAACTACCTCTACCGTCTCACGGCCGACGGCGATCTGAACGGCATGTGGGGTTCGTTCGTGTACACGAAGGACGGTCCTGCGTCGAACGGTCAGCGTTGGTATTCGTCGTATTGGACGCCGAACGGCGTGGCACCGAAGGAGCTAGACGTGAATGTGCGCGTGCCGGTGTTCATGGGATGCGTCTTCGACGGCGAGAAGCGCGAATACACGGACTACACGGCGGGCAAGTACGCGGCGCGTCCGATCGAGGTGCGTACGATCCTCGGCGAATCGACGACCGGCTATGATCCTGTCTCGCTCGGTTTCCGCTATGGCTACAATGGGCAGTCCTGGTTCGACAACATGATAGACGAACTCCGCATGTGCCGCAAGGCGCGCAGCCCCGCGTGGATGAATGCGGTCAACCTGAACGCGCTCAAGAACGGCGAGTTCTGTCAGTACTCGGTGGAAGGGGCGCACGGCAACGAGAAGCCGATCATCAACGCGGCGGTCGTCGAGGTGAACGCGGCCGGCGCCAATCTGCTCATCACGCTTCCGAACGCCGGCATCATCAATGGTGAACGCATGGGACAGGCGACGATTTTCGGAAAGGTGTGGGAGCTTGAGCCGACGGCGGAGGCGGAGCCTGAGGCATGGGAGACGTTCGGCATTGCGCAGGAAGGTCGCTACATCAGTTCGGCGCGGATGATCTACCAGCCGGAGCGGACGTATCGCGCGGTCGTCTATGCGGAAACGACCTCGATCGACGGTCAAGTCACGCTCACGTCCAATGTCGAGACGAACGACTTCACCACGTTGAGCCGCGGCATCCGCGTCAATCAGGAGAAGACCAAGGGCGACCATATGACTGAAGCGCACCATGCGCGTGTCCATGTGGCGACGGGCGGAGAACCGGCTTCGACGGCGGTGCTTGACCATCCGGGGTATGTCGAGATGCTCGTCGTGGGTGCGGGCGGTTCGGGCGGACACGCGAGTCCGTGGGGACCGGGGTCGGGCGGTGGCGCGGGCGGCCTTTTCTATCGTCCCGCGATGTGGGTCGAGGCAGGCGAGTATGCGGTTTTCGCGGCCGGCCCGACCGAGTCCGGAACAGGTGCGTCGGAGGTGACGAGTCCAATCGGCGGATCGTACTTCGGTCTCGGCCGCTATCAGGTCTCGGCCGGTGGGCGCGGCATGAGCTACGGAACGAGCTCTGGTCTGCATGGCGTGAACTGGTCGGTTGCCGGCGGTTCGGGCGGTGGCGGCTTCTCGTCGTCGTCTTTCAACATGACGATGGGCACGGGCGATCAGGGCTTCTGGGGCGGCTTCCCGGCGGGTCGTTTCGTGGGCAACATATACGACTGGGCGAGCTGGGCCGGCGCGGGCGGCGGCGGTGCGACGCGTGACGGCGGGACGTCGTTCGCGGAAGAGCACGGCATCCTTGGCGATGCGGGTCAGGGCGGCGAAGGCCGCGTCATCTGCATCACGGGCCGCGAGGAGTTTTATGGTGGCGGCGGCGGCGGCGGCATCGCGCGCTCGGACGACAACCGCGCCGGCGCGCGCACATACGCGGGTGGCGGTGCCGGCGGCGACGGACGCCATCTGGACGGCCATGACGGTGCGGATGGTTTTGGCGGCGGCGGCGGCGGCGGCGCGTGGTATCCGGGCCAGGGCAATCTCTATCCCGATTCGAAGAGGGGCCAGGGCGGCGCGGGTGGTTCCGGCGTTGTCGTGTGGCGCTATACGCCAATCCCGGATGACGTGAATGCCAGCCCCGTGGTGATGTTCTCCGAAATCCGCGGCGACAACATGAGCGCGAACCTGACGATTCCCGTCGTGTGCCTCGGTGAAGGCGCGGGCGAGAAGGCGGGTACGTATTCCGTTGTCACCGAAGATGACGGCAACGGACACTACAGGCTGACGCGCACCGATCAGGTCTGTACGCTCTACTTCCGCTATGGCGTCGACCGCTTCAACCTCGACCACGAGGTGATGCTCACGGACAAGGCATACCTCGGGGAGCACACGTTCAAGGTGACGGGACTCCTCCGCAACCAGGCCTACTGGGGCCGCATCCGCGCGGTGGATGGCGTCGGGCACGAGTTCCAGACGCGCGAACTGCCGTTCGAAACGACCGACGAAGGCGATGACGCGGCGGTCGACGTCGGGTATCCGCGCCTCGGCGACTACAGTTACGTGACGACGAACGGACATGAGGTCATCTTCACCGGCCAGATGCTCACCGACGGCCTGCACGACGTGAAGCTCTATCTCGCGACGAACGTCAACGACCTCGTCTGCAGGTCCGGCGAAGGGGCGTGGAACGGATGTTACCCCGTCACGCTCGACACCGCGACCAATCACACCTACACGATTCGAGCCAACGACCTCGTGCCGGGCACGCGCTACTGGTACGTGATTGAGGCGGCGGATGCGAATCCAGCGCATGTGCGGAGGCCGACCTATCAGGGCCTCCTGCAGTGGTACGAGAACAACTGGGCCGAGACGACCCCGATGAAGGACCGCACGCATCACCAGTACACGACG
The DNA here is from genome assembly GCA_024405395.1 of Kiritimatiellia bacterium. Taxonomy (GTDB): domain Bacteria; phylum Verrucomicrobiota; class Kiritimatiellia; order RFP12; family UBA1067; genus RGIG6720. The sequence goes on along the minus strand of JAKSOW010000050.1, from coordinate 3,231 downwards.
TTTGTGACGCCGCGCGACGCGAACCTCTCGCGCACGTACCGCGAGGCGAAGGACTTCGAGAACGCCGAGGATGAGGTGCCGGTCGTGTTCAGCGAAGTGCTCAAGGAGACGGGGTCGCTGCCGGCGCGACTTGAGCTGTGCATCACGCAGGTCAACGAGACGACGTACGCCGAGGATCATGCCGTCATGTCCTGGCCGTTGACGACGAGCGAAGACGGTGAAGGCGGATGTGGGCTCTACAGTTTCGCGACGAACTTCCCGTACGGCACGATGATCAAGTACCATTGGCGCGTCGTCAATACGTTCGACGAGAAGGAGAACACGACCGACCAGGTCAAGATCACGACCTATGTCGGCAATCCGAACCTCTTCTACTGGATCCGTCCGTCCTCTGCGGGCGTGGGTGACTGGTGGGAGCCGGCGAACTGGCATAACCCGAATGAGAACTACAAGGATGCGAACGGCAAGCCGCTGCCGCTGAACAAGTGGCCGCTGCCGAATGTCGGGTCTACGGTCATCTTCACGAACATGGTTGACGGCGCGTGGGTGAACGTCACGGGGCGGTGCGACATTCTCCGCGTCAACCTTTCGATCGGCACGAACAGGGTGACGTTCATTGGCGCCAATTCGCAGTATGGACACGCCGGTCAGGCGGAGCTGGTCACGAAGTTCTTCAAGACCTCGGGGTCGGGCAGTTCGCTCACGTTCGACAACATCAAGGTGCCGCTCGAAGGCCAGGATTTCGACTGGTTCCGCGAGTCGTACATCGAAGACGGCAGCAGCGGTACGGTGACGCGTTGGCGTGATGTGGATGAGGCGAATCTGACGCTGACGAACAAGGCCGAGGTTTCGCTCTGCAACCTCACGTTCGCGCCTCTTGCGGGTGAGCTGAAGGTCTGCGACAAGGCCTCGCTGTCCGTTGTGGTGGCCTCGAACAGCGTCGCCCGCATCGGCGGCGGCGTGCATGTGACGGTCGATAATGCGACCCTGACGGCTGGTTCCATCTATCTCCAGCATGCGGACGTGGAGAACGCCGAGGATTTGCGGCATCACCAGGCCACGACATTCGACTTCCTGGGGGCTGCGCCTCAGTTGGTCGTCGAGCGCGTCATCGGCAATCGTCTTGGCGCGCAGAACACCCCGTTCACGTTCCACGTGCCGATCGGCGGCTGGGCCGAGCCCGTTGTCTGGCACAAGGGCATTGCGGGCCTTTCGGCTTTCGGCTTCGCGTTCGAGCACGAGGAGAATGTCGACGGAAATGGTGTCCCGATTCTGATCCCGACACGCGGAACCGGCGGCATTGTCGCGCAGGTCGATCTGGATTCGCCGGCTTTCCGTTCCGTTCGGACGGTCAACCCGACACTGATCCGTGCCGACCACGGGTTCTGGAACGACGACGATCCGTACATCAAGTGGTGGGTGTCCGAAAGCCATGGGCTTGGCATCACGCCGCGGTCATCGTGTGTGGATCTCGACCGCAGTTGGCGGCGGACGAACGAGGTCTACTACGATCAGGAAAACGCGGTCTCCGGAAACTATGGCGCGACCCTGCTCAAGGCCCGCATCACGGGCAAGCAGCGGACGGTTCTGGCCGTTGAGGCGAATGACGGTGAAGTCGTGCATCGTCGCGGCACGGTGTCGCTTGGACTGGATGACTTCCGTCTCGGCGCCGAGCTGCCTGACGCTGATCCCGTTGCCTGGTCGCTTGAACGCCATTCGGACGACACGTGGAACGACGCCTATGTGCGCCTTGTCGCGGAGGCGGAAGAGGATGAGCAGGAAACGAGCCGTGAACTCTACGTTGGCGTCGATGAAGGACTGTTGGGGATGACGGCCGTCAAGAACATGGACGCTTTCTCGACCTACGTCGACATGAACGTGAAGGTCAAGAGAGCCTGGACGGCGCTCGATCCGATCGACTACTGTGACAAGGCGAAAATCGCCGTGACCTTCGACGAGCAGGGCCGCCTCTGCGTGATCTCGGGGGCGCTTGCCGATACGGACCAGACGGTCACCAATGTGACGGACGTCACTGTTCCTGATGAGGCAGTCGTGCGTCTCGTCATCCAGGCGGCGCGAAACGTCAACAAGAAGGAGTATTTCAAGGTCTTTGTGGATGGCGTCGCGGCGAAGACGGCGGCTCTGGAGGACCCCATGGGACTGTGGCTCGTTCCCGACGCACAGGATGGCAAGCTCTTCCCGGCGCGGACGATTGGGCGGAATCCGATTGGCATGGGCAAGGTTGGCTTGAACGGCGCGGCCATTCTCTTCGATCTTGCGGTGGGGGCGCGTCCGCCGGCCGGCTATGAGGAGACGCTGACGGTGCCGGTGACGGCCGACGACGGATACACGAAGGTGCAGGTGCCGTACTCCTACATCGACGCGGTGCGCACGGACAACACGACGGATCCTGAGGTGATCGGCCAGGGTGAATGGAAGAACGGCTACAAGCTGTGGGCCAGCTATGCGCTGGGGCTTGATCCTACGGACGAAACGAGCGTCTTCTGGACGAACGGAAGGCTGAACGTCGACAATGCGCGCAACTATCTGATGGCGCCGATGAACGTGGAGCCGCCGGAAGGGTCGCTTGCGGAAATCGGCTACAAGCTGCAGTATTCGGCCAACCAGTCGGACTGGACTGACGCCTATACGCTTCTGGGCGACGAGGCCAACTTCCAGATCAACAAGTATGCGTCGATGACGGAAGGTGCTGCTTCGTACGTGCGTCTGGCGGCGACGGTGGCCGGTGCCGAGATCCCGAGCATCAACACGTTCGGGGCCCTGAAGATCGACAGCGTCCGTGAACGCGCAGTCATTGCGGTCCCGTGGGTACGGTGCGACAAGCGGACGACCCAGAACGATCCGATTCAGCTGTCTGAATACCTGACGACCGGCGAAATCGATGAAGGCGATTACCTGTTGGCTCTTGATGAACAGCGTGAGAGATACCTGGCCTGGGTCTACAATGACAGGAAATGGAAGCCGACGCTTGCCGTGAGCAAGGACGACAACGGCCAGGTGGTGATTGATCAGGGTGGCGATCCCACGGAAACCGAGCTGATCCGTGGCAGCGCGGTGTGGCTGCTGCGCCAGAAGCCGACGGAAGACGGCAAGGCGCGGCGCTTCCACCTGGTCGGACAGGTCCCAGACGGCAACATCACGACGACGATTGAACGTGGCGGCGCGCCGGTCATCGACTGGAAAGCTGGCTCTGTGAGCGAGGAGGCGGCG
>JAKSOW010000005.1 GCA_024405395.1 Kiritimatiellia bacterium | reverse complement strand
CCCTTCGCAGACGGAGCGGACGGTTACCCCGAAATCCGACGCGTCTCGGATGGCTCGCTACACGTACGCATTCAGAAAGAGGAAACAGCGCGCATTCCGACCGCGGACACGCGGGCAGGATCGCAGTTCATGCCGCAGAGCAATTTCACGAACGCACAGAAGAACTCGCGCTCCAGCTGCGGCACCACCACGACGGCGGCCAGCTCCACACCTGACGCGCGGTTCTCGTCGGCCGTGAAAGTCACGGCGTCACAGCCCGCCGGCAACGTCAGCGTGCGCGGCTTGTAGCGCGGGAAGTAGGGATGATAGCCCACATCGTCAAGCACGTAGTCCCACTTGAACTGCGCCCGCCCCGAAAGATTGCCGTAGCGCGCCTTGTAGAGGTTGACGCCCTGATTGCCGCCTGAACCGGCATAAACGACGGGTTTCTTCGGCTTGCCCTTCCAGTCCACGCGGAAGAAGCTGCGGTTCAGCTCGGACGGCGCCTTCACGTCACTCGCGAAGCGATCCAGCATGAACACCGTATAGTCGCCTGCCGCCACCGGTGCAAACGGGAACGTAGCCGCCTCACCCGATTTCGCGAAATGCACCGTCTCCTGGATCTGCTCGGCGGCCGCGGGCTGACGCCGGGCGCCGCCCGCCAGCTGCGCCTGCTTCGCGGGCACATAGCGCATCTGGGAAGTCACCAGCACATACAGATCCTTCTGGGCATCGCCGTCAGAAATCCGCACACAGGCGATGGCGGGATCCGGCGAGTCTTTGGCCGCCGCCAGCGACAGCCGACCGTCCGCGAGCGCCGCCTGCACCTTCGCCACCGCGCCAAAGGCCGCATTGAGGGACACCTGCCGGACACGCGCCTGCGGGGAGGCGCCCGTCACCTCCAGCGCCTGCGGCTGCGCGGGGTCGAGGAACACGAACTGATGTTCGAATCCGGGAATCACGCCCGTGTGGACGCCGCCCTTGATCTCAAGCGGCTGTGCCGCTTCGCGCCAGCCCAGCGTCACCTGCGCCGTACCGCCCGCCGTGGCCTTGAAGAGCATTTCGTTCGCGCCGGCATGCACTTTGCCCGGATGCACGCGCGGATTCACCATCACCTCGGTGACAGCCCGAAAATTCGCCACGTCGGCAATCGGAGCCTTCACGCGCACCAGATACGCCGTGCGCGCGCGCACCTCGTAGTCCAGCGAAGCCGCCGCCGGGCGCCAGGTCTTGCCGCCGTCCGTGGAGAGTTCAATGGCCGCCGCGCCGCCGTCTGTGCGCGTGGCGGCATACTCGGCATGCACAATCGGATAGCAGCTGGACACCGGATAGACGAACGAATCCGCCGCCACCGAGGCAAAGGCGGGGTTCGCCGCCGTTGGCCGCCCGTCGAAGACGAGGAAGCCGTTGAGGTAGTGCGGGAAGAAGCGATCCATCCGCGTGAGGATGTGCCGCTTGGGATTGGCGAACATCGCATGCGTCTGCGCGCGGTAGTCCTCGCGGTAGCTGGACTTCTCGGGCACTTCGCCCTTGGTCCACCGATGAATGTGCAGGTCGTTGACGTGGCCGTCGTTGCCCTGCCACACGCGGAAGCGCTCCCCGGGGTTGAGCGTGAGCGCCACCTTCGCCTGCAGGGCCGGCACGCGATCGCTCCAGCTGCGCGTATAGCTGCGGATGAAGCTGCCGCCATCGCCGCCGATGCGGTTGTAGAGGCCGGGCTGGTCTTCGCTCTCGCCGAGACACGAAGCCGTCTCATTGTCCATCGCCGGGAAGAACTTCTGCGCGGAGAGGTCGTAGGTGTGGTTCTTGCCGTCGAAGAACACCTGCTCGAATTCGTGTCCGTAGCCGCCTGTGGAGGAAGCCGGGCAGCGGGCGACGCAGGCGAGGAGGTTGGCGGCCATGTTGTTGAGCGGACCGCATTCGAATCCGCAGTAGCCGTTGAGCATCATCAGCGCCTTGTACACCACGATCTCGGGCGTGTCGGAATGCGGCGGGAACGTGATGGTGTGCTGCATGAAGTAGTCGCTCGCCCCCAGCACAAACTGGAACACGGCATTCGCCTTCTCGCGGTCGGAAAGGCCCTCGCGCCCATACATGAGCGAATCGGCCAGATCGCCGAACGAACGGGGGTCGAATTCGCCCTTGTTGACCACGGCGGGATGCACCAGCGGCTGCGTGCCCACATTGGCGATCTCCACAAAGTCGGGCACCGTCTTGGGCGGACACGTGAAGCGCAGCACCTCGCCCGCCGTCATCTTCTGGGTCTTCGTGACCGCACGGCGCGCCAGACGGAAATCGTCCGCCTCCGGCAGCACAGGATAGTTGAGCGTGCTGAACACCTTGAAGGGATCGTTCTCGGGCAGGTTGTCGGCCGGATAGTAGTCCACCGTCCTGTCCCCAACCGTCAACTGATGCGCCACACGGTCGACGGGCGCGAAGAGCGTGCCCGGGATCCAGCCCCAGCCGCCGCCCGAGACGCCGTCAAAGCTGCGGTCAAACGTAAAGAGCGCACGCGTGTCGGCATCCACGGCAAACGAAGTCGCCGGCGTGAAGTCGCCCGAATAGCGACAGCCCGAGGAGACCCGCAGGTTGTCGATGGCCCCCGGGTAGAACGCGGACTTCTCGCCCGGGAAGCCCGGCGTCACGCGGCCCGAACCATAATTCGCGCCGATGTAGAACTCCAGCGGAATGCGCCCGTTCGGCATCACGTCCGTATGCTTCGCGATATCCCAGGCCTCAAAGTCCGGCAGCGGCAGCGCAAAAAGGCGCTTGCCGTCCAGGAAGAAGTCGGCCGTGCCGCCTGGCCGCCACTGCAGCGCCACATGCGACCACTTGCCGGCGGGACATTCCGCCACGACATTCCGCTTGAACGCCTTGCCGTTCCAGTCCACGATCACAAGGGAGAACGTCTTCGTGCCCGGACGGTATTTGAGCGTGAGGCAGTCGTATTTGGGCTGGATGAGACGCGCCTCATTGGAGTTGTAGCGGTGGCTCGCCGTGAAGACGTTGTAGGTGCGGTCCTCGCGCCAATCCGGCTTGAGCCACGCCTCCACCGTGCCGACGCGATCCGGCCAGAACACCGTGGCGGGATCCTCGAACTGCCGTCCCTCGGCCCAGCAGCCCTGCGAATGCGTGTCGTACCAGAACGCGCGGTCGCCGCCCAGCACGAGCGCGGCATCGCCCGGGCGCCCCGACGGGCCGGCGGCAAAGAAGGCGTCGTTGTACTTCGGGAACGGCAACTGCGCCGCCACGCGCACCGCCACGCGCGACACCGCAAGCGCCGCCCACAGATCCTGCGGTGACTTGATCGGCAACCCGTATTCGTCCACATTGCCGCCCAGCGTGCGCAACTCCACCATCAACTCCACAAAGCGCGCCTGCGGATGAAAGCGGCCCATCTCACGCAGCGGCACCAGCTTATGGGGCGGACGCATGTGCGTGGTCCACCGCGGATCGACCACCGACTCCGGCAGCTGACGCCATTTCTCGTCATACTGCACGAAACGGATGGTGCCGCCCGTGGTCATCTTCGCGACGTTCATCACGTCGAGCTCGATCTTCGCCGGCTTCCCCGCCCACTCCGGCGGCAACGCCATTCGGCAGCGCGCAGACCCATTGGCGCCCGACGTCGTGCGCAGCACCACGCCGCCCCGGCCATCCGATTCCGCCACGACATTCTTGGACAGTTGCCAACGCGACGGCTCCAATGCCCCCGCAAAGAGATTCTCGTCCGTCGCCGGCGCCGTCTGTCCCTTCGTCTCGCCGCAGCGACAGGTCAGAGCCGTTGTCCCCGCCGGCACACGGAAGCGCAAGTTCACCGAACTGGGCACCCGCCCCGCCTGCTGCACCACATCGAGCACCTGCTCGCCTTCGGCGGTGGTCGCCACCACGCTCAGGGCACGGCCGTCCTTGACGCCCAGAAGCCTCTCCAGCTTGGCAGGCGTGATCTCCACCTCATACGGCACATCCGTCGCATAGGACGCGCTCCATTCAAGCGGGAAAGACGTGGCGCCAAACGCGCCGAGCGACACCCCCACCAAACCACAGGCAACGCCTCGACGAAGACTCAGACGATTCATGGACTTCAATTCCTTTCAAAGGCAAAACGCATGCTCTTACCCTGGTTTTCCTGGATGCGAACCTGCCAGTAGCGCGGCCGCGTGGGCCACGTTGTGGGCGTCTGGAAATAGAAATCGCGCTGCAGCAAAGAGGCAGTCGCCCCTTCTGCGTCTGTACGGAAAAGCACATGGCCGATATCACCCCACAACCCCGTAGAGGGCAACGCCAACGTGGGCAGGATCTGGTGCGCGCGCCAGGAGGCCACATGGATGTCCGGACACCAGGAATGGTCATGGCCATAGATCCAGCCGACGAAATGACGGCTTTTCGCCGCCCGCGTCAGGGGCTTCTCGCCGTCAATGTACAGGTCACGGAACTGATGCGATCCCACAAAGAACGGACGCTTCGCCTGGGCGACAAAGGACTCGAACCACGCCAGCTGCGCCGGGTCGATCGTGCCCTCCACGGGACCCATATCCCTTTCGCCGCGGTCGTCTGCGCCTTTAAGCGCATCCAGAAGCACGAGGTCCGCAGTACCCAGCGAAATCACCTGCGTGAACCGTCCGGGCACCAGCGGGCGCTCGGCGTACGCAGGCCAATGCTTGAGAAAGGCGGAACGGCGATCGTGGTTTCCCATCGTCAGATGCAGCTCGATGCCGGCGTCAACGAGACGCTGCAGTATCGGCCGCGACGTCGCGTAATCCACCTCCAGCCCATAGCTCAGGGCCACATCGCCAAAGCACACGACACGGCGGGGCAGCGGACGCAGCGCCAGAATCTCATCAACTGTCTTCTCCAGCGCCGCCCGCGTGTAGGCATATTTCGCCAGACCTCCGACATGCAGATCGGAAATGAACACCGAAAGCGCGTCATCGAAACGGCCTTCGCCATTAGGCGTGACGCATCCCGTCAACGCAGCCGCCGTCGACAGCCCGGCCACACCCTTCAGAAAATCTCTGCGCGTATCCATGACACTCTTCCCTTCCGTTGACATTCCGCCTCATGGACATTGCGCCGAGGGCCGAACCTCCCATTGCGTGGAGATTGACGGTGCCAGCGGCGTGCCGAAGGCGAAATGATTCGCGAAATTGCGTATTTCCCAGGGCGAGGAACCCGCCTGGTGTCCGTGCGTCATCGTGGGGCGGATATTGAAGAACTTTGGGCCTTTCGTGAGCGCCGCCGACTTCTGCAGCATCGGCACCTTGAAGAACCGGTCCGTCGTGCCGCTCACCCAGAGAAACGGGCACGTGGCGTCCTTCAGATAGACGGACGCATCCCATGTCGCGAGCCATTTCTCGCCGCGAGGCCCCATCTTCACCAAAAGCGGCGCCCATTCCGAGCCATCCCCGTAGAAGCCGCAGCCATACACGGGCACAGCCCATTTCAGCCGCGGATCGACGCCCGCCACAATGCAGGTGAGATAGCCACCCCACGAAATGCCCGTCACGCCTACGCGCGTCGAGTCCACTTCCGGGAAGGCGGCGAGATAGGTATGAGCGCGAAGCACGGCGGCAACGGCGTGATAGGTCCACTGATCCGCATCGGGGCCCTCGACGGTGGCGAATCCGCCCCAGCCCGCAGGTCCCGAATGTTCATGTCGCCGCCATTTCTTCGTGCCCGGATCCTTTACGGGCAGCGCGCCACAGGTGTCCATGGCGACGGCGGCATACCCCTGCTCGTTCCAGTAGCGCACCCACCAATCGTATGCCGTTCCCTCGCCGCCGTGAATGAGCACCATCGCCGGCACCTTGTTTGTGGCGGCCGCCGCCTTCGGCAGACCATACCAGGCGAAGAAACGCGTTTCCTTCCCCTGATAGGGCTCGCCCTCCAGCATCACGCCAGTCACGCCCTCCGCCCGCAGCTCGGATGGATAGGCCCTGGGAACCGGCCTGGACAACACAGCCGTCCAGGGATTCACCGCCCTGGCCGGGAGCATAAAGACGACAGCCCACCCCAGCGCAACAACAAAGTGCTTCATCATTCGGCTTCTCCCAAAGTCAGACGTTTGGCAGATGGCTCTCAGCCGAATCGGGTCGCATGCGGATAACGCGCCGCGATCGTCTGCTCGCGAACAGACTTCACCGTCTGCATCAGGGACTCGAGACACGCACGCTCGATCTCCGAATACTCGCCGTCCGCCTTCGCCATCTGCTCAAGGAAGCGGAATGCGCGCGCACGCTCCCCCGACGTCTCCTGAACGGCCTCCGCCACGAAGTCCGCCTCGGCCTCGCGCACAAACGCCGCCACAAGCTCGTCCCGCTCGAGGAAACGCGACTGGAGCAGCAGATAGCCGGCGCTCCTCAGGGCGTTCTCCCACAACTCGTCAAAGGATTCGCCGCTGTAGCCGCGGCACTTCGCCGCGAATTCCCTGAAGCGGGCGACTTCGTCATCGCCGACCTCGCCGTCAACGGCCGCCAGCATCAGCGCCGTCTTGAGAAGGAAGAAATCGGCCTTCTCAAATTTATCCTTGCCCGCCAACCCAGCGAAGAATTCCTTCATCTGGGCAAACACACCGTTCATTTTCATTGGTTACCTTCTTTCCTTTAGCGAATGTTGACCACTATGCCCGCCGAATAGACGAGCGAAAGCTCTGTGGGCGACGTCTGGCGCAGACGGAACCGTCCTTTGGCGTCAAGGCGTTTGCCATTGCAGGCGGCAGGAATCGAGATGCCGCCCGCTGCCTGCGCGATCACACGCGTCTCACGCGGCAGGACGTTCACATCCGCAAACGCGATTGCCGCCGTGTCCGCCACGGTAAACGCGCCGTCTGTCGTCAGTACGGCACCTGCCGCCACATCGCCGCCCGGAATGGCCCAAGTCTCCGTCACGCACCAATCGCCATTTGCGATCGTGGGCAGGCCCGTCAGCCGCGACACGGACAGCACGCGCCACCCGCCGAGATCAATCCCGGCGTCGGCGGAAAAGACAAGTTCAGAGAATCGCGGCATGTGCACCGCCGCGTCAAGCTGATTTGTCGAGCGCGTGAAGACGCTGCCGTCACCCGGATCGGACAATGCCGCATAGTCGTTGCAGTCGTGCGTACGCCGCCCCAAGCGGTCGAACACAAAACCAAAATGTGTTTTCCAGCGACCACCCTCCGCACCGATGGTGGGACTGGTGCGCGTACCCTCCTCGCTCAAAGGGAATTCCTCGTCATCGATAAAGCGGAAGACATCCATATTGGAAGAGGCCACATTCGATGGTCCCGAGTTTCCACTTGTATTGTAGTAGCGGAACTCAAAGGCGTGCGGACCGGGCGTGATCGTGAAGTTTGCGGTCTTGGCGTAGTTGCGCGCCGTCTGATCCAGAATCAGTTCACCATCCAAATAGAATCGCCCACCCTTGTCCATCACCATCGCAACGCTCCAGGTCTCCGGCTCTGTTCCCCGATGCCACAGATACCCACGGTAGGAGTAGGTCGCATATGCAAAACCGGCAAAGTTCCAGCCACTTGCGGCTGTCGCCACATCCGGTTTGAGCGTAACGACTTCCGTCGGCAGGTAATCGCCGTTCAAATACGCCTCACGCAGCACGCCGCTTTTTTCATACCCATTGGTGAACACATTCAGCCCTGCAACGCCAGACCAGTCGGCCGCCTCCTGAACGGTCGGCAACCGCAACACACCACCCGTCATCGTCAAGCTCTGCACGGCGAGTGCATTGTTCCACACCAGGTCTCCCGTGCCCAGTTTCGTAACGTGCGCCACCATGCCGCCCGCGCGCGAGAGCTGACGTACCATGCCTGTACCCACCAGGGTCATGTCCGGGAGCGCATACACGTCGCTTCCTTCCAGAAAGACGGCACCATTCGTCACGGCCACCATCCCGCCATCCGCCGGCACGGCACCATTCGCGTGAAGGATCAGGCGCCCACCCTCTCCAAGCGTCACGCCGCCCCGGAAACTGTTGTTCGGATTTGCCAGATGCAATGAGAAATCACTTGCATAGCGAATGTTGCCGACGTATGGGGTGATGCCGCCAGGACCGGAAATGGGCCCCAGGAACGAGCCACACGTATGATGGCCATTTATGCTCGTGTTATTGTAGTACTTCAGATTGTCATTGAGGATAACGGGGCCTTCCCAATAGTTCTTGTAGATGTCCTCAGGCTCCCATCCGTAGAAATCGCCACCGGCAAAGCTCACCAGATTCGCATCGTCCAACTTAAGAGTCCACGGACGCTTGCCGCCAATCCCGTAAATTGAGCTGTTGAATGTCAACCGTCCACCATTCTGGATGGTCATCATGTTTGAGGCATTACCGCGAAATAGGCAATCGTAGGAGAACTGGAAATTGACGCCATCAACGACGATATTGCCCGCATCCACGGAGGCATTGTTCAGATAAAGCGTCGGATAGGCGCGTTTGGGCGCCGCTTTCAGCGTCAGCGTATGGCCATTGAGGCAGAACTTCACTTCCGGACGCCAATTGGCGAACATGGGCTTGGCGTTGTCCATCACCCATGTGGCATCGTCCGTTAGCGTGGGATAGCACATCACCGGCCAATAGGTGTTTTCCATGCTCCCATCCACGGTCACGTGATAGGCCCCCATGTTCTCATATCCTTCACCCTCAAACGCCAAGGTGCGCCTGCAGCCATAGTCGATTACACGTACGCCAGACGGATTCTCGGCGAAAAGCGTCGCGCCATCGTGCGCATAGACGGCATTCGCTCCCCCAACAGGGCCAAAGCCATCCAGGTGATTGACGTGCAGAACGCCCGCCATCACATGCATGTCTCCCGTCCAGGCGGCAAGCCCCTCGTCGATCGTCAGCCAGCCCTCGCCCGTCTTGAAGAGCGTCCCCGACGCAACCGAACGGAAGTCGGCCACCGAAAACGGCTCAGCCTCGGCTCCGGCATCGGTCACGCGCTGCATCGTGCAGTTCGCCAGATTATTGGAGACGCCACCCGCCACATTCACCACGTAATAAGGATAGGTGTAGGCATATTTCCCCTCTTGCGTATCAAAATCATAGGTTTCCGCCAGCGTCCCCAAAGTACACGCCGAAACGCCCAGAAGCATCACACATTTCCACATCTTCGTTTCCTCATCTTCCCTCTTAACGACCAGAGTCCTGCCCACTCTCACGCACAACATATTTGCGGCTGCGCGGGGGCTTCACGCAGGCCGGGGTTTTCGCGCTTGGCATCGTCCGTGCCAACAGGCGGCCATCCGAGATGACGCGGGCCAGAAGAAAACCCTCGCCCGGCGTTGTGCCAACCAGGCGGATCTCATTGACGCCATCCTTCAGCGGCAACAATTTGAAGATGGCCTGTTCCGTGGTTGGACTGTTGGGATCACTCTCGCCGGGCTTATACCGCCCCAGAAGCTGGCCATTCAGATACACATCTTGCACCGAGGACGCCTCGACCTCAAGCACGGCAGACTTCTTTCGGTCTGCCACGAATGTCGCCCGGAACTCGCCGGCCGGCCGTATCGGCTCCGCATTCGCGAACGGATAGTTGCCAGCCAAGCGGGCGCTGGGCAGAACGTCCATCTTGCCGTCGGCGCCTTGCTCCACAGCTTGAAACGGTTCAATGTGATGTCCGCCCAACGTATTCACGACCGTGACTTCCGCCGTGGAACGATCCGCCACCACAACGGCACGCTCGGCCTTGAGATACACACTGCCGATTTCCACATTGCCGCCTTCGATGTAGGTGCTGGCCGCCGGGCCAAACTGATAGACGGGCGTAAGGCCACCCCATTCCCCGCCCCAACGCGTGTTGAGCGTCACCAGCCGGCCGTAGTTCTCCACCCAGCGGAAATCGCCGCGGCGTTCTACATGCAGCCCAAACTGATAGGCCTCGTTCTTGGGAGTATGCTGAAAATAGCACGGCACTCCCAGGAAGTCGCGCAGCGTGAGCGCCCCGCCCCTGCCATTGACAATGGCGGAATACGTGGGATTGTACTCTCCTTTCGCGTGATCCGTGCCGGACTCGAACCAGAAGGCGTCAAAGGTCACCACGCCATTGCCCGAGTAGAGAAACGGCGTATAGGCCCGACCGGCATGAACCGACACGACCGGGCAGCCATCCGTAGTGCCCTTCGCAACGACGGAAGCCCCCTTCTGTCCCGCAAACGTACAGTCGAAGACGCGAACCTGCGTCTTTGCGCCTTCGGCCTCAATGGCATGCAACCCGTCGATGAACATCAGATTCTCGAAAAGGACATCCGCGCCAGGCGCCACACGGAAAGTCGGGCGTGTCTCGTCCGCCATTGTGATCGCCGCCCGCCCCCGCGAGGTCACGCACACACGTCCCGTGAGCACCTGCGTCTCGTGATAAACGGTCGACCAATCCGCCGGGAGGGCAATCACCGTGCGCGTCGGTTCATCTTTCCCGGGACGCGACACGCGACTTTTCGCGCTCAGGCCCGGCAACGTCTCGGGAACGTCCGCCAGACGGAAAGGCGTCAATGCAGGCGGCAGCGTAACATCAAACGCCGCCTCGTCCACGCCCCGCCAATAGAATGCCAGACAGGCCTCTGCGGGCAGGTTCTTCGCCTGACGCCGCATATCCGCATACGCCGCACCGATGTATTCCGCCGTGGGTTCGGCGTCAAAGGCGAACAGTCTGGGGCGGTCCGTCGATGCGGTGGAAAGCCCATAGACGCTCACGCGATTGGGATGGTCCATCCCCGCGAAGGAAATGACCGGGGCCTTGCCCGTATTCAGGCGAATATCCCGAAGATCCAGCCCCGATGGCTTGTGGTATTCATTGAAGCGCGACGTCGAACGTATGGCCGTCAAATCTCCCTGCGCGGAGATGGCCATGTTCTCCAGACGACACCTGCCCCCCCGATAATGAATGGCGGCCACACCCGGCAACGCCCCGGCCGGATAGTCAATGGCATTGTCAGCCAAATACATCTCCACACCATAGCGCCCGCCTCCGCCGAGATCCAACTGCGCCGCCGAGGCCTGCGCCGGCGCGACAAAGGCACAATCCCGGATCGTGACGCCATCCGAATACAGACGCACCGAACGGAGATTATCCGTAAAGCGGCTCTTCTCGAGAATGATCAGCGTGGAGTTGTTGTAGTCTACGCCGCGCACCTCCCCGCACGCCGTCTCCAATGGCGTGGCGGGGCGCTGATCGCCTTCCGCGCGAAAGGAAACGCTCTCCACCGCCACTTGGGCGGCATGCGAAAACGCACAGTTGTCGATGTGGAAATAGGAGCAGTCGCGATTCGCCGTCCAGAGCCGCACCTGGCAAAGCCCACCCTCAAAAGCCAAGCCCTTGATCAGCAGATACTGGCAACGGCGGAAGTACAGACTCTCCGCCTGCGGATTCGTGTTGACGATCTGCGCTCCTGGTGCGCCCACCAGGAGCGCATTGCCCGTCACCACGACCGAATCGGTGATGCGATAGCGGCCCTTCGGGAAAAACACCGACGGCAGGGGCTGATCGCCGAACGTCTTCTTGTGGCGGCGTACGGTGAGGCGTTCCTTCGGGCGATGGGTTTCCAGATAGGCAAAGGCCCGGCGCAGGGCGGCGGTATCATCCGTCACCCCATCGCCGACAGCCCCGAAGTCCACAACATTCAACTCACCGGCCGCACCGCACGCGATAAGCGTCCAGACGCAGCAGACGGCCAGGATGCAAATGGACCTCATCCCCTGTACGCCCTTACCGGAAGTTCAGCACCATGCCCGCGGGGTTCATAAACCCGGCCACCGTCGCCAGACCTTCGCCTGCGTACTTGAGCACAACGTCATTCGCGGTGTCGGCGCTGCGGAAGCGCACCACGCCCGAGGCGGTCAGCACACCCACTCGCGCGCCATTCACCCACACCTCAAGCGTTCCCGCCCCCGTCAGCGTGACGGGAATCTCATGCGCCCCCTTCACGGTCCAGTTCGCAGTCAGCTCTGCGCCATCGCGAAGCGTCACACGGCCATCCGTCTCCACCACGCCGTCACCGGCCTCCGTCACCGTGACCTTGCGCCCCAACGCGGCCGAATAAGCCGCCAGCCAACTGTATTCGGCGGCGCCGATGTCGACCGCGCCGTTCTGGATGCGGGGCTGGCCATCCACGTCGACGGCAGACTGCCCTGCGCCCGGCAACCCGGCATCCACGCCAGGCGCCGTCTCCGTCACGGCACGGCCGTTCACGTAGAACGCATTCAGCTCCGCCTGCGTGTAGTCGCGGTTGACGTTATGCACCGAGGCGAATGTGCTGGTATTGAAAACGGACGGGGCCACACAGTTGGAGATGCTCAATTTCTCGCATCCCGGGAACCCATCCCTTGCGGAGTCCACGAAAAGCGTATTGACGATGCGCGAATTGCCATTGCGGAAGATGGTCGTGAGGCCCGTCCCATTACTCGTCAAGTTCCCGTAGAACGTACAGCCCACGATATCGTAGAACACGTCAAAGACCTGGTTGCCGCGATTGTTGTAGACCAGACAGTCAAACGCCTGGCCATGGCGGAAGAAGCTGCCATACTGCGGACCATAGTTGTCGTGGACCACGCAGCGGCGGAACGTCGCGAAGGCGCCCGCGCCCCCGCAAGGCGCACTGCAGTTGGTGATCACACAATCCTCCACGAAGCACTCGCGCAGATTACGGCCCAGCACACCGCCACCCAGCTTGTCGTCGAAATAGCTGTTCATGTTCGTGCAGGAGTGGCCTTCCGTCAGCGTGAAGCCGCGCACGGTCGCACCCGTCTCAAGAAACGCGCAGCGAAGTGCATCATCGCCGCACCCCCAGTCGTTGGCGTTCACCGTACCGCGCTTGCCTTTGATAACCGTTGTCGCCGCACCATCGCGCGAACGCAGCGTCACGCCGGCCGGCACGACCACGCGCGCCTGGATCATCGGCTCGCCATAAGGCGACGTGTAGGAAGTCGCGATGCGGCCCGTATAGCCACGCTGTCCCTGTTCATACACGCCCGGCAGCGCCACCACCTCCGGGAAATCAGGATATCCCCTATCGACGCCGGCAAGATCACAAGCCGCCTGGAGCGTCTGCTTCGGCGTCATTTCCGTGAGGCCATCATTGGCATTATCACCCGAGGGGCTTACGTACACCGCCTTCAACGGCGTCTCACGAACCTCCGCATAGCAACCCACATTGAACGTTCCATCGTCCGACACAAAACGCGCATTGGTGAGGTCACCGCGCAGATACTTGACGTAGCTGCTACTGCTGATTGTCTTGTAGGGCGTCAGCGTGCCCGCCCCCACGCCGGGCGACGTGGCGCTCAGATGATAGTCGCCATGGGAAATGCGGATGAACTTGGGGTCCGCCCTCACGTTGCGCGTCTCATCCAGCTCGTTGGCATAGTCCGCACGCCCCACACATCCCACAAAAGCCCCTCCATTTTCCAGCGGCAACCTGCCCTTCGTGCGAATCGCGCAGTTCGCGAGACGGCAATTGACGTGCACAACGTTGACATTGGCGCAATTCGTCTCGCAGAAGGAGGTGTTGAACGCATACGCGTGCTGGAAGATGTCCGTATAGGACTCCCCGCTCTTCCGGCTGTTGTCGGCAAAAAGGCAGGAGGCGAGAACCGTTTCGGAGTTGGACGCCGAACTGACCAACCCACGCCGCATGTACACGTTGTTCGTGAAGGTGCAGCGGTGGTAACATCCATTGAAGCCCACGGCGAAATTGCCCGAGCAGCCCGTGAAAGTACAGTCGAAGAACTGCGTGTTGGAGTCCTTGCAGTAGGCGGCACCGGCGGCGTAGACCGCGTCCTGCACATCCTGCCAGCCATAGCAGTGGCCATCGGCGATCGTGAATCCGCAGAAGGCCGCCACACCCTGGGAGTAGATACAGCGCACCGCATCCGTACCACATCCCTGCACCGTCTGTGACGAGGCCTTGCCCTGGATGAACGTCTCCGCAGGACCCGCGGTAGCGATGAAGATGACGGGGTGGTTGGCCGGAATCACCACGCGCGTATCGACACCGCCCGCACTGCTGGCCGGGGTCCAACCCGTATCATAACGCCCTTTGGCCACCCAGACACGCGTCCATTCAGACGACGTGCCGGTAAGCGCATCCACGGCCTCCTGCAACGTGGTGAAGGGTTTGGTTTGAGAACCATCCGAATCCCCGCCCGTGTAGGCGCAGTCAACCCAGAGATTTCGGGTCGCGCGAATGGGCCCAAGCGCGTACATGGTCGTGGGCGAGCCGTCGGCATTGTTTTTGGGCGGGTACAGTTGCCAGATTGTATTCTGGCGGCCAAACATAGGATTGCCAAGGCTGCCAATGCCCAGCACGTCATCATTTCCGGGCGCAATGCCAATGGCAAATTGTGTGCCTGCACGGCCCTGCACGTAGGCCGGATACTTGGCCGCCAATTGGCCATTCAGCGTGATTCCGGATGAGTTCCAGAGGAATACACTTGACGTCACTTCCTCGGCAGGCAGGAGAAGGCCAATCGGCACAGGAGTTTCCGCCGCACGCACCGAACCATCGAAGTTCAGCAGACGCTCCTCGGCCGGAATCCAGTCGAACTGCAGCCACGCCGGATCGCCTGTGCCATCCAGGAAACCATCCGCCACAGGCCGGTAATCGCCGAAATAGGGATTGACGCAGAGATTGGTGTAGGTAGTTGACGACAGGAAAAGGACATCTGCCACATCGCCGTCATCCGCAACCGTGCCACGGCACACGCTGTTGCGCCACACGCCATTCGTGATGGTCTCCGCCGTTTTGTTGTCATAGGACGCCACATTGTAGTTTCTGCCATACCCTTCCGGGCAGGTGGACAGCACTTGCACACCGCCCAGGTTCTTCTGATTGAAGATCAGGCAATTCACGAGCACGCTGTTGACGACCGCCGAAGAGGCGCCCTGATTGGAGTTCTCGACAAACAGGCAGTTGAACGCCTTGCACCGCGAAATGGCGGAGCCCTCACCCGAATTGTTCGTCGCATTGCGACGGAAAACCGAGCGGCAGGCCACGCCACCGCGCATGCTGCCGCCGCGTCCGAAGCAATTGACGAACGCACAATCCGTCACCGTGAAGTTCTCGCCCGGCGTGGCGCCATGGACCACCGCATCATCAAAACTGATGCCGCCAGAAGCATAGGCCTGATTACTGCCGCCGACTACCGCCGACTGGTGCATATAGCCATCCTGGAAGGTAAAACCCGTAAACGTCGTGCCCTGAGCCGCCGATTTGAGCACCACGCAGGAAACGCCATTCGTGCGGTAGAAGTCGCGCCAGTTGGACCACTCCTCCAGCGGATCGCCCCAGGCACCCTGAATCACGGTGCGATCACGCGATCCGCTGGCCACGAAATCCAGACGCTTGTCCACGAGCACGCGCGTCTGATTGTAGCCCGACGTCATGAAGTCAGGATATTTCGCCAGTGCGGCCCCGTAGCCATAGCTCCAGTAGAGGCCATCGCGCGCACCCGTCGCATAGACGCCTTCGGCCACCGAAATCGTATCGCCTGCCGAGGCGGCGTCCACGGCCGCCTGAATTGTGGCAAAAGGCGCGGTCGACGAACCGCGTCCCGCGCCATCGAGGCCCGAATTGGCATCTACATACCACGTACTCGCACCCAGCGCTGTGCCAATGCAAAGCGCCCCAATGCCCACGCACACATTCTTGCGGTAATTCATCATCGCCCCTCAATCAAGCAGACTGCGACGGATCCGCGACGTCTTCGAAATCCCAGCGTTCACGGTCGTCCTTGCCCAACCAGCGCCAGGCGCCATAGGCCGCCCCCGCCACGACGCCGGCCCCCACCAGGAGGCCAACACCAAAAGCCAGCCCGCCCATGCCCTTCGCCTCGGGTTGCGGTGCGGCCGGCGCCGCCGCCACAGGCGCTGGGGCCGCAGGCGGCGTTTCCTTGGCCGCGGCTACAGCCGGCTTGGCCGGCTCTGGGGTGACAGGCTTTGGCGCGTCGGCTACCGCAGCGGACGGTGCCGCCGGCGCGGCAGGCGTTGCCGCCGCCTGGACAGGGGCTGCGGCCGGGGCTGGAGCCGCCGGGGCATTGCCCGCCAGCTTCTCAAGCGCGCGCACCATGATCGCCCGCGCATTCGTGTCACGTTCCTTGGCCGTGGCCGAGCCCAGCACCACCACGATGGCGCGCTTGCCATCCCGTTTCCCGGTCAACACCACCGAGCTGCCGCCCGCGTCGATGTAGCCCGTCTTGAGACCATCCAGCGCCTCCGTGCCGTCAGGGTTGATGATCTTGTACTTGTCCATGCGCATCACGTTGTTGTGGTTGATGATCTTGAGTCCATCGGGCATCACCCAGGTCTTGCAGGACGTATACTTGGTGATCTCGGGATGGCGGCGCATGATCTCGATGGCGAGCTTGAGCTGGTCTTCGCACGTCGTCGTGTTGTACTCCTTCCAGGGATACCGCTTGGTGGCGTTCGGCGGCAGGCCATTCGGATTGTGGTACTTCGTCTTCGTCATGCCCAACTGTGCAGCCCGGGCATTCATGCGCGTGACAAAGGCATCCAGGCTGCCGCTGGCGTATTCCGCCAGGGCGACGGCGGCGTCATTCGCGCTGCGGATCATCAGGGCGTAGAGCAGCGTATCCACGCTGCGCGTGATCGGCTCCTTGGTCTTGGGATTCTGGAAGCCGATGATGCTGGGCTCCTGCCGCAGCGCCATCGGTCCCGCGCTCACCTCCGTCGTGAGCTTGTACTTGCCGGCGGCGACGTCCTCCAAGACCAGCAGGGCCGTCATCAGCTTCGTCACGCTCGCCGGACGGGCCACCGCATCCGCACGGTCGCGGAAGAGGATCTGGCCCGTGCGCGCATCCGCCGCAATGGCGCCCACATAGGGCGTTTTGCGGTAGGGCGTCTGCACGGGGGCGGCAGGAGCCGCCGCGGGAGCCTTCTTCGCCGCCGGCCTCACGGGCTTCTTGGCGACTGCGGCCTTCTTCGCAGGCGCGGCCTTCTTGACGGGTTGCTTGGGCGCCCCCCACACGCCCGCGCCCAGCACAGCCATCATACTCGCCATCAACAACTTCCGCATCATATCCATCTCCTCACTAATTTGTCAAAGTCTTCGATTCCTCACGCATAACTGTGCATGCCCGTGAACAGACGCGAGAGATTGATCCACGTCAGCGTGAGCACAATCATCACCGCACCTGCGATCAGGAACGCCTTCTCGGCACGCGACATCGCACGCGGCCGCACATGGAAATACGCGGCGTAGACGAACCACGTCGCCAGCGACCACATCTCCTTGGGGTCGAACTGCCACCAATGCCCCCAGCACACCTTGCCCCAGGTGGCGCCCAGGACCAGACCCACCGTCAGCAGGAAGAAGCCTACCCCCACAAGATGCCGTCCCACGCCCAAGGCCGCACGCACCAGCACAATGTAGCCGAGCACATACGCGCCCACATGCGGCACAAAGAACGGACTCTGCAGCGCCGGCATCAGGTGCTTCACGCGCCCATCCATGAAGAAGGCCACGGGGATCAGGATAAGCGTCTGCAGCGCGGCGTCGACGAGAAGCGTCCGCGAGGACGGCGCCCGCCGCCCACGCAGCTCCAGCCAGGTCAACACGGGAATGAAGGCCGCCGAACACATGAGGAACTCGTACATGTTCTGCATCGGCGCGTGCCCCGTGGAGAGGCCACGATGAACCAGCATGGCCACCGCCCCCGCAAAGGCCAGCGCATACAGTCCCCTGAGGATGGGCGGCAGGGTCGTGGCTTCTCCTCCCGTTTCCGCTTGGCGCGTCCATCTTGCCGCCCAGAGCAGGGCGCCCACAACCAGCAAAACGCCGCCCAAGGCAACCAACGGCAGCCCCACATCCTTGACGCACAGCAGAATCGTGAAATAAAGCGGCCGGCCCGTGTGGGGGTTCGTCATCTCCTGGTAGGAGTTCTGATACACCCACCACCCTTTTCTGACGAGCGGATGGTTTACGGCGACGACAACACGCTCGCCTTCAGAGGCCGGGGCGCGGTCCTCGCTCGGCGGCAATACGCGCCCCTTGCTCGTGTACTGGCGCACCGTGCCGGTGTCCGGCCAATGGTCAATCGCGAAATCATCAAGCGCAAAGTTCCATTCTCCCGCCACACTGCCGACTTGGCCCGCCCGCAGACGCAACGAGCCCTCGGACGGCGAAAAGAAAAGGCCCACCAGCCAACCCGTCAGCACCAGGAAGAAACCCAGGTGCAGCAAAGCGCCCGCCGCCGAATTCAGCAGGCCTGCGCCGGCGGCCCCTGACTTTGAGATCCGCACCAGCGGGCAGACGACCGCCGCCAGCGCGCCTGCGCCCAACACGGCCAGGGCCACGCACGCCGCATGGTACTTCATCAGGTCCAGCGCACGGTCGGCGCCGCAGCAGGCCAACCCCACGCTGACGGCCGCCGCCGCCAGCAGAAATCCGGCGGCTATGTTGCGTACGGTCTTCAACCCAGCTTGTACCCCTTGCGATAGTCGTAGTGAAGGTAACGGTTGGCCAGATCGCAGTTCGTGAACATCTCGGCCTCGGGATCCCATTCCAGACGCCGCCCCACCTTGTAGGCGATGTTCGCGAGATGCGCGAAGCACGTCGAGCGATGCCCTTCCTCAAGCGGGCACAGCGGCTCGCCACGCGCAAAGCACTGGTCGATGAAATCGTTGATCACGTTCTTGGTGGCGCTTTCCGCAGACCCGTCATCCAGCAGCGCCTCCTTGAAGACATACTTCTTGGGCTCCAGCTTCGGCACGGGGTTGTTGAACTCCTTGCGTGCCGAGGGTTTGATTTCCCAGCCACGCTGGTCGGCGAAGACCGTTGCGTCACCCGAGGCGAGCTCCAGCTCACCCTGCTTGATCGGATTGGAGCGGCCACCCTCGAAGACGTTGAATTCCATCGCCTTGCCGCTGGCGAACTCGTAGATGCAGAACATGGTGTCCGGAATCTCCGCGTCCGAATCAGGCGTGTAGTACTTGCCGCCCACGGCGGTGATGGCGCAGGGCGCCGTCTCGTCCATCATCCAGCGCATCGCGTCGAGATAGTGCACGCCCCAGTTGCCAACCTGACTGGAGAAGTCCACATGCCAACGGAAGAAATAGGGCGCCGTCGTGTACTTGTACGGACGATAGGCCCGCGGCCCCAGCCAGGCATCCCAGTCAAAGCCCTTCGGCGGCGCGGAGGGCGGACATTTCCCAAGGCCATTGGGGAAGATGTTGGAGACGCGCGCCGCACGGCCCGTGCGGAAAGTGCCGTAGGTCCCCGCGTCAATTGTCCGCTTGAGTTCCCGGTAGGCGTCGTTGCCGCGGCGATTGAGCCCCACCGCCACAACCTGATCGGAATTGCGCTGCGCATTCACCATGGCCCGGCCCTCTGCGATGGTCGCCGTCAGCGGCTTCTCGCAGTAGACGTCCTTGCCGGCGCGAATCGCGTCAATCGTCATGATCGCGTGCCAGTGGTCGGGCGTCGCGATGCAGACGGCGTCGACGTTCGGATCGGCCAGCAGAGCCTTGTAGTCCTTGTAGAGCTTGCAGGTTCCCGCCTTGATCCGTTCCTGCAGCACCGCCTCCTGAGGCTTCAGCGAACCGTCCTTGGCATGGAAACTCGGCACCCGGCCCTTCAGGCCCCACTCAAAGAACTTGGGGTCGAAAGCCGTCTCATCCCGCCGCAGATACGCGTCATAGACATCCGCCAGAGCCGTCACCTCGACCCGCGGATTCTTCATGAAGATGTGCAGCAGCTGCGTTCCCCGATTGCCTACGCCAATGAAGCCCATGCGCACGCGTTCGCGTGACCCTGCGCGCAGGATATTCGGCGTGACGGCCACAGCCAGTCCACCGACTTTGAGGAATTCTCGTCTGTTCATTTTCAACCCTTTTTCCTAGCAGCGGATAATAGCATAAATCCGCCCGAAATGTCAACCAATACGCACCAAAAGCAAAGGCTCCAGGATCCTTTCGGACACTGGAGCCTCGCATGATATGCCATCTGCGAACCGCAGATGCACAAGTCCTTAGAAGTGGTAGGTAATGGAAACGGACGCCGCGTGAGAGAGGCCATTGGAGGTCTCGAACTTGTGGCGGTTGCCGAGATCATCGGTGAGGCCCAGCGATTCACCCGCCATGAACACCAGACCATAGCTGACCACAAATTCGAAAGAACCCCAATTGTAGCCCACGCCAATCGTGCCGATGTGGCGGTCACCCGGCGGCAGCATCGTCGTGCCGTAGTACTTGCGGCAGGGGTCCATGTCATAGACGTAGGAGGCCATCAGCGTCCAGTCGTCGAAGATGTCGTATGCCGCGCCGAAGCCCATGCGCCAGGCGTCGTTCCACTTGAGGGGCAGATCCTGATCGTTGTCGCCGGGCAGATTGAAGTAGATGTGGTCAATGCACGACCACTGCGTCCAGGTCGCCGCCGTGCCCAGATGGAGCTTTTCGGTGGCGTCATAGTTCAGGCCAACCGTGAGGGACTGAGGCAGACGCAACGACGCCGAGGCATCACCTTCCGCACTGTCCGCCCCACTTTTGACCTGATTGTGGGCATTCGCCACCGCTTCCGAGTAGGCTTTCTTGTAGGCATCCGCGTAAAGCTTCTGATACTGCGGCGTGCCGGGCGTGATGCCATAGGCCGAATAGGGGGCCAACGCCGCACGCACACCCTTGTCGACCTGCGGGCCGATGGCGGAATCGTCGTACTTGCGCACACGCGTGTGGTTCTCACCCTTGACCTTGGTATCGATATAGGAGCGATACATCACGCCGACCGAGAGCTTTTTCGTGATATTGTACTTCGAGGAGATCTGCCAGCCCCAGTCCAGCATCCCGTTGTCGCCTTTGAGGTGGTCGCGCACGGTACCGTAATTTTCACCATTGCTTGCGGCCATCTTGTCGATATACTGGTCAAAGGAGAAATACATGAGCCGGAAGCCCGCCGAAACCGACCAGTCATCCGTGACCTTGTAGGCCAGATTGGGATTGAACACAATGCCCTCAATCGTCGTCTGACGCGTATTCCACGCCAAAGGCCAATCCTGATGATAATGCGTGCCGAGGCCATATTCCGGAGCCAGCCCCAGACCCAAGGCAAACCCATACGGCAGTTCCTGGGCAAGATAGGCATGCGGCAGAACAAAGCAGCCCGGATTCATCTTGCGCCCGCTGCGGCCGTCGATGTAGGTGTCGGCCGTCGGATGCTCCGTGGTCATGCCCACGGTGACGACCGTACCCGTCATATCCGTCAACGTAGCCGGGTTGTAGAAGTTGGCGGAGGCGTCAACCGCCTTGCCGACAACGCCGCCACCCAGGGCATTACCGCGGGCGGAACCTTCATAAAGCGCAAAACCTGCGGCAAAGGCCGAAAAAGAAGCCGAAGCCGCGAACAACAACGCAATCGTCTGCTTAACGTTCATCTTGTCATCCTGTTTGGTTTGTGATGCGAGACATTATATCAAAATATGTCACGCCGCACAATATGAATTTGCGACACTTTTCGTCGCATTGTCATTTACAATAAAAACACATGTATTACACAACAAAAACCCGCTTATGACAAGTCATAAGCGGTGAATCGGTATCTTTGCTTTATTGTCTAGGCATCCAGAGCGCCCGTCAGATCACTTGCACGGGCGAATCCGTGGCGTTCGCAGTAGGCGGCAATGCCGTCACAGACCTTTGCCGCCGTCTCGGGTGCCGTAAACGTGGCAGTTCCCACGGCCACGGCGGTGGCGCCGGCCAGCATCAGCTCAATTGCGTCCTTGGCCTCATAGACGCCGCCCATGCCCAGGATCGGCAGCTTCACGGCACGGTGCGCATCATGGACGAGCTTCACGGCAACAGGATGCACACAACGTCCGCTCAGGCCACCGGTGCGATTCGCAAGCACTGGGCGGCGCTTCTCGATGTCGATCACCATCGCCGGAATCGTATTGATGAGCGCCAGCGCGTCCGCGCCATTGTCTTCACAGGCCTTTGCATACGGCGCAATGTCGGGCACATTGGGCGCAAGCTTGACGATCAGCGGCAGTTTCGTCGCGGCACGCACGGCCTTGACGACTTCGGACAGGACCTTGGGATCCTGTCCGAACGTATGCCCGCCCGCCTTCACATTCGGGCACGACACGTTCATCTCAATCGCGGCCACGGGCGCGCCCGCTTCCGAGAGCCGAGCCGCCACCGCCGCATATTCCTCGATGCTGCCGCCCCAGATGTTGACGATCATCGGCGGCACATTCGCCGCACCCACGACTTCGCCCACCGTATCCACATAATGCGGCACATAATGCGCCACAAACGCCTCGACGCCGGGCCCCTGAAGGCCAATCGCGTTCACCAGGCCGCCAAACACCTCGCTGTGGCGCGGCATCGCGTTCCCAGGCCACGGCTCCATCCGCACGCCCTTGGCCGTGACCGCGCCCAGTTTCGCGTAGTCAAGCGCCCCGACGTATTCCGAACCGTAGCCAAACGTACCGCTGGCCGTCGTCACGGGCGTACGCATGGCGAGGCCGCCCAAATTCACCGAAAGATCCACCATGACGTTACTCCCAGATGATGTCCTTGGCCGCAAACACGGGCCCATTCACGCAGCAGCGGGCATTGAACGGCTGGCCATCCGCCCCCTTGATCTTCTGAATGCAGGCAAAGCACGCGCCCACCCCGCAGATCATGTGGCGGTCCATCGAAATCCATCCCGGGCGATTCGTACCCGTTGCCCGATCGGCAACGGCCTTAAGCAACCCATCGGGCCCACAGGTGAACAGCTCAAAGGGCTTGTCCTGTTCACGCAGTTCGATCAGCCGATCATCCAGAGGCTCCGTCACGAAACCCTTTGCGCCGACCGACCCGTCATTTGTGGCAAGATGCGTCACCACGCCCAGAGCCGCAAAACGGTCCAGCGCCAGCAGGTCATCCTTCGTGCGGCCACCCAGGAAAAGCTCCGGCGCATCCGCCACGCCTTGCGCGAGCAGACGCTTCGCGAGGAAATGCAGAGGCGCCACGCCATAGCCGCCGCCGACGAGGAGCGGGACGCCCTTGCAGGTCACGGGGAAGCCATATCCCAACGGCCCCAGCACGTTCACCGCCGCGCCCACGGCCGTTCGGGAGAGGGCCTCCGTGCCGCGGCCGACGACTTTGTAGAGAATCGTCACCTTGCCGTCGTCGGCGTCAAATACGCTGAACGGACGCCGCAACGCGCTCGCCTCAAGCCCTGGCACCTTCACATGCACAAACTGTCCCGGCACCAGCACAGCCGCCAGTTTCGGCGCCGCCAACACCAGATAACGGTAGCCAGGACCGGCTTCCGTATGCACGAGAATCTCACACTGTTCGTCAAATGCCGCCATGATGACGACCCTCCTTTACCTCTTACCAGCCGCCCGGAATGGTCCACTCCGTCGCGAACCACGTGCGCACGTTGTTGCCGGGCACCCAATCGTTGCCGGCCGAAGCATAGTCCACGAATGTCACGGTCGCAGGATTCGCCCCGTCGGGATTCTCGGAATGCCCGCCGAACGGCAGGGTGGCCGTGCAGGTGATCCAGATGTCGGGGGACTCGTTGCGCACCAGCGTAAAGGCCGGCTTGGCGGGCAGATGCTCACGCAACACTTCGCCCACATCGCCCGAACGCGTTTCGCGGGCCATGGCGACCGGACCGCGCGTGAAGGCCACGGCGTGATCGAGCTTGTGCATGCGCACCGCGAGGTCGAAATGGACCTCGACGCGGTCGCCATCCTTCCAGGTGCGGGCAAGCTCCAGATAGGCGCCTGGCTTCACGTTCTTGATCTCTTCGTTGTTGACCTTGACGTGCGTCTTCGCGCTCCAGGCGGGAATGCGCAGCTTGAGCGTGAAGTCCAGCGGCTTCTTGGTGCGGTTCCACATCAGCACCGTGTCGTTCTTCGGATAGAGCGTGTACTGATCGAACACCACCTTCTCCTTGAGCGCCGGCACCTCCACCGCGGCCCGGCCCGACGCGTAGAAGTTCACCACGGCGGCCTTGTCGTCGCCCTGCATGAAATTGCGCAGGAACACGAGGAAGCCACGAGGCCCATTTGCATTGCAGCAGTCGGTATGCATGCGGCAGTGGTCATGTCCATAGAGACGCGAACCGTTGAGCGGCGTATAGGCCGAGAACGCGCCGCCATCACGGCGCATGGACGCCAGATAGGCGTTGTAGAAGGTCTTTTCGATCTCATCGGCCCAGAAGCGGTCGCCCGTCACCGCAAGAAGCTTCTCGCACAGACGCAGCCAGGTGGTCGTCACGCACGTCTCCTGCAGATGCTTGTACGGAAGATGCTGTTTGACGGCACCATTGAACCAATGCTCGCCGGAGGCCGCGCCGCCCGCCACGTTCACCTCATCGCGGGCGATCGACTTCGCGGTGTTGACGGCCGCCGTGAGGCAGTCCTTCCGCCCGGTCGCCTCGTAATATTCCAGCAGGCCCTGATAGCAGCTCATCATCTCGTACGCCTTGAGACGATTCTCCTTCACGAAGCTCTTCGGCGGCTTCGCGTCGGTGGCGAGCGGCCAGCGCTTGTAGACGGGAACGTCCTGCAGCGCCAGGTCCAGCAGACGCGGTCCCTTCGTCGGCTCGCTCATCTGCTGCACGAGGTGCGAGGCGAAATCGAGGTATTTCTTCTCCTGCGTGCGGTTGTAGAGCCACACAACCGGTTCGAGGATGGTGGAACTCGGCATGCCCGCGTAGTTGCCGGTCGTCCAGAATTCGCGCTTGCCGCCAGGCCCCAGCTCGCGGATCACGAAATCGCAGAGTTTCTTGGCGGCGTTGAGCGCCTTCTCGCCCCGGGGCGTCCCCTTCGCGCCGTCGTAGTAGTGCAGCAGCCCCAGCAGCGTGTACTTCATGCCCCACACGTCCCAGCCCTCGCGGCAGCGCACATCATCAGGATAGTTGCCGATGTACCCTTCAGGCGCCTGGGCGGCCACTACGCGATCCAAACCCAGATCCACGGCCGCCTTGAGGCGCGGACATTCCGTGTAGCCGGCGAACGGCATCGCCGAGTGCATGTACTTGCCCCAGAACTCGGTCTGCCACCAGTTGCGCGTCTCCGTGCGGTCGAAAAAGCAGTCCGTGATGTAGGAGACGTCCGTCTCCATGACATGATGGCGGATGCAGGATTCCAGACGTTCGCCCACGTAGCCCTTGAGACGGACATCACGGATATCGGCCGGGACGTTGGCGACACAGGCCCATGACGCAGCAAGGGCGAAAACGGGGAAGAGTATGGCTTTCATGCCACGTATTATAGCAAAACGCGGCCTAGGCGTACACCCTTTCGGGCACCCTTATTTCCACGACATTTCGCCTGTGGCCGACACGCGGACCACGCGACGGAAGTCGATGGCGTGGCTCACCGGAATATGGCCATAGGCATAGCCGTCGTAGACCGGACATGGCGCCCGCGCCGCAAAATCGCGCTTGATCCGCTCGACCTCGTCTCGCGCCGCCGCAACGGCTTCAGGCGACTTTTCCTTCGTCTGAGCGGTCACATCGCCGAAAATCACCCCGACTGCGGCGGCAAGCGCCCCCGAATCGAGAATCGCCGTCAGTTCACGGCGTATGCCGGCGGCAGAGGCGGACGGATTGCGCTCCAGAAACACGACGCGCCCTGTCATGTCGGCATTCCATTTCATGTCGATTCCGCATTTCACCAGCGCAATGTGGCCGCCGCACGGCAGGCCCTCAAAGGCTCCCGGCTTGAGCGCGCGCAGCTGTGCCGTTGGCTGTGGCTTCCCTGCGATGGCACGCGCCAGCCATTCGCACGTATCGCCCTTTGCATAGTTGAGCTGGCTGATCGAGGGCCCCGAGAACGGATGCCCCGCCTTCTCGCGCAGCATGGCGTTGAGGATCATCGTGATGTTGCTGAACCCCAGGACCCGCTGGTCGGGCCGCGTACGCAGTTTCTCCCAATCGAGTTTCGTGATGACGTCCTGCGCGCCCGTGCCGCCACGCGCGCAGAGCACCAGGTCCACCTCGGGGTCCAGCCAGATCTCCTCAAAGTCGGCCACACGGTCCGCAAGCGGCGCCAATTTGCCGAACGACAGGCGCTTGGCCAGCTTCACCTTGTAGCCGGCCCGTTCCAGCGCGCTGACCCCAGCGTCGAACTTCTTCTTTCCCAGGATGCTGGCCGGCATCACCACGCCAACCGTCTTGATCTCAGGCGGGAAGCAGCCCGTCAGATTCAGCTCATCAGCCCCCTTTGCGGCATCCTTGCCCGCAGCCAGGGCGCGTGCGCCGACGATCACCGCCAAAGACAGAACCAGAAACGCAATGCAGGACTTCATCATGCCTCCTTCGGTTTTCGCCAGTGGGCCAGATATTCGACATTCCCCTTTTCGCGCCCGCGAATCGGCGACTCGGCGACGCCCAGCAGTTCCAGGCCCAGCGTCTCCCGGCCAAATTGCGAGATGTCGTCCACGACACGCCGACGCACCTCCGGATCGGACACGACCCCGCCGGGGGCCTGTCCCCGCCCCGCCTCGAACTGCGGTTTGATGAGCGAGACGATCTCCCCGCCCGGCAACAACACGTCGGCCATCGGCGGCAGGATGAGTTTGAGCGAAATGAAGCTGACATCCGTAACCGCCCGCGCCGGGCGCTCCGGCAGATCGGCGGCAACCATGTTGCGCGCATTGTAGTTCTCGCGCACCCAGACACGCGGATCGGTGCGCAGCTTGTAGGCCAGCTGATTGGTGCCCACATCCACGGCCATGACGCGCAACGCGCCATGCTGCAGCATGCAGTCCGTGAAGCCGCCGGTTGACGAACCGACATCCAGGCAAACCAGTCCTTCGACGGTCCAGTCCGGGAACGCCGCGAAGGCCCCCTCCAACTTCTCGCCGCCGCGCGAGACAAACCGCTGGGGCGCCTCAAGCGTCACGTCGGCGTCAGGCGCAAGGGCACGCCCGCACTTCGTCTCCACCTGCCCGTTTACGCGCACCTTGCCGGCCATCACCAGGGCCTGGGCCGCCGTTCGCGACGGCGCCAGTCCCCTCTCGGCCAGCAGCACATCCAGCCGCGTTTTCATCAGCGGCGCAGCGAACGGATACGACGCACGGTACTGTGCGGGAACACCTGCTCCACGCCAGGAGAGACCTCCAAATGCACGCCATCCAAAGCCTGAGGATCGCCCTTCAGCACACCACCGCGCGTCGTGCCCTGCACCGTCTCGATCTCGGTATCCGGCACAAAGAGCGATTTCAGCACAAACGTCTGCTGGGCCGTGCCCTTGGGCGGCACCTTGACTTTGCGCGCCACTTCCTGGCAACCTGGCGCACTCACCACCACCGAACGCTCGCCGGCAGATATCTTCTCGAGGGCAAGCACGGCAGACTTGGCCTGCCCGGGGATGGCCTTCGTCGTGCCGACGGCCTTGCCGTCAATCGACACCTTGGCGCCTGGCGGGATCGAAATCACCTCCAGGCGGCCCAGCACGCTTTCCATCTTGAAGGTTTCAGTGGATTCGCCGCCATTCTCCAGCGTGACCTCGCGTTCCTGGTCGGCGAACCCGTTGAGCTCGACGCGCACCTTGTGCCTTCCGGCAGCCAGCTGCGGCGCCGACGTCGGCGTCTTGCCCTGATAGTCGCCGTCCACGTAGACACGGGCGCCCTCAGGCTCGGAGACCACCTTCAGCGTCGCGGGCAGCCCCGTGAGCTTCACATTGATCGTCTGCGACCGCCCGTCCGGCGACACCACCACCTGGCGCGTCTCGCCACGGAAGCCCTTGAGGCGGAAAGACACCGAGGCATTGCCCTTGGGCACATTCTCCACCACCACAGGCGTCACGCCACGCGCGACGCCATTGACGACGACCTCGGCACCTGCAGGCTCGGAAATGCATTCCAACACGCCGGAATCAATCGGCAGCTTCTCGCTGACCGTCAATGGCGTGCGGCCTTCAGGCTTCACCGCGACCTTGACCGTGCGATAACCCGCGCGCACAAGCTCAAACGTGTAGGCCTGACCGGTCGCCAGAGTCGAGATGAGGACCGGCGTCTGTCCCAGACTGATCCCCTGATTCCTGACTTCGGCGCCTGCCGGCTCCGACTGCACAAGGATGAGGGCCTTCTCCGCCTGCAGCTCGAAGTTCTTCTGCAGCAGCGACCCTTCGCCCCCCACCTTCACATACTCGTCGACCGTGCAGCACCCAGGAGCCTCGACATGGAAAAGATGCTTGCCCGCGGAAAGGCCAAAAACCTGAACAGGGGCCGTTCCGCGACTCTCGCCATCCACGTACACTTTTGCGCCATCCGGCTGAGTGGTGACATCCACACGCGAAGGAGCCTTCGCCAAACACGTCAAAGCAACCACCGACACGAGTGCCGCCAAAACGTGACGCGCCACGTGCCTTGCGGCCGCATTCGAAAAACAAGATGAAATCTGCATTATTTTCCTCCCTTCTGACGCGCCTCGACATCCAGCAGCTTGGCATTGGCCTCGGCATGGCGCGGATCACGATCGCTCGGCACCAGATCGCGCAGGATGCGCAATTCGGTCAACGCAGCCGCCCAGTCCTTGAGATTGATGGCCTTGTCGGCACGGAAACACTGTTCCTTGTAGCGCTTGTCCAGCTCGGCATTTGCCTCGCGCAGACGCGCCGTCAGCGCTTCGAATCCCTCGGGCTTGGGGTTGACCGTCTGCAGCAGCGAGACGGCCTCCTCATACGACAGGATGGCCTGGGCCAGATTGCCATGCTGCACATCGCGCTCTTCCCACTTGGCGTCACCCGCACGACGCGCCGCGGCGCTCATTTCCTTGAGTTCGTCCACCGACTTGTCCACACCCCAGATGCCGAGTTCGTTCTTGGCGAAGGCCTCAAACTGCTCGCGCACCTCCAGCAGGGCCTCCGGCTCCTGCGTGTTCTCCACGTAGACGTTGAAGACGCAGGTGCTGCGCACGACGCGCAGGCGCGTGCTGGCAAGTTCACTCGCATTCGCGGCAGGGCCCGTCTTCACCGCATCCAGCCGATAGAGCGCGTCACCCTGGAAAATGCGCGCCAGGCGTTCCCGCTTGTCATCCGCAAGCGTAACGGTCTTGGAGACGTGGCGATTGGCCGCCGGCACATCGTCGACCGACGCGCGCAGGGTGCCATCCGCCGTGTAGTCGATCGCCAGGCGATACACGCCCTTGGACGAGGCCTGCACCTTCTCGAACGCCACGGCGACGAGAGTCCCCGAATTGTCGGGGGCCTCGACCTCCTCCACCACGACCGGCTTGACGGCACCCGGTGTCGGCTGCGGCGTCTCGGTGGCGGGCGCGTCACCGCCCAGAATCATCCAGGCCGCCCCCAGCACGGCGACGCCCGCGACGCCCCAGAGCACAAAGCGCATGGGATTGGGCTTCTCCAGCTCGTCGACCTCTTCGGCATCCGCCTCATCAGTCTGGCCAAGGCCCAGGTCGACGGCAGGCGCGGCCGCGGCGGCAGGCAGCTCCACCTTGATCGCCGAATCTCCGGCCTCGATCACGTCCCCCACCTTGAGCAGGACCGAGTCGGCCCCCAGCTCCTTGCCGTTGACCAACGTGCCGTTGGCGCTGGCAAGGTCGGTAATCCAAAGTGCGTCATCACGCACTTCCACCAGACAGTGATTGCGCGAGAGCGCAGGATCCTTGATGGATATCTCGCAAGACGAGGACCGGCCCATGCGAAGGCCCGATGCCGTCACCGCAAAGCGCTGTCCGGCAAGCGGACCCGCGGTGACCAATAATTCAGGGAGTTGGTTCATGGTAGGATTTCGTTTTAAGATGTCGTGTGATCGTCTCGTTCAAAGCTCTAGAAGATGTTTTTCGCCGCCTGCAGGAGAATGGGCCCCAGCAGGATGACGAAGACCGCCGGGAAAATGCACAGCAGCAATGGCCCCAGCATCTTCACGGGCGCCTCGTGCGCCAGCTTCTCGGCATGGTCAAACCGTCGCCCGCGAAGCTGTTCGGCCTGAATGCGCAGGATGGAGCCAATGGAAACGCCCAGTTCGTCGGCCTGTATCAGCGCATAGGCAACGCCCTTGAGATCGGGCTGGTCGACGCGCGCCGCCAGATTCTGCAGCGCGACCCGACGCGGCGTGCCCACCTGGATCTCACGCGTCATCCGAATCAGCTCCTCATTGAGCGCATCGATCTTTCGGCGCGCGCAATTGCGCTGCAGTGCGCTCATGAAGTCCATGCCGGCCTCGACGCTCAGCGTCAGCAGGTCCAGCACAAACGGCAGGGCGCGGAATATCTCGAGATGCCGACGGCGCAGCGTGCGCCGCAGCCAGGCGAGCGGGTAGAAATAACCCAGGACAAAGCCAATGACAATGAGCGCGATGCGGTTCTCGGCGAAGAAGCCGCCCACCGGCAACGCGCCCAGGAGCAGGACCAGGGCGGTCCAGAGTCCGCCCACCGCAATCGGCACCAGGTACTTAAGCGCCAGGAACTCATCCCCCGTCAGCAGCCCCTCCATTCCGGACGAGACGATCATACGATCCGCCTGCGCACGCTGGGTCGCCATGCGCGGCGAACGGGCCACACCCCGGAAGTTCGCGGCAAAGGGCAGCAGCAGACGGAAGAGCAGCGGCAGACGGCGCTCGGCCTTCCGGCCATCCGCGAGCGTGACATAGGTTATCTCCTGCGTGACCGACGTCACATAGGCCGCCAGCAGGGCTATGGACACGGCCCAGGCCAAAATCATCGCGAGCTGAAGAGGCGGCATCATTTCGCGCCTCCCTTCGCCTGAAGACCTTCCACGGCCTTCGCGATCTCCGCGTGCGTCTTGCGCACAGCCGGCGAGTCCGGCAGTTTCGCCAGCGCCTTGCGCGCCCACACCAGGGCCTCGTCAAAGCGCCCGCCCTTGTAGCAGCACACGGCCAAGTTGTTCAGATAGGCCGGCTCGTCGGGGCGGCGTTCAAGCGCCGCCTTGAGAAAGGGCTCAGCCTGGGAGTACTTCTCCTCGATGAAGTAGCTCATGCCCATCCCGAAATTCGCGTCGGGATTCGAGGGGTCGGCATGCAGAATCGGAGTCGCATAACGGCGGGCAAGCTGGAAGTCGGCGCGCTCAAGCGCAATGCGCAGGCCCTCCCGCGGCGTCAACGAATCGCCCTCGCGGCTGCGCAGCCAGTTGACCGCATCACGGATGCGCTTGAGCTCGGGATTGAGATCATCCAGTTCGGTGGCCAGCTCGGCATCCGCACGTGAGGCAACAATGTCCTTGGCGGCATCCTCGTCTTCGGCACGAACGGCGGCAATCCGCGCCAGCCGCCACTGCGCAAACAGGAACTTCTCGCGCAGAAGCCTGTCCTCGCACCACTTGTATGCTTCGGCTTTCTGCAGGTCGGCCACCTGACGCGCCAGTTCGCGGGCCGCGGCAGTCCCCGCGGAGAGCAGTTCCCCGGCTCCCGTGCGCAAGGTGAAGCCGCCAGCCGGCGGACGCGCCCCGCGCCGATTTCGCCACATCTCAAAACCCAGCTGCAAGGCCACTTCGCCCAGACGTTCGGCAGGCCCCTGCGCCCATACCTTGAGCGCATCCGCCGTACCCAACGCCAGCAGCGCCTGCTCCTCCTCGTTGACGGCCGCCGCCAGACGCAGATGGCGCTCATACACGCTGCGCCCGGCCATCATGGACAGAGGCAGCAGGCTGCGCCCCTTCGCCGCCGCCGCCATGCGCAGCGCCGCATCCAGCGACCCGTCCGTGACAACGGCCTTCGCGCCTGAACACTCCTGCACAGTGCCCCCGATGACCTGGTCGAGAACCTGCGCCAAGCCTCTGCTGGCCTGCTCACGGCGGCCAGGCCAGACGGCAACGGCCACAAGCAGGATGGTGACCGCGGAAATGGTCTTGCGCCAGCGCCAATGGAAATGCTGGTGGGCAAAGGAACCGTCCTCGATGAGCTCGGGGAACCTCTGCAGCGCGATGCGCTTGTGGTCACGGCACCAGATGTCATAGAAGAAGACGGCCAGGGCGAGCGCAAACACCACCGCCAATGCCAGGGAGATCAACCCCAGCAGGCTCGGGGAGGCGACGACATCGCCCCGCGTCCACACCCAGAAGCGGAGATTGGGGAACGTCGACAGCGGCGCGAGCGACACAATCGCCAGCGACACGAAGAGGATGCCGATGCGGAACGGCAGGAAGGCGTCGTCATCGGTCGCCCGACGCGCATTCAGCGCCGCCACGCCGAACGGCAACGCCGCGAAGATCAGGATGAGAATCCAGCCCAAAGGCGTCGCGGCACGCCACGCCACCAGACCATAGCGCACAATCCAGTCCACCGCCAATGCACCGTAGTTCATCTCCGTGGCCGCCAGGCCGCCAAGCCAGACAAAGCCCACAACATCCGCGCCCAGCGCCAGCAGAAACCCCAGGGCGAAAAACAGCGACAGCCGCCACTTCGAGAGCTCCATCAGCATGGGGTTGAGATAACGGAGGTCTGGCCGCCAGGAATAGCTGCGGGCGACCAATGTCACCACCAGCGCGAACACCGCCAGCAAAAGCCCCAGCGGCGATTCCGCGGCCAGGGCGCCCAACAGAAGCAGGCAGACATACGCCGTCGAAAAGCGGCCGTAGTGCAGCAGGCGCAGGAACAGACGCAGGAATCCGATCGTCCCCACCAGCAGAAGAAGCTGCGACGAGAAGGTCTGCGCCAGGCGCCAAACCGGCTCGGCCCGCAAGAAGACCAACGCGCCAACGGCCGCGACCAGCCGTTCCAGAACAAACGTCCAGCGCGTGCTCTCGCTGCGCAGGGACAGAACGGCCGGCAGGAATTCCCGGAGGCTGAGGTAGACAAGCGCCACCAGAAGCCCGGCCGACGCCGCACCTAGCAGGGACAAGGCCATCATGCCTCTCGCCACGCCCAGCACCTGGAAGATGCCCGCCATCACGAGACGGGCCACACCCGGCGTCGCCGTTTCGGGCGGCATCAGCCCCGCCGCGAGGGCCGCGTCATTCCAGGCCAGCGGATGAAGTCCGGCCGGCGAGAAGAGCCAAACGGCAACACCGGCAACGGCCGCCAAAAGAAAAGCAAGCAGCCGGTCCAATAGGTCCGGCTGTTCGTAACCCAGAGGAAGACTGTCCTGCTCGGGTTTTTCCATGATCCTCCCTGCGAGGTCTCCTTTCACCCGCGGCGTCGGCGAAGAGCCAGGAGCGCCCCGCCAAACAACATCAGCAGACCGGAAGTCGGCTCAGGGATGTGCGCGGTGCCGGAAGTCAGCGGCGTCGCGAGCGACATCGACATCGAGGACGACGAATAGACGTGGGCCTGAATGTCGGACCAGCTGTAGTTGACCCCGTTGTTGTTGACCGAACCCGCCGTGTACCAGTTACCGCCCGCATCCTGGTTCATCAGTTCGATGTAGAAGCTGTAGCCCGAGCTGTAGGTGTCGGAACTGAGAAGCGACGCGATGACCGCCGTGGTGGAATCGGCGTTCGCGGCCTGCCAGGCGTTACCCGCGGCATCGGTCAGGTAGGAAACGGTGCCACTCCCGTCCACAGCCGCAAAGGCAGCCGCGGAAAAGGCAATGGGCTCCGGATTCATGTCGCTTGTCACCTGCCAGTAGAGAGCCTCGACATCACCCAGGACGGGCAGAGCCGTCAGAGCCGAGAGAAGCGCGAAAAATTTCAGCGTTTTCATGTTCGTGTACCTTCGCGTTGCCTTACCAGGTGACCTTTGCGCCCGAGCCCTTGGGCTGATAGATGAAGCCCTTGCCGGCGGGAATCTTCATGACGTCGCCCGAGGTCTTCCACTCATGCTTGGTCATGTTCGCACCGCCCGGACCCGGCACCGACGAGGTCACATCCGTACCCCAGGCACCACTCTTGAACTGGAAGACCTTCGGGAGCCCGAGCGCACCCGCGCCAGGCACGGCAATCTGGTCACCAGCCGCAGCGCCCGTGATCTTCGTGTTCGACACCTCGAAGTCAGCCGCAACATCGGGGCTGGCCAACAGGCTGCCGCCTGCCGCAACATCAGCCTCGCCCTTGGTCGCCAGATACTGGCCACAGAGATAAATGGGCTTGGAGGTGTCGCTGCGGATGACCCAGATGGCCTGGCCGCGCTGCAGTTCCGTGGCCGTGGCGGCCGCCGCCGTGATTGTGCCGATAGCGGTCGAGGACGCGATCGGCGTCCAGGCGCCACCAGACAGCACCCAGCCCTTGAACCCGCCATCATAATAGAGGAGATAGTCGCCATTGCTGAGCGTCTCGGGCAGCACGACCTTCGCCGCCGTGATGTTGGCGGGGTCAGTCGCCGACGGCGTCAACGTCTTCCAGGGCAACGCCACAAGCGTGTTCGTGTCGGAGGAGTTCACCTTCAGAACCGCGAACTGGTTGATCGTCTCGGCCGAGGTCGCCGCCGTGGAGCGCACACGGTAGTAGGTGAGCGCAGACGTCGGCAGGTCACCCGTCCAGGACGTCGTGTTGGCGGCGGCATTCGGCGTAAACGTGCCCGTCGCCTCCGTGCCGGAAGCCGTACCGTCCACAAACGGCGTCGCGCTCGTCTCGACCTTATAGGTACGGCCGCAACCGTTGAAAACGAGCGTGAACTTCGAATCCGTGAAGGTCGAGTCGGCCACATAGAGCTTGTTCTCGCCATAGGGATCCACACCCGTCTGGAACGATTCCTTGATCGTATAGCCGCTACCGCCCGGCGCAGCGACTTCCGTATCCGACCAGGCGATGCCCTGCGCGTTCAGCCACGCCACATCCACGCCATTCGTCTGCGTGGGGCCCGCATGGGCCGGCGTATAGGGAGCGGCAGGCGAAGTGCCGGCATTGACGACATCGTCCACGCCACCGCAGCCGGCGAAGTCAATCTGCGCCAGCGCCGTGCCCGCCGAGGCCGTAAAATACCAGGAGCCCGTGTGCTCCAGATCCGCCGGCGAATGGAATCCGGCCGCAGACGTGCAGGGCGAGCCGTCGAGTTTCACCTGGCACATCGGAACAGAGGCAGAGGAATAGTCGAAGGTGAAGGTGACACGCACCCATGTGCCGCTGGGATAGACCGTGCTGGAGATCTTGGACCACTGCGCCGCACCTGTTGCGGTTGGCTTGTGGTAGATGTTCACGCAGCCATCCTTGTCGAAGGCGAACTTGATCTGCTCATCGCCGGCAGCGGCGGGCAGGTCATCTTCCGGCAGTTCGTCGGCCATGACCATGAGGTCGATGACGCGGTTCCCGCTTTCGCTTGTCGTATTATAGGCGCGCACGGCGGAGCCTTCAATGGCCAACACCTTGGCGTGATCGCCCGCGATGGGATATCCCGGCATGTCCGCCTTCGAATAGGCGCCTGCCTGCTCGGCAACAGAACAGAAACCAGTCCATCCCGTGGGCTTCGCCCCCGCCTCGACGGACTCAAAATTCTCGGAAACGTCTGCCGCCTGAGCGGCTCCAAACGACAAACCCAAGGCAACCGCCGTAAAGGCGGAGACTGCATTGCGCGTGCTCATCACTATTCCGTTTTCCTTCCCATACCAATTGTGCCGGACTCAAAAAAGGCTTTTAAACCATCCGAAAAGAACAAAAACCTTTTTCGCCTTGCGAACATTATACTATATTAGCCATTCCGAGAGCAAGCCCGAAAAGAAAAAATCGCCTTATGTTCTTGAAGAGAAATCAGCCCCAAGCTTCTCGATCAGTTCGCGGTCTGCCCCCGCGAAATCCAAGGTCTCCATATCCTCTCGTGTCACCCATCTGATCTGCTGATGCTCAAGGGCCTTTGGCTCAGAGCCTTGTTTGGGCGAACAGGAAATGAGCGTCAGGCGGATTGTCCTGTCGGAATAGGCGTGAACGACAGCATCAATGATTCGCTCGTACTCGATCTCCAGATCCAGTTCCTCACGGCATTCGCGGACCAGAGCCTGTTCAGGAGTTTCTCCGGGCTCGATCTTCCCGCCCATGAACTCCCATTTGCCGCCCTGAGACTTATGGGCGGCACGTTGGCCGACAAGATAACGCCCATCCTTGTGGATAATTGCCCCCACGACCTCTATAATGCCCGAATCGCAGTTCATTGCCTATTCTTCCAGATTTGTCGACGCCAGCTCCCCCTGGCTATTTCATTTCAGGATTATACCACTCCCGCCCCCTTTGTGCGAGAGGTAAATCCCATAAGTCGCAAACGGGTCAAAACTCACCGCCAATGCCGTGTGAGGAAAGTCCGTAGGCCAGACGGAAAAGTCTCTAAGGATTTACGAAAAATCTTCGGGTGCTGGACGCGGCGACTTTGTCATCACTTGTAGAGCAACTGGGCGGCGTATCTGGAATCGTCATCCGGCAGGTAGCTCAGGAATCGATCGAACTGCGCCTTGTCGAGCGCCTTGATGCTGGTGTCAAGGTTGAAGCGGCTGATCATGTGGGCGACCGAAAGGTCAATCGCGGTCTTGAGGCCGTATTTGCCCGTATCCCGCTCTTCCTCGTAGCCATCCCTGACAAGCGCCGCCTTGAGCTGCGCGATGTTCCGTGCCAGGATATTCGCGCCCCGCCGGAGCAGGGCATCATTCTTGCCCCATTTGGCGCCAAAAGTACCGGCTTCGTGCACAAATTCGCCATTTGCGACCTCGGAGACCCGCCGCAGGACGTCGACCGGGAAGTCGGGATGCGACACCATGAACTTCTTGTCGACCGCACTGATCTCGCTGATCGCCTTCTGTTCGGCATCGCTGATCTTGCGCGCGGCCTCGAGTTCACCCACCAGGCCGACTGCTTTGTGGGTCTTCAATCCATTCTTGGCAATCTTGCTCCATGCCGCATCTTGACAGGCAGCGGAGTGGTCCAGGATGCATTTCTGGAACATCGCCGAGAAGGCCTGAGGCGGCTTTTTGGCCACGATCTCATCAAACATCGTAAGGTTTGTCGTGAGATTGGTCTGAATCGACGCATAGGCCACCGAAACGCCATCGCTGATTTCCGTGACGATCTGCCTGAACTTGCCGGCATCCACCTCGTTGTCGAGATCGAACTCGGCTCGCAGCAGGCCTTCGGCCATCTTGTAGAGCTGATAGCCCGGCTTCTCTTCGTCTTCGGGGATCTTGGCGTTGATATCCGACGGAATCGGATAACTGTTCTTGAACTGCGCCAAGACCGGGAGCAGTTTCGTCCGCACAGCCTCGACGCTGAAGTGTCCCTCCGAATCCTTGCACAGATCCGCCACCACCGTCTCCAGATGCCCTTCTCGCATGGCAGGTCCAAGGAAGGCGTTCATGAGGGA
Organism: Kiritimatiellia bacterium; assembly: GCA_024405395.1. Lineage (GTDB taxonomy): Bacteria > Verrucomicrobiota > Kiritimatiellia > RFP12 > UBA1067 > RGIG6720. The sequence continues at coordinate 17,094 of JAKSOW010000005.1, read as the reverse complement.
GACGACCTCCGTGTCTGACCCCTCGACATCCAGAGATGTCACAGGATCCTCGTCAAAGGCCGTGACGCGCAGCGGATTGTCGGTGTTGGCGGCAAGGGTGGGATCGAACCGCAAGCCCCGCAGCATGCCTTCGATCTTGCGCAACGAATCATTTGCGCGTTCGACCGCATTCTGCAGGCGCAGGAGGGACTGCGAGAAGTTGTTCAGCAAGGCCGGAATCTCGATCTGATGCATCTGCAGCACGCTCATCGCCGCCGCGTAGCGCAGCCCCGTGTCGTTGCCGGTGCCTTTCGCGAAGACTGCCGTCAGATCCGCGATCACGGCTTTCTTCTGCGCCGCATCGCGGAACTTCACGCCCAGGCCCTCGAGAATCGTCGTGAAGTCGTCGCTGTGGTCCTTGCCCAGGAGACAGTAGACGAGAGAGCACAGAATGTTCTCGCGATCGTCTTTGGAGAGCGTCATCGCGTTGCCGAAGTCGATGAAGGTCATCATGCGCTCGTCGGTCATGATGTTGCAGTCCTGGAGGTCGCCGTGGATGAAGCCCTTCTCGCCTTCTTTCGGGAAGAGTCCGAACGACGCCCATTTGTAGACGAGGTTGAGCAAGTCGTTCTGACGCGCCCGGGTCGAGTCGTAGAGCCGAATCAGCTCGTCCTTCGTGGCGGCGAAATCGGTGACCGAGTCGGTTCTGTACGTCACCACCTTACCGCCCTTCGCATTGCGGTAGCAGAGCTTGTCGGCCGGCGGCTCCTCGACGTGCTTCATGGAGGAGAGAATCTCGCCGAGGCGCGTCTCCACCTGCGAGAAGAACTTCTCGCAGGTCTCGCCGGAGGCCTTGCGGATGACCACCGACATCACCGAAGGACGCGCGAGGGAATGAAGCTCCATCGACCTGACGCGCTCCATTGCGACGATGTTGCGTCCTTTGTCGTCAGACCGCGCGATCGTGCTGTATCCGCGACCGATCTCGACGTTGTCCGCCTCCTGCGTGAGGTCAAGCTCCTTCAGGATGCCCGCCAGGCGCGCATCGAAGCTGGTGTCGTGGAGGACGTTGTGGATGAAGTCGATTTCGCGCTGGGCGGTCATCTGGACATTCGGCCGCAGAAGCTTGATCACGACGTCCTCGCCGTCAGGATTGCTCGGCGTGGAGACGCGGCAGAGCAGCGCTTCGCCGACCGAGGCGGCACCCAGCGACTTCTTGACCTCGATGCCGGTGATCTGTCCGTTCGAGCGCGCGATGATGTCGAGAAGCTGTGCACGCGTGACCTCGGTGGGGATCGACGGCAGACTGCCCTTGACTTCGCCCATCAGGTTCCTGAATTCGCTGCCGACCGCGCCAAGGGGGATGCCCTGCAGCATCTTGACCAGGACGGGACCCGAGTTCTTGACGAGCGCGGCGATGCGCTGATAGGGCGTCGCGCCCTCCCCTGCCTCGGCCTTGACCGCCGCGTAGAGCAGGCTCTTGTCGAGATCGCCCATGCCCGTGAAGTAGTTCGTGAGCACTTTCTTGAGGAAGGCGCCGTATCCGTTCGACATGTCGATCGACTCGGTGCCGGCAAGACTCTTGAGGCTCATGAGGTCGGGATCCGAGAGCTTCGAATCGACGAGGGTGTTGACGAAGTGCATAGTGAATTCGTTCTGCAGCTTCGCCATCTCGGCGTTGATGGTCTCACGGCTCTCCTGTGAAGGCGCAAGCATCGGCGTCGTCACGTCCGGCACCTTCACCATCGCGTTGATCGCATCCTTGCCCTGCGCCGCCTCCGCAGCGGCCAAACGGTTGAGCGAATCCGTGATCTCGGGCGAATAGACGATGTTCGTCTCGAGCTTCAGCCGGTTCAGGAAGGCCGACTGCTTCATCTCGGAGTAGTCAACGATCATGTCCTTGGCCAGTGCCACGAGCGCGTGCGTGGACATCCCGGCGAGCTTCACGGGGTCGAAGCTTCCGAAGGACTTCTTCTCCGCCAGCGACGTCACGACCATCAGCGCATAGCGACGCGCTTCGCACTGGCTCTCATCCGGCAGGAACGTCACGAGCTCACCCACCGAACCTTTCACGTAGAGGTCGACGTGGCGGAACATCGCCTCCATCATCGTGGCCTTGATCGCGGCCGGTGTAATCGACAGATGTTTCGTGATCTGTTCACCTCTCTCGCCAACAACAGTCGCCTCCACGCTGCCGTCATCTGCGAGCGTGAGCGTTGCCGGGATGCCCCTGAGCGTAATGGGCGTCGGCTTTCCGGTCGATGCGAGGAGATCGAGCGCCTTGACCCAATCGCGGATGTCGTCGATTGTCGGCGCCGGATGTTTCTTATCGGCGTTCGCGAAAAGCGGCTCAATGCCACCCGCCAGCAGATCGGTGAGCACACGTGTGCGGTTGGCGCTCTCGGTGAAGACGGACAACTCATCCGAGTTCCGTTTGTAGACCGAATACTGGCCCAAGGAGTAGAGCAGCGGCACGCCGTCCTTTATGTTCTTGAAGGCCATGTCACGCGCCTTCTTCAGATCATTCGCGTCGACGCTGGAGATGTCGCACGAAAAGGCCTCGTTGCAGAGCGCCTTGAGCCCACCCGCCTTTGAGCCGTTGAGCGCATACAGCAACGACAGCACGCGCGGCGTGTGCGCCTCGCATTTGAGGTTCTGCAGGCCATCGAGGGCGAGCATCTTCAGGATCTCCTTCGCGTCATACGTGTCAAAGCCGCGCACAAACTCCTGTTCGGCGGCTTGACCGACCCTGCCCGTATCCAGCTTCAGCCTGAGCGTAATCAGCCCTTCCAGCATCTGCCGCGAATTTTCGTTCAACAACGAAACCGGGAAGTCGCCGGCCGCCACGCTGCGGATGAAAACAGCCGCATAGGCACGCTTGTTCGCGAACGTACCGTCGACGAACGGCAGGAATGACCGAACTCTCTCGACAGCGACAGCATCCATCTCGGCGAATTCGGCGTCATTGAGCCCGGTACGCTTCAGGAACCTGCTCACCAGCTCCGTCTTGTCCAAAGACGTCAGATTGTCCAACCCCACCAGGGCGCGCACGTTCTTCGGCAAGCTGTCCAGCGTCTGCTGATGCGCTTCGCGCTCGGCGCCGTCCACAATCGCGCCGAGAATCTTCTGTACATCCCGCGCATTGGCGAGCACGATGCCGCTTGCCTCGAGATTGGAGGCGTCATTGTTGCGCATGATGCCGACGAGCAGTTTCGCGACGTAGTCCCGCACGGTGGTGCCGTCCTCGCGCACATGATCGAGCTTCTCGGCCAAGAGCGATTTGTAGGCGTCGTTAAACGCCGCGCTCGCATACTTTGACGCATTGGCGCTGCCATTGAACAGGGGCAACAGCCTCTCGATCTCCCCGGCGATCTGGCCCCCCTTCTCGCCGAAGTTCCTGAGCACGCTGATCGCGCCGGTGAACTTGCGGTCGTTGCCGAGCGCGGGGATGGCGCTGTTGAGGTTCTCCTCATGCTCCCTCTGGGTCTCTACGGTCGCGTAGTCGACGACGACTTGCTCGTCAAGCTCAGGGAGAGTTCCATTCGCGTCCAGCGCCAGCGTGCCGGCCTTGACGCCGTCAATGACGCACTTCAGGTAGAGCGCGAGATTGTCCTCAATGTCGACACGCGCGACGCTCTCGTTGGTCTGATTCGCGCATCGGGCGAGACCGAGGCCGACTATCTTTGCCGGAATCGCGTTCTTCGCGCCAAACGTGTTGTCGACCACCCGCTCGAGCGTGGCCTTCTTATCGTCGTCCAGGTCCGAGGCCGTGACGATGCCCTTCAGGAATCCTTTGGCGCCGACCTCGACACGCCGGGCGAAGTTCTCGGGGTCATGAAGACCGAAACGGGAATTCACGGTCAAGGACTCGGGCTTCAGGAACTCTGGCTTCGCCACCTCTTTTTCGGCCGAATAGCCGTCGAGGAACTGCATCACCTTTCCGACCTCGGCCTTGAACCGCTCAACCGCCGTCTTCAACGAGGCGATGTCCACGCTTTTGCCAGAGGAAAGAGATTCGAGAATGACGTTCTTACACTCCTCGAGATTCTTGACGCCGGCTTTGGCGAATTCGACAAAGTCGTTGCTGCGCTGGCTGGCGGTGGCCCGGTCCTGCCTGGAGAGGCCCAGCGCCTCTCGGTTGCCGAAGATCTGGAACTTCAGATTCTCAACCTCGCTGCCCAGCAGTCGAAGTTGATTCCGTTTTTCCGCGAGCTGGGCCGCATCGTTCCCAACCTTCTCCTTCAGCTCCTTGAGTCCGTTACCGAAGAAGTGCTTGCTGGCGATCTTGATCTTGCCCTGCTCGGCCATGGCGATCTGGTTCTTGTCCACCGCCATCTGCTTTTCGGCGTTCTTGATCTCCTGCTCGAGGGCCTTGTAGTCCTCCTCTTTAGCCTTCAGATTCTTTTCGCTCTTTGTGAGAATGCGTTCCGTGTCGTGCTCCGACGCCAGCACATTGCTGAATTTTTCGTTGATCTCCTGCGCGCACTTCGCGACCGCCGCGTCGAGCGTCTTGTGCATGTCCCCCACGATTTCCTTGACGATGTTCTCGCCCTGGCCATGGAGACCTTTCGAATACGTCTTGGCATAGGCGTCCTCAATTCGCTCCGTGGGCAACTCGACCTTGCCCGTGGTTTTGATCTGGTTCCAGGCCGTCTTCGCGAACTCATCGCACATGTCCGTGATGAAGGCCTTCTCGTCTTCGGGCGACAGGAGCGTGATCTTGAGGGACTGGGCATCCGCCTCGACGCGCTTCTTTTCCGTGTTGACCGCCGTTTGGACGTCGCTTTCGATCTTGCCGTGAACGTCCTTGACGAACGTGTCCTGGGCTTCGTGGAACTTACTGCCGAGCTCATCTGGCCGCACGCCTGTTGACGTGTCGCCCGCAAGCCTTTCCCAGGCATTCGCCAGGGCCGTGGCTCTCATGTCCGACTCAATCTTGCTCTCAAAGCCCGCCGGCATGAGTTCGTCATGCGTCTTCTGGGTCTGGCGGTCATAGGACTGCTGAATGAGCTCCTTTTCCGCCTGAATCGTGTCCTTGACGATTTGACCGACCTGTTTGTTGACGATGCCGACATACTCCTCGCTCGCGACGAACTCCAGACGCTCAACTTCAAACTGCGCGAAGTTCCACTTCTTGAGCTCGGCGTCCGAAGCCTCAGTCTCGAGCTTGGCAAGAAACTTCATGATCGCCGGCTCGTTCGCATGGGCGACCTTGAGGTTCGCGATGTTGGCGCGTATGGTGTCGATCTTGGCGAGGTACGCGCGCTTGGCGAGCTCGTCAACCAAGTTTCCCGCAACTTGCTTGACGCCATAGCCCGCCGCGCAGCTGCGCGTACCGGGCGCGAAATTCGCCTGCCCGAGTGCGGCCGAAAACTCAGTCGCTCGGGCCGTGAGGCCGGCGACAAGCTCATTGTACGTCTTCGCGCCGTCAATCGTGTTCTTGACGGACGCGAGAAAATCGTTGATCAGCGGCTCGTTGGCCAACTTGGCGTCCTGCGTAATCGCGGCAAAGGCATTCCCCGCCAGCGTCTTGACCGTCTCAAGGCTGCGCGAGCCCGTCATCTCGTCGTTGACCGCCCGTCCCATCGCCTGAAGCTGGTCGGTTATGGGAGTGGATCCCTTCGCGGACATGAGCGCGATATTGACGTCCTGCGTAATGACGTGAATGCGGCGGGCGGAGAGCGGACGCGCGTCCTTCGAGAGCGACTGAAGCGCGGCCTGGACGCTCGGCGGCAGTTCAGACACCTGCTTGGCGCCGAAAAGCGTGAGAATCGCCTCCTTGAATGCCGTATGCGCAGACGTGTTGGCCGCCTTCAGGTCCGCATTGCGGAACGCCTTGTGGATTGAGTCGTCCGTCGCCGCGACGACTGTGTGCCCATTCAAGCGCGCCACTGCGTTGGCGTTCTTCAGATTCCCCCCGCTGGCCGCGAGTTCCTGATTCGAGAAATTCACGAAACTCGTGTAAATCTGCTTGGCTTCATTCAGTTCCATCTCAGCATCCTTCTCTTTTTCACATTCATCCGACCTCGACTGACCAGACGAACCGTATACGTCTTTCTGCGGGAAAGGTTACAGGCCAAATGCGGAAAGTTTCCTCTGCATCCGACTTCTGCCCAAGGCACATGACGTGATCATGACCTAGGCGCCAGGGGAAACAGCCACGAGCTCAAAACCGTGCGGCTGGGGCACACACAGTCCGCGAACCGCACGATGGAGTTTCTCGATCTCGGCTTCACGTGCCCGAACAGACGACCAGTCCTGCTTGAACTTCTCGTACATCTTCTGGTCGGACAGCCCCTTCTTCCCGCATTTCGCACATGCCGCCAGATAGGCACTGGCATAGACGAGCGGGAAACGGTCGTCGGCAAAATCGGCATCCGTGAACTTGGCGTCCCAGAACATCCGCCGCCAGGCAACACACCGTGCCACCCACAGGGAGCGAATTTCCTTCTCCTTCGCCATCTTCTCCGCGTTCTTGGCGGCAACCGTCCGCGCCTGGGCCATCATCGGCGTGGCCTCGACCGTCGCCAGATTGACGCCTTTCGCCCATGCTGCCGCCGAATTCGTCATAACATCCCTGCCGTCGATGCGCAAGATCCAGTCGCCCGCCGCAAGGCCCGTGACGCGCAGCAACTCGCGGTTGAATGCGTTGTCGAACCCAATCTCGTCTGCCATGGCCCGCGCGGCGGGATCGACAGGAAACGGCAGGGATTTCTCGGAGACGCGAAACGCCACCCCGCCGCCCGATGTCTTCGCAATCCCCGTGACGTCGGCATTCGCCATCTGCGTTGCCTTCCCTGCCGCGGCATCGACCACCACCTCCGAGACGACGTCATCTGCACCCTGTGCCGCAAGGAAGAGTCGCAGCATGAACAGACCGCCCGGCTCCTTGGGGTGGATCGTGTCCGGCGAAAGCGACGAATAGGGGTCCGTCTTGTGGAGCTTGCGGTTGTAGGCCAGCATGGGACCATAGAAATCCACGTAGTCGCCGCCCACCTCTTTGCGAAACGACGTCACGAAATCGGATAGCGGGCGCTCGCCCTCGGTGACGCCCGTAATGGGGCCACGCGGTGGCTTGAACTGCAGTTCATCATCCCACGGCACGAGCGTGCACCAGCAAATGCGCGCGCCAGGCGCCTTCTCCTGCAGCAGGGCATGGAGCTTGCGCATGCCCGCCTCAAACCTGCTCGGCGCATTCCGTCGTTGATCCAGCGCCCAGGACGGCGCATTCGTCTGGTAGCCAACGACGCCGACGTCGTTCATGCCGAAACAGACGTTGACGAACGTCGGCTTCCGCCAGGCGATATCGGCCTCAACGCGTCGCGTGGCTTCGGTGGACGTCTCGCCGCCGACGCCACAGTTCCAGATGTGGATGTCCCGTTTGGGGAAGCGCGTGTAATAAAAATCCTGCAGCGGCTTCACCCAATATCCATGATGCGTAACCGAATCGCCGAAGAAGGCCGCCCGTTCGCCGTCCTTGAACACCTCAGCCTGCGCACTCATCATCGTTGCGCACAAACCAACGAGCCCTGCGCCTTTGCCCCAGTTCGCCATGGTCATAAGCTACACCTTCCTGCGGCAATCACTTCACGACGGGGATTTCCCAGGTCTTCTCCGGCGAGAGGAACAGATAGCACGGATGGCTGTAGGTGCCGAACGCATAGTCGTCCAGGCAGCCCTTCGACGGCCGCGACGCCACCAGCCGCCAGAGGCCGGGCGCAGGCGTGCCCGACGAGAAGTACACTTCGCTCGAACAGTTGTCCTTGTCCAGCACACAGACGCCCTTGCCGTCGTACACCTGTGCGTGCACAAGCTCCATGCCGCCACCACCCGTGGCCGCCACCGCCAGACGCGAAGCGCCCTCGGGAACACGCAGATACAGCGTGCCGCCGCCGCAGTTGAGACCCGGGAACTTAGCCTTGCCGTAGGGGCCCAGCGCAATGGGCACGCCCGTCTCCGTGAAGACGAAGCCATGGTAGCTGCCCACCCGCACCTCGATGTGGTAGAAGCCGGGGGCCGGCACGTCAAAGGAACAGTCGGTCTCCTGGCGGAAGCCCGTCGGCCCCTCCACCCGCTTCAGGCGCCGACCCTTCATCGTGTTGACGAAGAGGGCTGCATCCTTGAACTGCGCGCGTCCCACAGGCAGCACCTTGCCCTTGAGGTGGACGCGCCCCTTCTGCGCGGCGTAGATGAAGAAATCCCCGCGTCCGCGAATGGCCGGCGCCTTCAGGGGCACCACCTCGCCCGGCTTGGCGTCAAACACCTTGGCTGTGGCCAGCATCTCGGCGGAAGTGGGCAACATGCTGATCGGTGCCCCATCGGGCCACGTGGGCTTCGGCACGCTGGCCCATCCCCAGGCGCCCGTCATCGGTGCAAGTTCGCCACCCTTGGCGTAGTCGCGCGCGCGGCAGTTCTCCACCTTCAGGGCCATCGTCTCGCTGGCGCTGTTCGACTTCAGGTTCACGCAGGACTTCTCGCCATCGTCAAACGTGCAGTTGCGGAAAGTCACACAGCCACGGAAACCGTTGATCGTGTCCGAGGGCTTGCTGAACTTCGTGGGCTGGCGGTTGCCGACGCTCGTGCAGTTCTCTAGCGTGATGGAGATGTCGGGCGACTCCGCCGACAGTTGGAACACGGAGAAGTCAAAGCCGCAGCCATAGTTGCCGCGCGCCACGGTATCGCGCACCACGATGTCGCGCAGCATCTCGCGTGCGCTGTTGGGCTCGAAGTCGATGCCGGCCATCGGCGGCGTGCCGCAGGTGTCGGCGAGCAGGCAGCGCTCAATGAGAAGGCGATCCGCCGTGATGACGCTGATGGCCTGCCGGTTGTGGCGCGTGATGGTGAGATCGCGCAGGATGATGTCCGTGTTGGAATTTCCGTTGGCGTTGCCGAGATAGACGCCGTCGCCGCCCGAGTCAGACAGCGTGAGGTTCTCCACCGTCACATGCGACGAGCTCAACAGCGAGAGCTCGTGCCGCCATTCGCTCCAGCCGTAGATCGTCTTGTTCGTATAGTCTTCAAACCACATCTTCAGTTCGCCACCGCCCGTGAGCTTCACGTTGTCGGCCAGGCGGAACGTCAGCAGAGTGTCGCTCTGTCCCTTGTATTCGCCCCGCTTCGCCATCAGCGTGACGCCCTTGGGGATGACGAGCTCAAGATTGGAACGCCCCCGCAGCGGACGCGTGTACCACGTCCCCATCGGCGCGTCAATCGTCACCTTCTTCGCCTTGGAGCTGAGCGCGGCCTGCAGATATTCGGTGGCATCTGCGGCATCATAGCCCCACCACGACACCTTGGCCTCCGTCAGTTCGCCCGAGGCGACCTTCGCCACGAGTTCGGGATTCGCCCAGGTCGCCGCAACGGCGCTCCCCACGGCGCACACAGAGACGCACAGCGCGGCCCAGACCTTGCTTTGCGCAAAAGCTGATGTCTTCTTCATACGATATTCCTTTCCTGTCAGCGGACGGCACCACAAAGGCGGCCGATTTCGCGGAAGATGAGTTCGAGGCGGTACAAATCAAAGTCGGGGTGCTGCGCACGGCAGGTGATCAGCGATTCGGCGTGGAACTGCAGTCCTGCCGCCGGATAATCCTGGCTTTCGATGGCCTCCACCACGCCATCCTCCGCCCATGCCGTGACCTTGAAGCCCGGGGCGAGGCGCTTGACGGCCTGGTGGTGATGGCTGTTCACCGCCAGCCTGTTCGTGCCCACGATGCCCGCCAGCCGCGACGTGGGATCCAGGTCAAGGAAATGGGCCACGGGATTCATCCTGTCCTTGCTCCATTTCCCGCTGTTGTGGGAATTGGGCTTCGCGCCGCACTCCTTGTAGACATCCTGGTAGAGCGAACCGCCGAAATAGATGTTCACGAGCTGATGGCCACGGCATACGCCCAAAATGGGCAGTCGGCGCTTCACAGCGGCGTCCATGAGCATGAAGTCGAAATCGTCGCGCCCCACCTGGATTTTGCTGCAGTTCACATTCGCCTCGCCATAACGGGAAGGATGCACATCAGCACCGCCCGTCATCAGCAGCAGGTCGATGCGCGACACCGCAATCTCCAGCCGTTTTGGATCCTTGCACATGCCGATGACCACGGGAATGTGTCCCGCCTGCGCCAGAGCATCCACGAAATAGTTGCGCACGCCGTCATGCCCCGGATTGCAGTTGTCGCTGATGCCCACCACGAGCGGTTTGGGCGCCAATTCGGGTTCGGCCTGGAAATGGGTGTCGAGACGCGCAACCGCACGATGGTCCTCAAATGCGGGCGGCAAAGGTTCGGGCGCCAAGGGCTTGAGGGCCGTGTAGCCCGACACGCAGGGCTGCGGACCCGAAACGTGCAGCACCGTCTCGGCCACCGGATGGCCAAAGTCGCACACCAGAGACTCCTTGGTGCCGGCACGACAGGTGGCGGACGAATCAAAGTCGTCCTTATGCGGAATGACGCCCTCGGGGTGTGCGCAAAGCGCCGCCTTGACGTCATCCGGCGAAACGGCCTTCTCCGCCTTCACGCTGAAGGGATAGGACTCGTCCTTCCAGACCCGTCCCAGCAGCAGCGAATTCATGTACTCCTGGCGGAAGGTGTTGTGAGGATTGCGCACCCAGTCGGCGGCCTGATAGGCAGCGGCAAAATCGAAGGGCCTGTCCTTGGGCCACCAACCCTTGTTCACCGCATAGGTGACGACGTCCGGCGCAAACCGGCATTCGTCATTGGGCTTCTCGGGAAGCGTGTGGATCGTGTAGTGATTGGGGCACACGGCAATGGCGTCGTCCGGACAGCGCTGTGCTGCCCAGTGCCGTCCGCTCACGATCTGCACCTGCCAGCCTTCGTCGGCATCGGCCACCGTGTAGATGCGGCCACCCGGCACATAGCCCCACTTCTCGACGAGCTCGCCGATGATCCGCACAGCTTCGCGCGCGCTGGTGGCCCGTTCGGCCACCGCACGCCGAATGTTGTAGAAGATGCCGCCATCCGTCAGGCGCGAGGCGTCGTTTCGGTCCTCCTTGGTGTGTCCGGCGTTGTCGGAGACCACCAGCACGCCCTTCTCGTTCAGAAAGGCGTCTGCCGCCCCCGCGGGTCCCCAGGAGGCCTTGAGCTCGCTCCAGAAGAAGCCCAGCGTATGCGGCACCTGCGGAATGGCCGCCAGGCCCTTCTCGGCGGGCAGCACGCTACCGGCAGGCCATTCACGGGCCGGCACACGGCCGTGGCGCATCACATACGGACCTCTGTCGTCTTCATTGTGCCCCACGATGACGCGGCCCGTGGTCGAGGCCTTCTTGCCCACAATGATGACGGTACAAGCCTGAAGCGTCCCCCAGGCCCCAATCACCGCGCACACCAGCAACAGCCGCTTCATCGCCTGCACCCCCGTTTCGTCTTACTTGTTGATGCCCTTGCGCGTGTAGAAGTCCCAGATGCGGTCCAGCCACGTGTAGCTGCCCGTGCCGGGCGCCGCCGACACCTGGAAGCAGTGGCCACGCAGCGCCAGCGTGTGGAGATCGCTCTGCAGGCCCATCAGGCGCAGACGTTCCCAGATCTTCACGGAGTTCATAGCCGCCCAGCCATCCGCGTCGCCATGCATAAAGCACATCGGCGGCGTCGCCGCGTCAAAGGCGAACTCAGGCACGGGCACGGCCTCGTCGGCATTGCCGCCGGTCTTGTTGGGCACGTCCGCGCCATCCGTCAGCGCATAGGCGGGATAGATCGGGCAGGCCCACTGCACCGAACAGGACAGCTTGTCGATCTCGTCGATCGGCTCATAGGCATTCGTGAGCGAGGAGAGCGCCGTCATCAGCGTGAGGTGGCCGCCCGCCGAGAAGCCCATCGTGCCGATGCGGTTGGGGTCCAGGCCACGTGCAGGCGCTTCCGCGCGCACCATGCGGATGGCACGCTGCGCATCCGTCCAGCCGAACATGTGCTTGGGCTGGCCCTGGGGACGCGGACAGCGGTACTTCACCGCCACCACGGTCATGCCCTTCTGGTTGAGGTAATACGCCACCGGCAGACTTTCGCCCACATAGTTGCAGAAGCCATAGCCGCCGCCGGCGAGGACCACCTGGATGGCCTTGGTCGTGGGCTTCTCGGGAATGTACCACACCAGGTAGGGATCGTAGGTCTCGTTCTCGCCGACCTTGGGCATCTTGCCCTTGGGCCAGAGATATTCCTTCTCCGTGCGCAAGGTGCCGTCCGGGTGCCAACGGTGGTCTTCGCGCTTTTCGCGCGCCAGCTTGCCGAGGAAGCCCATCTGACGCATGAACTCGATGGCGCGCTCAAACGCCTCGTACTTGACGGGGCCATGCTTGCGACCCGCGTCGAGGTGAAGCTCGGCGGGGATCTTCATCCGACGCAGCTGACGGTAGATCTGCGTGGAGCCATTGGGCGAATAGGGGTCGTCGCCGCCATGGAAGAAGCACATCGGGCAGGTCTTCGCATCAAACTTGAACGAGGGATTCAATGTCAACCCCGGCGCCTGCCCCTTTTCCTTGTTCGCGCCTTCGAAACCGTCCGAGAGCACATACGCCGGGCACATCGGCAGTGCCCAGTTGATGTGGCAGGGCAGCTTGTCCAGCTCATCCACCGGGTCATACGCCGGCGTGAGCGCGCTTGTGCCCAGCATAACCGACAGATGGGAGCCCGCCGAACAGCCCAGCACGCCGATTTTCTCGGGATTGTAGCCACGCTTCTTCGCTTCGGCACGTACAATGCGCACCGCGCGCTGACCGTCTTCCCAGCCGCTCTGGTAGATGGGCAGACCAGCCGGCCGCGGCGTGCGGTACCACAGCCACACGCAGGTGATGCCGTTCTCGAGGAGTCTCCGCTCCAGCTGCTTGAACGCGGGACCGTCGCACGTGCAGTTGTAGCCGCCGCCCGAGATGAGAATCACACAGGCGTCCGTCTTGGCCCCCTGGGGCGCTTCGCTCCACTCCAGATACGGCATGCGGTGGGCCGCCCGGTCAAAGCCGGGTTCCTTCAGTTCCTGCGAAGGCGCAGCATACTGCTTGTCGTTGAAATGCGGAATCTTCCCCTCGGGCCAGAGCGGCGTACGCTCGGCGGCCATGGCGGCCAACATGCTCAAGGCTGCACTCATCATGATCACATTCTTCATATTATGTCTCCTGTCAAAACTTTTCGGGCTGGGCACCTAGGCGCCCGTTCACTTCCGCGTCAGATCGTTCATCAGCCAGGCGGCCAGAGTGTCGCCCAGTTGACGGCCACCGGCAGCGGAGGGATGCACGGCGTTCACGTCGCGCCACACCTTCTCCTCACTGCGCGCATGGGCAGGCACGTTGCCGCGGATGTACGAATTGAAGGGATCGATGCCCTGCATGAACGGCACGAACTTGACCTTGGGATCGTTGAACTCCCGCACCAGAGCCTCAATCTCGGCATTCATGCCAAAGGCGACCTTGCGGAACTGCATCTCGTTCCAGCGTGCACCGTAGTTGGCGGCAAAACCGTCCTGGCTGCAGCCGATGATCTGATTGCAGAAGGCATAGGTAGCGTTGGGCAGACACTTACGCAGCGCTGCGACAAGTTCGCGCGCCGAGGGCGTCACCTCTGCGCGGAAACGTGCACGGACCTCGGGGATTTCGCCCGTATAGGAAAATACGCTGTTGCAGCCCAACTCGATCACCACATAGTCGATTGGCTGCCCGCCATTGACGTCGTCCAGCCAGGCCTGCACGTCCAGCACCTTCATCCCATTGCGGAAACGCATCAGCGGACTGCGCAGCAGCGCACGTTGCCAGGCGTGAACAATCTTCTCGGGCAATCCCAGCGACTTGAGCTGCTCCCGCTCGGCGGCGTCTTGGATATGCTCAATTTCCTCGTTCGAGACCTTATACCGCGTCAGGAAGGTATTGAAGGTGTAGCCGCCGTAGCCGTCGTGGTCGGCCACAAGCTCCCCCTCCTTGATGGGTTTGCCCTTCCGCGCACCCACGGGCACATAGTTCGCATAGCCGGCCTCGCGCATGTCCGCGAGCAGCTGGTCCTGATAGCGGGAATTGGTGATGGAGGCGGCGAACAGCGCGAGCGTCGTGCGTTTGGCCTTCAGCGTCTCGGAGGGCTGCGCAGCCACCTGCACCGTCGTTGTGGCCGCCGCAACGAGCCCGGAATCATCCCAGGCCTCAAAGACGACGGGAACCGACTTGCCGGCGTCCGCCGCCGCAGGCGTCCAGCACCAGCGGGTAAGCTCACTGCGCCCCAGGGCCGCCGCCGCGCGAAAGGCGAAACGCTGCGGCACGACTGAGGTGAAGACATTCTTGAAATAGACGTTGCACTCCAATCCTGGGGCGGCATAAAGCGTTTCAGGCACCACGAATTCCGGCTGTGCATACCCCACCCAGACCAGGGTTGACGCCAGGACCGCAACTAGTGCAAAATTGTTTTTCATATAGTCTCTCGCTTGCAGATTCCTGAAAAATGTATTTTAGCAAAAACCAACTCCAAGAGTCAACAAAACGGCACGCCGGAAACTTCCTGTAGTTTGCTTGCTTCCTCTCGGCAAATTCGCTATACTCTTGATCATGAAACGCTCAGTTCCTCTGCTGTTTTGCCTTATATTGTCCATTGCCGACATCGCCGCACCTGTTGAGATCTTTGTTGATCCCACTGGCGATGACGCCAATCCCGGCACCCAGTCCCAACCTGTCGCCAGCCCTACAGGCGCCCGTAACGCCCTACGTGCCTGGAGGGCCGCCCACAACGGACTGCTTCCGGAGGGTGGTGCTGTTCTCACTTTTGCGGACGGTACCTATACGTTCGCCACCCCGCTGGAGCTGGATGCGCGCGACGCCGGCACAGCCGAGACCCCCATCCGCTGGCGAGCCGCCACGCGCACGCGAGCCCTATTCACAGGAGCCTGTCTCCTGTCATCGGGCCACGCGGTGACAGATGCCGCCGTACGTGACCTATTACCGGCCGTTGCCCGCGACAAGGCTCTACAATACGATCTTCCGGACAATCTCGAACTCCCGAGTTTCCTGGGCGGTTTCTGTATCGGCAAGCGCAAGATCTCACAGCCCCTCTCGCTCTTTCAGGGCACTCGGCGACTGCCGTCGGCCTGTTGGCCCAATGCAGGTTACACGCGCGTCTCCACGATAACCCCTCCTTTCCAGAAACGTCACGACGCCGTCATCTCGTTGACCGGCATCTTCGGTTATGAAAGCGACCGCCTATCGGCCTGGGCACATGAGCCCGAGCTCTGGGCGGACGGACTTTGGGTCTATGAATGGGCCGACGCCAAGGTTCCCGTGCAGAAGATTGACCCCATCGCAAAGCAAATCTCCGTCCCCGCCCAACATCTCGGCGGATACGGCATTCGCGACGGTGCCGCTTTCCGGGTCTTCAACGCCCTTTCCGAACTCGACCGCCCTGGCGAATGGGTCCTCGACAGAGCTCATCACCGCCTCTATGTGTGGCCCCTCGACAATGCGGAACCGCTTGCGCTTGCCAGCGCTCCCGGACTCATCCGCGGTACGGCACGCAGCCACGGCTCCTGTGAGGGCTGTGCCCGCTCTCAAGCCCGCACGGACGCCATCAGCTTCAGCAGCTGCACCAACTGCACGATTCGCGCCACGATTGTGCGTGACACGTCGGCCTGGGGCATCATCATCTCGGGTGGCCGCGATTGCCGCGTGGAGGGCTGCGATCTCTTTGAGCTCGGCGAGGGCGGCATTGCGCTGGAAGGCGGCATCTTCGAGACCCTCACACCCGCGAATCACATCGCCGACAACAACCACATCCACCACTACGGGCGCGTCACCGCCAATTATCGTCCGGGCGTACGCCTCACCGGCGTAGGCAACCACTGTACGCATAACCTCATCCACCACGCGCTCCACCAGGCCATTGGCTTTCAGGGGAATGACCACCGCATCGTCTTCAACATCACTCATGACACCTGCATGCAGGACGATGCCGGCACCATCTACTGTTGCCAGCGCGACTGGACCAAACGCGGAACCGTTATCGAGCACAATCTCCTGCATATGACGGGAAAGCAACCGCGTACCACCCACACCAAAGGGATATATCTGGACGACTTCTCCAGCGGCGTCATCGTGCGCCACAATCTCATCAACCGCGCCTCGCCCGGCATCTACATCGGCGGCGGAAACGACAACCTCGTCTACGGCAATGTGACGATGAACTGCGACCATGGCATCACACTCGGCAGCCGAGGCGTGGAGTCTTTCGGAAAAATGTGGTCTGGCGCCGGACGCAAGAGCATGCTGTTCAAACCGATCCTGGCCCGGCCCCAGCTCTTCGGAAACACGCTATGGACCTCCCGCTATCCGAAGCTACTCGCCCCTACCCTGCTTGCCGACCCCATCTTTGCCCACAATGCCCTCTACAACCAGATTTCAAACAATGTGGCGGTTGGCTGTGGCGGCACCCTGCTTGAGAACTGGCGGAAAATCGCGGCCGACACGGTCTACACGAACAATCTTGAGACGGCCGAGGACCCAGGATTTGAGGACTACTTCAATTTCGGCTGGGAACTGAGGCCCGGCCCCGCACGCGATCTTGTAGGACGACTCCGTGTGGCGGAGATGGGCCTTTACGCGAGCGACAACCGCGTCTCTCCACCTGTCAAGCTTGGCGACAATGTCACACGCCCCCGTCCCTTGCGTGTCGAGTACGCCCCCGCACGCGTGAGCCTTCATCTTCTGGCACACAAAAAGCCTGCACCTAACGACCCGCCAATCGCCACGGCGCTCAAGCACTGCATCATTCCCAGCTGGTCTCGTGGGGAACGCATCACCAGCATGATCTATGAGGCCGAAGAAAGCTGGAAGGACTATTCCCTGTCCTTTGTACCTTCCCAAGACGGCACCTTCGCACTTCAGTTCCGTGGTGCCCGCGGTGAGAAGACGGCCTACGACAACATTCGCGTCAACGGCGCCACATTGGCGGGAAATGCCAGTTTCGAAAACCTCAAAGGCTGGCGCCAACCTACGCTATCGCCCCAAGACAATCGTCTGAAGATCAGCTCCGTGACACCACCCTACGGCATTGCCGACGCCGCATCGGTTAAGCTCACCGCGGTTGATGGCACGCGGGTGGCGATCTGCAATGATGTCTTGAACGTGACGGGCTCCCTGAATGTCAAGGC
>JAKSOW010000049.1 GCA_024405395.1 Kiritimatiellia bacterium | reverse complement strand
GGCGTCAAGGCCCGTCACTCCGACACGGCTTCCCTCCGCAATGAGCCGCCTGCCGGCATCTGGGCCAGCGAGGCGGTCGAGCTGGATCTGGTGCCGGACGGCGGCATCTTCGAATACTATCAGTTCCTCTGCACCCATCGCGGCGAGACATATGCGATGTTCTATTCGGAAGGTGGCGCCATTCGCCCCGATCCGTATGGTCCCGTCTGGGAGATGAAGGCGGCGGATTGCGACGACGGCTGGACGCTTGAGGCGCGCATTCCCCTGGCGGCTTTCTATATGACACGAGGACACGCCTGGAAGTCGACTTGGCGGGTCAACGTGGGGCGGACGCTCCGGAAGGGTGATGGTTGCGAGTTCAGCTGCTGGGCGGACGGCAAGGGCTTCGCCGACCTAAAGGCGTTCAAGACCATCAAAGGCTTCCCGAAACGCCCCAAGAGCGAGGATGTGCTGGTCAAAAGCGTGACTGCCGAAGTTCGGCAACCCGTAGCAGGGGGAATCGCCGGCGACCTGAAGCTTGTCATTGCGGCGGCCGTGGGCGGCGAGGCCACGGTGAAGACATCGTTTTCCGCCCCCAGGCAAGTGACGCTGGCCTCGGGCGATGCCGAAGTCGTGCTGCCAGCGGTGTTCCCCGAGAATGGCCGGCTACCGATGACCATCGAGATTGCGCGCAAGGACGGTCCTGTGTTGGCGCGCACGTATCCCGTTTTGATTGACTATCAGGCTCTTCGTGTGAAGCTGACGTCGCCGGAATATCGTAACAACTTCTATCCAGATCAGTGCGCCGACAAGGTTGTCGGCACGGTCCGCTCCGTGGTGAAGGGGCCTGTGCGCGTCACGATGTCGGGCCCTGGCTTTGCGCCGCAAACTCTCACATTGCCCGAAGGGGGCGGCGACTTCTCGTTCGACACGAAAGGCTTTGCCGTGGGCGAAGGCCGCCTGAGCCTGACCTGCGGCAAGGATGAAAAGGCGATCAAGGTCCGTCGTCTGGCCCCGTTGGGACCTGGACAACACACCAGCTGGATCTCAGGCGGCAACCTCATCGTGGACGGCAAGCCCGTCTTTCGGCGGAACATGTATGCGGAATACTACATGGGCGGTGCTGCCTTCAAGGAGAAGTACGATACCGACGATCTCCATCAGACGCGTTGGATCAAGCAGATCGGCACTTTCGAGCCGGGGCGCCTCATCCGTGGCATGGAGGCCAAGGAGGCGCGGCGCGACATCAGGCCCTGTTCTGAGATCTTCGCGAAAATGGATGAGCTCATCGCCAAGGGTCTGAAGGGCGATGGTACCTACTACTACATCTCCGACGAGCCGGAATGCCGGGGCGTTTCGGCCGTCTACCTGAAGCACATGTACGACTACGCCTGCGAGAAGGATCCCTACCATGTGATTCTGTGTGGTTCGCGTGCGGGCCTCAAGTATCTCGACTGCGCCGACTGGTTCGAGACGCATCCGTACATCAATCCGCATCACGATGCGGACGGCAAGCGGGTGTATGGCCGCAACTTCAACGAGCTGGGCTCCTATGTGGAGGCCTTCAAGCCTGCCGAACATCCGGAGAAGTGCATCGGCTGCATGCCGACTTGCTTCAGCTATTCCGCCGGCGAATATCCCACGTTCCGCGAATTCGTCACGCATACCTGGAACTTCCTGATCCATGGCGCGCGCACGTTCTTCCCCTATGCCTATCACGATCTGGGGGACTGCGCCACACTGTATGAAGGCATCCGCTTCACGAACGAATCGATTGAGCGGCTGGCGGACTTCTTCCTGTTGGGAACTCGCACGGTTTTGGTCCAGACGCCCGAGGTCGAGGGCGCGAAGTGGACGAAGGGGGACGTTACGCTCTTTGCCGTCGTCAACATGACCGCCGAAGTTCGTCGGGTGACGGTGAAGGGCCTCTCCGGAACCTTCGGCGAGTTCCGCGGCAACCGCACGTTTTCGGCGAAGGGAGAGGCGTTGACCCTTGAGCTGGCGCCGCTGGAGGCCGTTGTGGGCACGTCGCGCAAGTTGGATGAAGGGCTTGCCTCCTATGCCGACTACGCCACGCGCATTGCGCAGGCGGAGCATGTGCGTAGCCATCGGGGCAATCAGCTCTTCGGGCGGCACTATGACGTGACGATCACGACTTCCACCTCCGCAAACGGCGGCCGTAAGATCTTCGACGGTACGCGTGATGTCATTGCCTGGTATGACAACTGGGGCAAGCAGAAGTTCTTCGAGGTGGCCTTCACGAAGTTCGTGCCGCATTTCCGTCAGCTTGCGGTCTACGGACGCAACATCGAGAAGCTGGTGGCGAAGATCCGCACCGGCGGCGAATGGAAGACGCTGGAACCGGTTTCGACGGAAGTCGTGCCGAATGGTGTGGTCTTCACCTATCCAGAGGTGCTGTCCACCGTGAAGCTGCGTCTGGAGTTCCCCAAGAACAAAGTCGAGCTCTATGAAATCGAACTGCCGGAGGTGGCCGGGGCGGTAAATCGTGAAGTCGCGTCCGTCGCACCGCCTTCTGTGACCCAGGCCGAAGAAGTTTTCTGGACCAAGGATTACCCGGCCGGATCTGCGACTAATGTGTGGTGGTATGTGAAGCGGGCGCCGGGACAGGATTGGCTCGTCTTCGAGCTGAAGGACGCCAAACGCTGCGAAGACCGCAAGTATACGGCCTGGGGCATCTATCTCACGAAGACGGGCGGCGGCAAGGGCGGCTATCTGGCCGGCGATGTGACGCGTCCGAATCCGGGACTCTACACGCTGCGTCTGCCGCCTGTGGAGAAGGCCTCGACGGATGTGCTGATGGTGCGCACCTACAACCTCGCATTGGATCTGGGTACAATCGCCTGCGTGAAGGCGCCTGCAAATGCCGTCGAACTGCAGGCGGCAGACGATCGCCATGAAATCACCCTGACGCTGGAGAAGCCGTGTGAGGACGTGAGCTGCAGCTACTATCATGATGCGGGGCGCGGGCCTGAACCGCTCGCGGTGAACGGCAGCGCCAGCGTGGCGCTCAAACCAGTTGATTCGGCCAAGCGTGTCTGGAAAGCCGTTGTGCCGGTCCAGACCATCAATCCGGGCGCACGCCCGAAGATTCGCGTCGATATCTTGGGTGGCGCCGTTGGCTGCCCCATTCGCACGGTGGCGTGCCCGCTTTGATTGAACCCGAGAACTTCCCCATGCGAACCTCAATCTGTTTCATCGCCGTTTCCCTGATGTCATCTGCTGGTGTTCAGGCCTCCCCACGGTCTGACGTCTTCGAGCCACTGCCGAGTGGCGCGATTACGCTGAAAGGTGGGCTTGAGCGCGAGCTTCGCCTTTCTCAGGAAGGTTGGATCCTGGGCGATGTGCCTTATCATGCGTTTGCCGATTTCTTCCGCAAGGGGACACCGCAGTTTGCACTCGGTGAGATGTGGGGCAAGTTCGTGCGTCCCGGCTGCATGTTCTACCGCCATTCGCGCGATCCGCGCATCAAGGCGCGCATGCAGGAGGCGGTGGCGGACATTCTCTCGACCGAACGCGAGAACGGGTCGATCAGCACCGTCCCTGTCGCAGAACAGCCTGGTGGACGCAATGGCGATCTGTGGGAACGCAAGTATGTGCTGCTGGGGTTGGAGGGATATTACGCGGATGTCGAGGCGGATCCGCGGGTGCTGGCGGCGATGAGGCGGCAGGCGGATGCGATCCTCGAGCAGATCGGGCCTGACCCCAAGCAGGATGTGCTCGCGTTGGGCTGGAGTCCGAACCACGTGGAATCCTCCACATTGCTGGAGCCGATGGTGCGCCTGTATCGTTTGACGGGTGAGACGCGTTATCTGGACTTCGCCAAGTATCTGGTGGCGCGTGGCGGGGCGCTGGGCAGTGACCTGGTGCAGATGGCGCATGACAAGGTGCCGCCGCACCTGATGGGGGGCGTCTATCCGAAGGCCTACGAGACAACCTCCTATTTCGAGGGCTTGGCCGATTATCTGCGAGTGGCGGACGATGCGCGCGTGTATCGGGCGGTGACGAACTACTTCGCCCTTGTGCGCGACCGCGAACTGACGATTGCCGGCAATGGCGGCGCCGATCAGCCGTACCATCCCCGTGTGATGGGCGAAGCCTGGGGAGATACGGCTCGTGAGCAGACGAATCCCGACATCAAGCGCATGATGGAAACGTGTACAGGCGTCACCTGGATGAAGTTCTGCTCGCACATTCTGCGTCTGGAAGCCGATGCGTCTGCAGCCGAGGCGATCGAACGGTATGTCTACAACGGCCTCATCGGCGCCATGAAGCCGGATGGCTGCGGCTTCAGCTATGTGAATCTTCTGGATGGGCACAAGGTGACCAATCAGGGGTGGGGCTGGAAGTTCAGCGGGAAGCCTGTGACGTGCTGTAATCTGAACGGGCCGATGGGTTTGGCGTACATCCCCCATGTCGCCGTGATGCAGGCGGCGGAAGGCCCCGTCATCAATCTCTATAACGGATTCATGGCCCAGGCGAAGACGGCGTCCGGCGGCGATGTCAGGCTGGAGATGGCGACCGACTATCCGCTGTCGGGCGCGGTTCGGATGCAGGTGACGCCCGCCAAAGCCGAGGCGTTTACGATCCGTCTGCGCAATCCCGCCTGCAGTGATGCGACGGTTGTGCGGATCAATGGCCAGGTCGTGCCTCTGGCGGCGAGGCCTGCCGCGTACCTGGAGTTGGTGCGCGAATGGCGGCCCGGCGACTGCATCGAGATCGATTTTTCCCTCCGCTGCAAGTTGGTGAAGGGTCCGCGTGGGGTCAATCGCGCAGGGGACGGACGTGTGGCGCTCGTCTACGGGCCCGTGGTGCTGGCACGCGACGAGAGGCGCGATCCGCACTTCAATGATGCCGTGGAGATCATTGCCGCTGCAGACGGCACGGTGAACGCTCGACGTATCGATCCTCCCCCGACCGGCGCGCGGCTGGCCTTCGAGGTGCCTACCCGAGATGGCCCCATTGTGATGACGGACTATGCCTCCGTAGACTGCTGGGACGGCAAGAACCGCGTGCGCACATGGCTGCCGACCAATAGATGTTCATGTCCGAAACCCCATTGACTTTCGGACGATTTTTTGGTTAAATACTCCCTCACATCGAAATCGGCGATTCAAAAGTCGGTTTCGCGCCTTGGACAAGGTGTCCCCGGCGAATACGGACAAAACCCCGTCTTCGGGGCACAAAGCCACAAGAAAAGAGAAGAAAAGATGCAGAAGAGCACTCGTCCTGCGAACCCCGGTGACAACCGGAAGTGGTTCCTCGTGGACGCCAAGGATCAGGTCCTCGGCCGCCTCGCGGTCGTGGTTGCCAATAAACTCCGTGCCAAGGATACGCCCGCGTACGATCCGTCGGTTGACGCCGGCGCGTTTGTCGTGGTGATCAACGCCGCCCAGGTGAAGCTCACCGGCAAGAAGGAAGAGCAGAAGGAATATCAGCGTTATTCCGGCTGGCGTGATGGTCTGAAGCGCTTCAGCGCCGCCCGTATGCGCGAGCTCCACCCCGAGCGCATGATTCTCGAGGCCGTTTGGGGCATGCTCCCCAAGAACAACATCGCGCGCAAGATGATGACGCGCGTGAAGGTGTTCAACGGCGCCGAGCACACGCACGCCGCTCAGAAACCCGTGGAAATCAAGCTCTGAGGAGGTAATTGAAAATGGCTAAGGAAAATATCATCGCCTCCGGTACCGGCCGTCGGAAAACCGCGGTCGCCTATGTCAAGCTCGTGAAGGGCGAGGGCAAGTGGCTCGTCAACAAGACGGAGCTCGCCGCCTACATCCCCTCCGAGGCTCTCCAGGCCTATCTCAAGCAGCCGATCGCGATCTCTGGCTATGACCTTTCCGCGGTCGACGTGCTGGTGTTCGCCAAGGGCGGCGGCATCTCCGGCCAGGCCGGTGCGATCCGCCACGGTCTTGCCCGTGCGCTGTGCGAGGCCGATGCCGGTCTCCGCGCGGCCCTCAAGAAGGCCGGTTGCCTTACGCGCGACAGCCGCATGAAAGAGCGTAAGAAACCCGGTCAGCCGGGCGCCCGCAAGCGCTTCCAGTTCTCGAAGCGTTAATTCGGGAGAGTGCGGTTGCTGGGCTTGCCCGCAGCCGCAGGAAAACTACGGGTCGCCGTGGAAGCTTGTCTTCCATGCGGCCCGTTGTTTCGTTATTTGCACAGTATGGGTTGGAATATTCGTCGGCCGCGCGCGGCGTGGTCGGGATCCGGAACAGGCCGGACGCTTTCAACTTCATCTCATTTTTCAACCTGAGCTCCGAAGGAGGAGCTGTTATGGCATTTGGTTTTCTCAAGAAGCTGGTGGAGGTTGTCACCGGCAGGAAGTCCGCTCCCAAGGGCGGCAAACCGCAGGACGGCGGAAAGAACGGCCGGGGGCACCGCGGTCGGCATGGTCGGCATGGCAAGGGTGGTGACGGGCAGCAGCAGGCCAGAAACGGGCAGCCCGGCAAGCCTGCACAGGGCGGCAAGGCCGCCAATACTCAGCAGAATCAGCAGAAGAATGGTTCTCAGCGTCCGCATGGCAAGGACGAAGGGCGTGGTCGTGACGGACGGCGCGGTGAGCGAGGCCGGGATGGTCGCAGGGGCCGCGATGGCCGCCGCGACCGCGGTCCCGCACCCGTGAACACCGCCGCCGGCGAGATGCGCCCGGGTGGCGTGATCAGTGCCGAGGAGATGGCGAAGCTCCAGGCCGCGCACGCGGCTTGGGATCCCGCCTCTTTCGCCGTGGCGCCGCAGGAAGGCAAGATGCGCTTCCACGACTTCAACCTGCCCTCGGAAGTGATGCACGGCATCGCCGACCTGGGCTTCCAGTACTGCACGGACATCCAGTCGCTTTCGCTTCAGAATGCGCTGGACGGCAAGAATGTGGCCGGCAAGGCGCAGACGGGCAGCGGCAAGACGGCGGCGTTCCTCGTGGCCATCCTCACGCGCTATCTGCGCACGCCCGACCAGCGCGCCGACAAGGGCGGCTGCCCGCGCGCGCTCGTGATCGCGCCTACCCGCGAGCTCGTCATCCAGATCTGCAAGGATGCGGCGGCCATCGGCAAGTACACGGGGCTGCGCTCGCTCGCCATCTACGGCGGCATGGACTATGATCGCCAGCGCCAGGAGATTCTGGCGGCGCCGGTGGACCTGCTTGTGGCGACGCCTGGGCGTCTCCTCGACTTCTGCAACCAGCGCGTGGTTGACCTGGGCAAGGTCGACACGCTCGTCATCGACGAGGCGGACCGCATGCTGGACATGGGTTTCATCCCCGATGTGCGCCGTATCGTCGGGCGTCTGCCGCCCAAGGAGAAGCGCACCACGATGCTCTATTCCGCGACGCTGACGGATGATGTCATGAATCTGGCCTCCCAGTGGATGGAGGCCCCGGTCAAGGCCGAGGTGGAGAGCGACCACAACGCCACGGATACCGTGCGACAGGTCGTGTATGTCGTCCGTTCCGAGGACAAGTTCAAGGTGCTCTTCAACCACGTGGCGCTGCACCCTGCGGCGCGCGCCATCGTCTTCTGCAACCGCAAGTCGACGACGGAGGACGTGTACGAGTCGCTCAAGTGCCGCGGCGTGAGCTGCGAGATGCTTTCGGGCGACGTCAACCAGAACCGCCGCCTCAAGGTGCTGGATGCGCTCAAGGAGGGCGAGGTCAAGATCGTGGTGGCCACGGACGTGGCGGGTCGCGGCATCGACATCCCCGGCCTTGAGTACGTCATCAACTTCGATTTCCCCTACGAGGCCGAGGACTACGTGCACCGCATTGGTCGCACGGGGCGTGCGGGCAACACCGGCATCGCCATCTCCTTCGCCGACCAGGACGAGAGCTTCGCGATTCCCGACATCGAGGAGTACATCAAGGAGCCGCTCAAGTGCACGGTCATCGCTGATGACGATCCGCTGCTGAAGGAGCTGCCCGCGCGGCACACGAAGCTGGGCGAAGTGGATGAGGCCGCGCAGGCTGCCGTGGATGCCCGCGAGGCCGTCACGGAAGAGCAGAAGGCCGCCGCGCTTGCGGTCATTGGCGCAGGCAAGGTGGGCGTGTCCGTCAAGAATGCCGCCGGCAAGGAAGGCATTGTGGTGCTCGACGATTCCGAGCCCCGCAAGCTGCCCACCTTCGAGAATGCGCTCGAGCCCAAGAAGGAAGTCGACGAGACGGACGTCTACTCGAAGCCGGTTGAGCAGAAGGCCCGTTTCGAGGAGTGGAGCATGGAGGCGCCCAAGCCGGCGCAAGAGGCCGTTGCCCCCGCGAATGAGGCTCCTGCTGCCGCGCCCGCAGCCGAGGCCCCCGTGGCTCCTGTGGCGGGTGAGGCCCCTCAGGCGTGATTCTCCTGCTCACGCCGCCGCTGACGCAACTCAACACCCCCTATCCCGCGACTGCCGCGCTTACGGGGTGGTTGGAGCGGCTCGGCGTCGAATCCGTTCAGCGCGATCTCTCGATTGAGGTCGCGCTGGATGTTTTAAGCCGCTATGGCGAACAGCCCCTGACGGATCGCGTCATCGCCTTTCTGCAGGGAAAATGTCCCGATGATGCGGAGGAGCTCGCCGACCCCGATTTCCTCCCGGAAGGCGATTCCTTTCGCGAACTGGATCACATCGGCTGGGTTGCCGATCCCCTTGAACGCGCCAAATTGCGCTGTTCGCTTTATCTGGACGATCTCGCCAAGGCCATTCAGGAGCAGGTCGACCCCGACTTCGGCTTTTCCCGCTATGCGGAGCACCTTGGCGAGGCCCTGCCCGATTTTGGCGTGCTGTTGCGGCGTCTGCGCCGCCATACGCCGGGGGACCGCATCCTGGAGCGGAAGGTGGCGCAGATTCTTGATGAGGTGGCGCCCAATCGTCCGACCCGAAAAGGGGACAGACCCCTTGTGGTCGGCATCACCTGTCCATTCCCGGGGACACTGCTGGGGGCATTCCGCATCGCGTCCGTGGTGCGGAAGTTGCGTCCGGAGGCGCGTTTGTGGTTGGGGGGCGGCTACGTTTCCACTGAACTCCGCTTCGCCGATGATCCGCGTATCAAGCGCTATTTCGACGAATTGATGTTCGACGAAGGGTATGACAACTTCCGCAAGCTGCTGGCGCCGTTGGGGTATGGTCCCGGGAGGACCCGAGTCCGGGCTGTGCGAGAGGCCTGGCGGATGCCGATTCCGCCGTTTGTGAAGCCCTCTTATCGCGGACTTGACCTCACGCAATACATTGACCTTGCCGAGACGGCCAATCCCATGCATCGGCTGTGGAGCGACGGACGCTGGCTCAAGATGCAGTTGGCGCGTGGCTGCTATTGGCACAAGTGCGCCTTCTGCGATGTGACGCTCGACTACATCAAGTGCTTCGCGATGCCGGATGCCGAGACCTTGGTCGATGCCATGCAGGCGCTGGCGGCGGAGACGCAGATGCCCCATGTGCCCGGGAACGGGTGCCCGCCGCCGTCTTTCCATTTCACGGACGAGGCCATTCCGCCCGTCTTGGCGGAAAAGCTGGCGCGGGAGATTCTGCGCCGAAAGTTCGTCTGCCGCTGGTGGGGCAACATCCGTTTCGATGCGTCCTGGACGCCTGCGCGCTGTCGTCTGCTGGCCGAGGCGGGCTGCATCGCGGTGACGGGTGGCTTGGAGTGCGCGGTGGACCGTCTGCTCAAGTTGATGAACAAGGGCATCACGCGTGCGTCAGCTCAGGTTGCCCTGACCAATTTCGCTCAGGCTGGGATTCTGGTGCATGCCTACCTGATGTACGGTTTCCCCACGCAGACGGAACGTGAGCTGCGTTCGGCCCTGGCCTATGTGCGCGACCGCTTCCGCGAGGGTACGCTGCAGTCGGCCTTCTTCCATCGGTTTGCGCTCACCATCCACTCCCCCATCGCCAAAGAACCGGCGAGATTCGGCATACGGATCGTGCCGCGTCCCAAGGCGCGCTTTGCGCTGAATGAGATCCCCTATGAGGAGCCTGGGGCGCCTGATTGGGGACGTTTTGGCCGCCCGCTCAAGCTGGCGCTCTACAATTACATGCTGGGCCTTGGCTTGTCAAAGCCCATTTCGTTCTGGTTTGATTCCGTTGCACAAGAAGGAGAATGACTGTATGGCCGATATTCGCATCATTGCATTGGATCTGGACGGCACGCTGTTGGATTCCGCCAAGCGCCTCAGCGACGTGAACCGCGAGGCTTTGGCCGCTGCCGCCGCCAAGGGCGTGTGGGTGGTGCCCACCACGGGCCGCTTCTTCGGCATGATGCCGCCCGCGATCCGCGACCTGCCGTTTGTGCGCTATGCGATCACCGTCAACGGCGCGCAGGTCTACGACCGCGAGGCCGACGCGGCGCTTGTGCGCGAAGAGCTGCCGCTGGAGACGGCGCTCGGCATCATGCGGATCCTGGACGGGCATGACGTCATCTACGACTGCTACCGCAACAACTGGGGCTGGATGAATGAAGCCTTCAAGGACAAACGCGCCGAGTACGCGACCAACGAACACTACTGCAAGATGATTCAGGACTTCCGGAATGGCGTCCCCGAGCTGAAGGCCCATCTGGAAGCCACGCGCCTGGATGGCGATGTGCAGAAGATCATGCTCTTTTCGCGCCTGGATGCCGATGTGGCGGTGCTCAAGACAATCACCGATGAAGTCGAGGCCGCCTATCCGGACGTCAAGGTGACCTCCTCCACATGGAACAACCTGGAGATCAACGCCAAGACGGCGCACAAGGGCGTGGCGCTCAGGCGTTTTGCCGAGGTGCTGGGCCTGACGCTGGATAACTGCATGTCCTTCGGCGATGGCGCTAATGACCTCACGATGATCGAGGCCGCCGGCACGGGGGTGGCGATGTCCAACGCGTGCCCCGAGGTTCTGGCGGCGGCGGATTACGTCACCACCTCCAATGATGAGGATGGCGTTGCGGCCGCATTGCGGCATTTCGGTTTGGCGTGAGAGCTGCGCCTGGTGCAGGCCGGGGGCGCAAAACGCCGGGAGAAGGGGGTGTGGAAATGATGAGAGGCTTGTTTCTGTCCGTGTTTGCCGGACTGGCCGCATTTGCGCATGCGGCGGACTGGATGTCCGACACGTGGGTCGCGACGGATGGCCTGGGACGCCAACTGCCGCTTGCCGCAGAGGTGGGGGCTCCCAAAGACCGCCAGGTTCTCATGTTCTATTTTCTCTGGGCGGAAGCCAATAAGCCAGGTCCCTTTGACATGGCCAAGGCGTTGGCTGCCGATCCCGAGCTGATGAGCCATCCCAATTCGCCGCTCTTCGGCCCTCCCTTTTCCTTCCATCACTGGGGCGAGCCGCTCTTCGGCTACTATCTGGCCGATGATCGCGCCGTCTGCCGCAAACACGCCCAGATGCTCTCAGACGCCGGCGTGGACGGCATCGTCTTCGACGTTTCCAACGGGCCCATCTACGAGAACAGCTGGCGGGCGTTGCTGGAAGCGTTTGCGGAAGTCGAGGCTGCCGGCGGCAAAGCGCCGAAGATCGCCTTCCTGTGTCCGTTCAACCGCACGCCTTCCCTCCGGAATAGTCGTGGCACGGTGCTTCGCCGGCTCTGGCGGCAGCTCTACAAGCCGGGCTTGCACCCCGAGCTCTGGTATCGGCACAACGGCAAGCCGCTCATTCTGTCTTATCCTGCATATGCCGATCCGTCGCCTGTCTGCTTTGTGGACGCCATAGGCGACATCGTGAAGGACGAGGCGCTGCGCAAGGCGGTGCGCCTCATGCCGGGCCATACGCTGGGTGCTCGGTTCGCCCTGACCAATTCCTTTGCCGCGCTTTCCATCTCCATGCCCACCTGGCGCTCCAAGACGCTCTGTGGCGTCACGCTCAGCCTGCGTCAGGAAGATCCTGCGGGCGCGCTTGTGGGCACGTGCCGCGTCTCGAACATCTCCGACAACGACGCGGTGCGTCTGGAGCTGACGCGAGAGGTTCCCGCGGGAACCTACTATCTGGAAGTCTCCGATCCCGTGGGGACTGTGGGCTGGTGGTCGCGCACCTCGGGCGTTTCACGCGTCTGCGCCGCCTATGCGGACGGCAAGCCCGTGCCGGGCTATCGTCATCTGCATGTCTGGACCGATGATGAAGACGCGCGTCGCATTCGGGATTTCTTCACATTCCGCGCCCCCACCTGCGGCGGGTATCTCAAGTCCGTCAATCTTCCCGGGGCCTGGAGCTGGCTGGAGAATCATCCGCAGGATCTTCACCATGCGCCAGACGGTTCGCCGGAGATGATGTGCGTGGGCGTGGCGCAGAACTCGGGCTTCAAGGGCATGCAGCCCATGAGCCAGCCCGGCGCCATGGGGCGGCGCTGGCATGACGGCGCCAACGACCCCGATCCCGCGATGATTGCGCAGGGCCCCAATTTCCAGGAACAGTGGCGGCGCGCGCTGGAGGTGGATCCGCCGCTGGTCTTCGTGACGGGCTGGAACGAGTGGATCATGCAGCGCATCATCGACTACCACCAATGGCATCATCCCTGCGGCAACTTTGTGGACCAGTTCAACCCGGAATTCTCGCGGGACGCCGAGCCTATGCGCGGCCACTTCGGCGACGCCTACTATTGGCAGCTGATCCAGAATGTGCGCCGGTACAAGGGCGTGCGCGCGATCCCCGCCGTGAGCTCGGCCGCCATTACAATCGACGGCCGCTTCGACGATTGGCGGACGGTGACGCCCGAGTTTCAGGACACGCCGGGCGATCCGATGCGTCGGGACCATCCGGCCTGGGGGCGTGACGGCAAGCGCCATGTGGACCATTCGGGCCGCAACGACATCGTCATGGCGAAGACCTGCCGCGCGAATGGCGAGGTGTACTTCCTTGTGCGCACGCGGGCGCCTTTGACGGATCCGTCCGGGGAAGACTGGATGCGACTTTTCATCGATGTGGACCGTGATGCGCATACGGGCTGGTGCGGCTACGACTTCATGGTGGCGCACGAAAACGGCAAGGCCGTGTTGCGTCGTCATGCGGGCGCGTCCACGGCGGTGCCCAACCAATTGGGCGGCGCATTTGGATGGAGCGCGCCATTGGCCGAGATCCGCTGCGCAATTGCCGGCGACGCCCTGGAGCTGGCCATCCCCGAGGCTGCCTTCAAGGGCGCCTTGCGGCCCGACGGATTCGACTTCAAGTGGGCGGACAACTGCCTTCAGTCCCTGGACTGGACAGACTTCACGCTGCATGGCGACGCGGCGCCGAACGATCGCTTCAACTATCGCGCCATTTTTCCGTAAGGAGCAGACAAGATGAAAATCATGGGCCTATTCAGCGCATTGGCGCTGGTGACGCTGGCGGCGGACCTGCCGCCCATGCCGAAGGAATATCTGGCCGATCCTGCCGAGGTGATTCGCGCCGCGGCGGAGGTGACCGCCCGCAAGTACCCCGATGCGGACATCGTGATGCTGGACGACCGCATCCACACCGCCTACGAGGCCGATGGCACCGATGTGATGTGGGATGACGAATGGGTGAAGGTCCTCACCGAAAAGGGACGCCGTTCGCGTGCGACTTTGACGTTGGACGTCTCCCTGCGCTATGGCGACGCCGCCATCGAACTGGTGGAGATCATCGGCACGAACGGCGTGGCGCGCCGCGTGGACTTCCGCAAGACGCTCAAGATGGCGACGGACAATTCCTCCACCTCATCCAACATCTACGATCCGCTGGACAAGAAGATCTCCTGTGCCGTGCCCGGCCTGGCCGTGGGCGAGATCCGGCATGTGCGCTTCTGCCGCCGCACGCGCAAGGCGCGCATGCAGGGCGCCTGGGCGGATCGTCAGCTCTTCGAGTACACGGCGCCCATCTGCCGCACGGTGGTGACGGTTGACCAACCCAAGGACAATCCCGTCAGGCATGCCGTGGTGCGGCATGGCCTGGACAAGACGGTGACGCGAGCCCCCGACCGCCCATTAGGGAATGGCCGCACCCTGCTGCGATGGGAGGTGCGTGACGTGCCGCAGGCCTTCCCCGAGCCGGCGATGCCGCCCCTTTCGGAGGAACTCCAGGCGCTCCGCCTCTCCACGGTGTCGGACTGGCCCACCGTCTCGCGATGGTATTGGGGCCTTTGCGCCGGGCATCTGGTCGCCGGTACGCCGGGTCTCACCAACAAGGTCGCCGAGCTGGTGGCCGCCGCGCCCGATGCCGAGGCCAAGATCCGCACGCTTTTCCGGTTTGTGTCGCAGCAGGTCCGCTATATGGGCATTACGGCCGAGGATGATGCGCCTGGCTATGAACCGCATGATGTGGGGCTCACCTTCGAGAACCGGTATGGCGTCTGCCGTGATAAGGCCGCATTGCTGGTGGCGATGCTGAATCTGGCCGGGTTCGAGGCGCGACCCGTGCTGATTCGCGTGGGGGCGAAGATGGACCCCGAAATCCCTTCGCCCTATTTCAACCATGCCATCACCGCGGTGCGCCAGAATGGCGAATGGCTGCTGATGGACCCCACGGACGAGGCGGCGCGCGACCTGCTGCCCACGTATCTGTCCGACTCATCCTATCTGGTGGCGTCTCCTCATGGCGAGCCGCTGCGCGTTTCGCCGGTTGTCGACGTTCGTCGGAACATGCTGCTGGTGGACTCCGACGGGTCGCTCTCGCCGGATGGTTCGGCTCTTGTCACTACGCACTTCCGCTTTGGCGGAATCAACGACACGGCACTTCGCCATAGTTTTGTGAAGAAAACCGAAGACATGCGGCGGCGCATGGTGGAGGGCATTCTGCGTCGGGTCACATCGGGCGCGGAACTCCTGTCGTGCGAGGTAACGCCGTCAGACCTTGCTGACACGGAAACGCCCTTGTCGCTCAAGACCATTGCACGGTTTCCGGGCGTCGTTCTGCGCGGCGAGACGCGTGACGAATTGGCGCCGCCGCTGATGACGCGGGTGCTTTCGGTTGCGAACGCGCTGCTGGACGAGAACACGGCGCTCGAAAAGCGCCGCTATCCGCTGCAGTTCGATTCGACCGCCGGCACGGAGGAACGCCTCACGCTGAGATTGGGCGACGTGCTGGGTGCGCCGTTCCAGCTGCCGCCTGAGGTCCATGTGGGCGAAGGCACGGCCCATGAGTATCATTGCGTGCAGCACGTCACCAACGGCGTGCTCGAGGTGACGCGTCGCCAGCTGCTGAAAGGTCTGCGCTTTGAGGTACCGGACTACAATCGGCTGCGGGACGACCGCAAACTCATGGAGGGGCTGTCGCGCGCCGAGCCCACGTTCAAGGCCCGCGAGAACGCAGACGCCGATACGCGCCTGATCTTGAGCCGACGGGAGATTGTCTTTGCGTCGCCCACCTGCTGGGTTGAGACGAATGTGGTCGAGAAGGAAGTGCTCACCTATCAGGGCAAGAAATCGTCGGCGGAATTGAAAATTGGCTATAACCCGGCCACGCGATCCGTGGATCTCGTGTCCGCCACCGTTTCGAACCGCAATGGCAAGGTGTTTTCGGTGACGGAGAAGGAGCGCCATCTCCTTGACTGCGGCTGGGCGGCCTCGGCGCCGCGCTACCCGGCCGGCAAGACGCTGGTCGTGAATCTGCCGGGCGTGGAGATCGGCAGCGTGATCCGCTACATGGTCGTGCGGAGCGTCACCAACTCGCCGCTGGCGTTCACGTCGTTTACGACCTTTGACTCCACGCAGCCGCTTGACCGCATGACGGTGAAGATGTCGATGCCGGAGGACATGCCCTTCGCGTGGCGGTCAACGGGATTCGACAGGTCTGGCGCGGTCGAACTGGAAGACCGCAAGGACGGCAGGCGGCGCCTGGCCTGGAGCGTGAAGTCACCTTCGCGCCTTCCCCGCGAACCTTCTCAGGCCGCGGCGTCGCTGTGGCGCACGACGGTCTTCGCGACGGCGGCCAATTGGGAAGGCTACGCGCAGGGCCTGCTGGAGGCGCTGGCGGCGGCGCGAGCCGGCGGCACGACGGCGGCCGCGGCGGCGGCACGTGATGCCGCCGCGGGCTGCACGACGCCGGAAGAGAAGATACAGGCGGTGCGCCGATACCTGGCGCACCATATTCGAACCTCGGGTCCGGGCCTGTTTGAGCTGCCTTTTGCGCGGGCATTCTTCCCGCCGGATCGTTCGCTGGCGGATTCCTATGCGTCCTCCGCAGATCGAAGGAATTTGGCCTATGCGATGCTGGAGGCCCTGGGATTCGACTGCTCCTTCGTGCTTTGCGCCGACGATTCCCATGGACTCAAGGAACTGACGCGCCTGTACCAGGAAGGCTTGCCGCGCCCCGACTTCTTCGATGCGCTTGTCATCCGAGCCGTGCAGGATGGCCGCGTGTTCTATCTCGCGAGCGAGAATGAATATACGCCGGCGCTGTGTTCTACACGCGAGGGGGACACCTATTTCGACCCCAAGTCGTGCACCTTTGGCGAGGCACGGCTGGAGGAGTCGTCGCCTGTGTCCTGGTGGGCGCCCTGGACCTGGTGGCGCGGCACGGATGCGGCGGCACCCGGCACGAGTCGCTGGTCGCCCAAGGCCGTGAATTATTGCCGCCTGACGGTGCGTGAAGACGGCGGCGTCGATTTTGATGTCACGAATCGGGCCTATGGCGCGAGCGTGGGGGGATTCCGCAAGCGCTTTGCGGAGATGCTGCCGGAGCGCCGCAGCCGCTTCTACCAATCACTCCTGGGCGAGATCGCGGAAGGGGCCTCGGCGACCAGCGATCTCGTGACGGACGTGGAGGCCTATCCGGCCCTGACGGCCTTCTCGGCGTATGCGCCTGAGTATGCGACCGCCGTTGCGGGCGAGATCACGTTGCGGGTGCCGGATCTCGACAGCGGATTTCTGTCGGTCGGCAGCGACGAGCGGCATTCTCCCATCGCCACGGGCGGCGCCACCGAGCGGGTGGACATCAATGAGGTGGTATTCCCCAAGGGCTTTACGGCCATTGAGCATCTGCCGGCGGCCTATGAACTGTGCGATCCCGCCAGCGGTGAGCCCTGGGTGACCTTCTCGGTGACGACGAAAGTCGAGGATCGGCGCCTGCTGGTGACGCTCGTCAAGCACACGCATCGGCGCACGACCACTGTCCTGGGGGCGGACTACGCGCCGTTCTTCAGGGACTGGAACCGTCGAATGGCGGCACGTGCCGCATCCACCATAGTCGTGCGTCGTGCGCGATGACAAAAATCCCATTGAAATTCGTCCGAAGAAACAGTATCATCTATGGCTATGCAAGATACTGACCATACCATGACCCCGCTTGAGCTGGAGGCCGAACGCCTAAAGCTCGAACGCGAATCCCTTGCAGTCGAGCGAGAGCGTCTGGCCGCAGCCAAGGTCTATGCTGAAGCCGAGGCCAAGCTGGCGCGTGCGCGCAAGCCCGTGTCCTTCTTCTTTGCTTCGGCTTTGGTCGTTGTGTTGGCCTTTGTGGGCGGCGTCATTGCGGGTTTCTCCTTTTCCGAGCATCAGCGCGATCTGCGTCTGCGGGATACGCTGTCGCGCCTGGACACCTTGGGTGAGGAGGATGGTGGGTCCACCAACGCGACGTTCCGCGCTTCAGGGCGCATTCCCCTGTCTGTAACTGTGATTCAATGAAAAAGCTGTTCCTGTCGTTTTGCCTGCTGCTGGCGATTGTGGGTTGGGCGGCCGTGCCGCCCACCACCCTTGAGATCTCCAATGCCGATCCTGTGGTCACGGAGTCCTGGGTGGCGCACATCGTATTCTACCTGGCGCCGTTGGAGGGCCGTTTTGCCGAGACGTGTCCGTTGAAGGCGCCTTCGGCATCTCCCTTCGGCTCAATGTTCGATGAGGCCCGCACGGGCCTGGCCCTGCAGGGGTTCCCGGTGGAGGGGGCGCGATTCAAGGATTCGATTGCCCGTGAAACGAAAGACGGGGTTGACTATTGGCGCGTGACGCTGACGTCGGACCCGATTCCCGCGACACGCGCCGGCAAGATCGACGTAGGGCCGGTGGTCGTGGAGGCCTCTCTGTTTGACGGTCGTTTCCAGCGCGGCTTCTTTGGGGCGCAGCCTCATGTGGTGCGGCGGCAGTTCCGCACCCCGCGGGTGACGGTAACTGTGCATGAGCCTCCGGCCGAGGGACGTCCAGAAGGGTATTCCGGCGCCATTGCCCGGAATCTTGCGGTGTCGGCCAGGCTCGATTCCTGTCTCTGCACGGCAGGTGACCCGCTGATGCTCACGCTCACGATGAAAGGCGCCGCAGATCCGAGCCGCATTCGTGCGCCGTCGTTTGCCGCCTTGCTCAAGAAGGGCGGCGTGTTTCGCGTGGACGAAGCCTCCGTCAAGAGTCGCGTGGAGGGCGATGCGCGCATCTTCACGTGGCGTGTGCGGGCCATCAAGGCCGGCACGGTGGAATTCCCGGCCTTGCCGATTGCGTTCTTCGACGCCGCCGCGCGCGCCTACCGCACGGTGCAGACGGAGTCGATCCCCGTGCAGGTGAAGGCGGGTGCGCAGGTTGCGCTGGGGCTGAATGAAGACGATGGGAGCGAGGAGGCGTTCCCCATGCCTGATGGCCTTGACCTTGATTTCCCGGACGCCGGAACGGCGGACTTCACGTTCAGGCGTGCGACTGCTCTGGCGTGTCGGGCGAAGGACCCCGCCGAGTTTCGTGCGGCGGCGGAGGCCTATGCGGCATATCTGGGGCAGTTGGCGCGTGATCCGATGTCATGGCTGACGGCCTTGACCACGTTTTCGTCGACGCAGGCCTCTGTCTTGGCGCGGCATTGCTCCAATCTGGGCGGATTGCGCCTTTTGGGCGGGGATGCGCGCGGAGCCTACTTGGCCTATGCGCGTGCTGGCGATTTCGTGGGGGAGGGGCCTGCGATCAGGCGTGGCCTTCAGGCGGCCTGCGCACGCCTCCGGAACGATCCCCGCGCCGATTTGCCGATTACGCGCATCTTCTTTGGGTTCTGGTTCAGGCTTACATTGCCGCTGCGCCTGATTGCCGCGCTGGTGGCCTTGTCCTTGCTGGCGCTGTTGTGGCATCTGGCCGGAAAACTGGGGCGCGGCGGCGTGTTGGGGCTGTTTCTGGCCGTGACCCTTGTGCCTGCCACGGCGGAGGCTCAGTTTGGCCGTCGATTCTCCTTTGGCGGTGGTGCCGGAGCTGGCAAGGTGAAGGCCAGCGTGGTGTTGCAGCCCGCCGAGACGGTGGTGGGGGAGCCGAGCGCATTCGTCTTTTCCTTCGAGGTGGAGAATGGCGTGGACGTCGATCAGTTGCGCTTTGGGGATTTACCCGATCCCGAGAGCGGACATCTCGTCTATGGCGAACCAACTCGGTTGCCCGATGGTGTTGCCGCCGAGAAGGGGCATGTGCTGAAGCGCGTAAAGCTCCCCGTGCGCTTTCTGGCGTCCTTCCATCGGGAGATAGCGCCTCTGGTCGAGGGCATGTTGGTGACGCGGCGCGGTAACGGCACGTCGTTCAGCTTTACGTCGTCCGTGAATTTTGGTGCGCGTTGTGCGCCACTGAAGCTGGCGATTGCGCCGCTGCCGGAAGAGGGACGCCCGGCCGACTTCTCTGGGGCCGTGGGAAAGAACTTCCGGCTGCGCCAGCGCCTTATGCCGCCGCGCGTGCACCCCGGCGATCTGGTTACGGCGGAATATGCGCTGGAATTCGACGGTCATTTCCCCACGAACGCCCTGCCGAAGATCGAAGGCCTGGAGGCATTCAAGACCTATGACATCAAAGAAATCAAGCGCACGGGGTCGTCGGTGCTCTGGAAGCAGATGCTGGTGCCGAATTCGACGGCGGCAACGAATGCGGCCAGAGTGACGGTGGGCTATTACGATGTGGCGGCAAAGCGGTATGCCACGGTTGAGGCGCGTCCGCAGAAGTTGGTTTTCTTTTTTAATGCGACGGCGACCACCGAGAATACGGCGGTGCTGATTGATGCGCATACCGCGCCTGGAGCCCGCCCCGTATCGGCTTCGGCTGATGCCGCGGTGAACCGCCCGCTGGTTCTCCGTTTCGCGCCCTCGGAGACCTCTCCCGTTGTGGCGACGCTGCCGCCCGGCACGGACTCGAAAACACTTCACACGCGTGGTGCCTGGCGCCGCGTGGCCACGCCCACCGCAACAGGCTGGACGCGATAGCGTGTCAGGATTTTATTATCGTCACTTTCCCTGCCTTGTCAATGTGCAGGACTTTCTGGCTCATTAGGGATGAGATTACACTTTGGATGTCTGGAGTAGGGACAAAATATCCCCGTTTCAGGAGAGTCTTCATTCCTCCCAGGTCGGCAACTTTGGCGTGACCACTTCGAAGATCTGCAGCAATTGCGATCACGATTTCGCGACGGTAGGCTTTGCCTGCGGAGACGTTGGCCTGAAGCAGCCCGTCAGTCGGCACCAGTGAATTGAATTCGTCTTTGTCGTACCAGACGCTGCGGCATTTTGCGCAGATGTCAATCTCAATGGTCTTCTTGCCCACAGCGACGCGGGCAAGACTCATGGGCGTGCCGCAGTCAGGGCAGATGCACCCAATCTGTTCGTGTCGCTGCGCACAGGCCAAGAGCGCAGACAGGCTTTCCTCCGAGAAGGTGGACTTAAGTGCGGCAAGCTTGATGGAGAGACCTCCGCATGAAGGACAGGTGCGGCAGTTGTGCCGTGATTTGGTATGTGCCGCGACGAGTTTGCCCCCGCAGCGCGGACAGGTCTCCGAGCGTATGACTTGGGGCTTGGGTTCGGACTTCCGTACGCCAGGCAGAACAAAGAACTGTGTGCAGGCCTGCCGAAAGCTGATGGGCGTCTTCTCGCCGCCAATGCCGTAAACGGCGCATCCCTCTTCACGAATTTTGGCGGCGACCGCCGTGAAGTCGCTGTCGCTCGAGACGAGGCAGATGGCTTCGCTGGATTTCTTGTAGAGCAGCTCCATGGCATCAATGGCCAGGGCAATGTCGGCCACGTTCTTACCCGAGACATTGCTGACCTGGGGGCGGGCGACAATGCCAAATTCACGTTGGGCGTTCCACCAGCCCTTCTCGCGAGAAAAGCAGTCCACCATCCCATATGCACGACGGACAATCGGGTCACCTAGCTTGCGCGCAGTTGAGAAGATGAATCCGGCGTGGGCAGGACTGACGTTGTCGGCGTCGATGAGTACAGCCAGGCTTGTTAGGTTGTCTTCAGCTTGCGGCATATGCATTCCTTGCGTTGCCGGGATGGTAGTGTTGACAAGGGCTTGGGCTTCAGTCGTGGGTTCAGTCGACGCGGAAGGCGGTCATCATGTTCGCGTCGGCGGCACGGTGGGCCCACACGATCTTCTTGTCGCGCGTCACCTCGAACGCCGTGGCGTTCTCCCGTGCGGGTGAGCCGTTAGCCCAAGTGCCGATCACGAGATTGCCGTTTGGCAGTTCCTGAAGGCCGCAGAGATACTGCAGCTTGAGTTCGGGGAAGTCGGCGCAGGAGATCTTCCAGACCGCCTGGTGGTCGGGCGTGAACTCCGTGACGCCGTCCAAGTGGCTTACGAGCGTGTTGCCGTTGGCGCGGCGCAGGCAGTCGAAGGCGAAGGGCGGCGCGGGCTGTTCCCAGAGAAGTTTGCCGCCGGCATCGTATTCACATACTTTGGCCGCCGAGGAAACACACACGAGATAGGTGCCGGCCGCCGTCTTGCGGATCATGCGGAGCGCGCCATGCGCGCCCGGTTCCTTGCCGTTGGCGTCACGGGCGTCCACTTTGAAGCGCGTGCGCACCTTGAAGGGGCTATTGGGCGGGAAGTCACGCGGCGGGGCCAGTTCGACGATCTCGCGGGTGGAGTTGACGGCCATCACCACAGAACCGTCATTCTCGACCGTGAAGCCCAGCACGCCGCCGCCCACTTCGTTTGCGGCCTTGAAGACGAGTTCGGGTTTGCCGCCCGCGAGGGGTACGCGCCAGACGCGTCCATTGGACCACCACAGGTAGTCGGGCGTCTTGATGACGCGGTGGATGTTGCCGCAGCCCTCCCAGGATGCGACTTCCGCACCTGATGGATCCAGCAAATAGGCGCGTCCGTAACCCGCACAGAGGAGGGGGCTGGGCAGCTTGCCCACGAGCGCCCGTGTGGTGTCGGCGCCCGCGCGCCAAGCGTACTCTTCGCCTTCGCCGAAGGCATCGAGGGCCTTGGCGAAGTCGGCCGAGACGCAATCGCGGCGGCAGGTGGGCAGTGCGCGCGGATTGGCCAGGCGCAGCTGGATGCCGATCTGGCGGAGACGTTCCAGATAGGCGGCGGGGGTAAGGGTACCTGCGGCCACGTCCCAGGCATTGGGTTCGTCCATGCGGGGCGTCAACCACGGCACTCGCGGCAGCTTGTCTGTGCGGCGGTGTGCGAAGAGCCAGGCCAGAAGGTCTTTGTCGTTGAAGGCGGGTGTCCAGCAGTTGTGTCCGCAGGCGGGATACTCGATGTAGCGCACAGGGGCATTGAGGCGGCGCAGGGCGTCCACCATGTCACGCGAGCGTACGGTGGGGACGGCGCCATCGGCGTCACCATGGGCCACGAGGATCGGCAGGTCCTTGATGCGTGCCGCCTGGCGGGGGTCGCCGCCGCCGCAGACGGGCATGGCCGCCGCAAAGAGATCGGGCCGGCGGCAGATGGCGTCCCACGTGCCGTAGCCGCCCATGGAGATGCCCGCCACGTACACGCGCGCGGGATCCACGTTCCCCTCGCGGATAGTCTTCTCGAGGAGCTGCAACGCAAGGCGCATCATCTTGGACGGTGTAGCGGGAAGATTATGTGCGCCGGCCGACCAGTCGACCTCCACCCAACGGCGGTCCTTTTCGCATTGCGGGGCGATCAGGCGCACGGGTTCGTTGCGCTGCGCGAAGAAGTCGAGGATCGACCCCACGCAGTGCACAAGCTGGGCCTTGTTGTCCGTGCCGCGCTCGCCGGCACCATGGAGAAAGAGCACCAGCGGGGCGGGTTTTGTGACGGGCGCCGTTGCGGCGCGGCGGTAGAGCAGTACTTCCCCCGTAAGGTTCGTGAAGGCGCAAGGTGTGGTGACGGAGAGAAGAGTCTCGGGAATCGTGGCGGCAGAAGCTGCAGCGGCAAAACCAAAGGCGGCAAGCAACAAGATTGGACATGCTTTTTTCATAGTGGGTCTATTATACCCTACGCAGACAAAGCGTGCAATGAGTTTGTGAAGAAGTAGGCTTTTGTTTCGAAGGGATGATGGCAGTTTCCCTGTCAGCATGAGTTGCGTGACGCATTTTATGTCTTCAGAAAGGACATTGAGTTGATATGAACAGACTGTTTGAGTTGATGACTGAGTACCTGTTTGACCCTTTTGAGGTCGACCTCTCAAATCTGCTTGAATCAGACGAGATGTGATGGAAAGATGGTAAGGTCCGTTTTAGCTGCTGGGTTGGGGGTTGCGTCACTGCTGCTTTTTGCTGCAGCGGAATTGCTTCCCGAACATGTACAACGCGCGCTGGTTCAGAAGGTGAACGCCGGCAGTGCGACAGCCTTGCCGCCCCGACAGGTACGGCATGCGCCCAGCAGCGGCCATGTCGAAAAAAAGACGAAACGGGGGATTTGTGCGTCTCAGAAGCATACGCGTCAATCGTCTGCTCGTTCTGTTCCCGAAAAAGCTCGCAAGAAAGACATCGCATCGACCGTGAAGCGCATGAAGGATGAATTGGACTCAGCTAAATTCATCCGGCCCAAGAGAAAGACGCCGATTGATCG
Organism: Kiritimatiellia bacterium; assembly: GCA_024405395.1. Classification (GTDB taxonomy): domain Bacteria; phylum Verrucomicrobiota; class Kiritimatiellia; order RFP12; family UBA1067; genus RGIG6720. The sequence goes on along the minus strand of JAKSOW010000049.1, from coordinate 1,965 downwards.
ATATACTTATCTTGTGTATATTGACCCAGATTCACAGGATGAGGTGACGTATGAAGAGACGGGGGCAAAGGTTTACCCAGGGGATGTGTTCATTTCCGGAATACCCATGATAGACCAGGGACAGCGTCCCTATTGTGCTGTGGCTTCGGCAGCCCGGGTATTAGCTACTTATGGAATTGACATGAGCATGGAAGAAATGGCTTACTTGGCCAATACGACTATGGAAGGCACATCTGACACAAAGTTGAAGACGGCCCTTCAGGAAGTCATTGGCCCTTATGGCCTTACAACGCACACCATTGCGCCATTGAGCCCTAATATTTCTTGGAAAAACCTCAATAACTATTTGGACTCTTATAACAAGACGGCTGATTTACTGGGATATCAAGGCCTTGATGTTGACTACTGTCAAAAGGTTCCAAGGCTCTGGAAAAGACTTGCGGAAGATTTGGATTTCTCTGTTCTGCAACTTACATTGCTGTCGAATGACATTGTATGTGAATCTTTCCGGCACAACGTCATAGAACAGGTGGAAGCTCGTAATCCGTTGCTTTGGGGCATCTTCGTGGGGATGGCCCCAGAAGAGTATCCCAGACGGGGGTTGGCATGGGTTGATCCGAGACATGGTACGCACATGCGCCTCATTATCGGATACAATGAGATCAGGGATGAAATTCTCTATTCAGATTCTTGGGGGGATGGACACGAACTGAAACGGATGTCCTCTGCAGATGCACTGGCAATTACGACTGGGCTTCAGTATCTTTCGGAGTAGTCCACGAATAGATCTAGCCACTCTTGTGTTCATTAAGACATGTCTGCCCTAAACGATATCCTTAAGGATTGGAGATGAAGGAAATAATGACTAAGGCACTGTTGACGACTGCGATTCTGTCCTGCATTCTGGTTGCGGGGTGCCAGCTTCAGCCTGGCTATAGAGAATGTGATAAGATACCCCCCGAATATCAACTTGTTAAAGTCCCTGGGCCTCGTGAACCACTCACGAGGTCTGAGAAGGTGATTTATACACTTGCACTGCCCTTGTGTGTATTGCGCCCATTCTAATTGACGGTTGCTGAAATAGCGTGCTGGAATCTGCTGTGGCTGTGCATATCCATCGGAGTTCTCGAATGTGCGCCTCCGGGCCGATCGTTTCGTCTCTCCTGGATATTTCGTTTGCGCCAAGAACAGAAGCCGTTGATTCCCGAACTGAAGAAGGCACATGCTCGGCGTGCTGGCCGTTTTTTGCCAGTATGAAGCGGCCTGCCGCCTACTGTGCAAAGTGTGAATTAGACGTCTAATATCATCTAATTAGACGCCTGATTATATTGTTTAGACGCCTAATGTGTAGTGTTTTGACGTCTGATGTGCTGTATGCGAATGATTCGCGATCCGTCATCACAAGGGCCTACTCCTTATGCACAGCAGTCCCAGTGGTGTTGGGCATAAGGCTAGCGTGGAAATTGCAAAGCCTGGCGTGGCATCGGCGGTTTCATCGAAGTCGCCCGCACGCCCTGAGGTGGTTGCTTCAGCACGCAGCAAAAAGAGCCAGATTGTAATTGACAAAACGGCTGAGGTGTCTCTGGTCAATTTACAAGATGAAAAACAAATGGAGATTTGCTATAATTTATCCTCTGTGAAAATTCTGAAGGATATTGTCGGCTTGTTCGTCTACGCGTTGCTGTGGCTGGTCAACGCGCTCTATGGGCTCGTGCCCGCAAAAAGGGCCTATGGTTTGGGGGTTGCGGTCGCGTATGCCATCTATCCGTTTTTCGGGAAGCGGCGCCGTATCGCCGTGGATAATGTGCTGAAGGCGGGCATTACGGATGATCCGCGTGAGGCCGGGCGTATTGCGCGGGCGAGCTGGGGGCACCTGGCGGGGCATATCTGCGAAGCGCTGAAGGTGCCGAGCGTCATCACCAAGGACAACTGGCGTTCGCATCTTGACGAGACGGGGTGTCCGCC
>JAKSOW010000048.1 GCA_024405395.1 Kiritimatiellia bacterium | reverse complement strand
TAATGAGCTATGGGGTGGTGGGTTGTACTACATGCGATTCTCTCGGATAGTAGACAGGAAGATATTGCGCGCCCGCGGCGCACCCGCCCGCGACGCACGTACGTATGCGCGCGTGTACGCGCACGCACGCGTGCGGGAGCAATGGCGGGAGAGGCGTTGTCAAACGTGATGGAAATTCGTCTTCACCGTCGGGGCGTCAGGCTTGAGGTCGAGATCCTCGCCGTCGGAGTTGCTTACCCCGGGGTGGTCAAATTGACCACCTTTGCCTCATTGATGAAATTGAGGGCGCTGGGTCCTGAAACACCAGTGACCTCGGCCAGTTCACGTTTGCTCGGATTGCCGCCAAAGAGCTCGGCGCGGTTCACCCAGACGATCTCCTGGGAGCGGCGCTTGTCGACGTTGGTGCGCCTGAGGCTATGGGCGGCGTTGGTCTTGCGGGCGTACTTGAGAGCGAGGAGACGCGTATTACCTGGGACACATTGTAGCAGGTCGTGCCGTTGCGTTCGCGTCCAGTGTCAAACTCGGATGCTTCGTAAAGTAGCGAAAATTTCGAAAAAGGGATGTAAAGTATTTGTTCGCAATGTCCGAATCTAAAATCTGTTCAGGGTTCTGAACAAGAGTTTCCCCGAAGTGGAATATGTTATACTATGGCTGCTGCGAGACCAGCCTCTTCCATGACAAAATGAAAGAACAAGAACAATCTGTCGAAAGTAAGTCATAATTTGAAATGTTGCACAGAAATGGACGTTATAATGAATAAGAATGGTGTTGCTCGCGCTCGTTGCGGCGGTTGGGTTCGGCGCTTTCGCCGATGTCGGCGTGAATGTGAATGGGACGGACGTGTCGTTCGGATATGGCGACGGGTGGACGTACGAGCAGGAGAAGAGATTGCTGACGATCTCGGGTGTGGGGCCGTTCACGCTCTCGGGCACGAATACGACCGGTGAGGTCCATGTGAGCCAAGAGACAAGCGTGGCGGTCGTCCTATCCAATCTGGTACTCCAGACTTTGAGGGCTGGTTATCCGGTCATTCGGACGGCCGTCCCTGCGGTTCCTCCTGCGGAATAATGTGGTGTGGCCCTGCCGTTTCCTATAGGCGCGCGAAACACGCGGTGTTTTGGCCATTGATTTTGCACACGGAAAATGCTATAATCCACACTCAATTTTCAACTGGAAAGGCGAGTTTTTATGGAAAAGAAGACGTTCGAAGAACAAGAGGCCCAGTTTACCGAGTATCTGCAGAAACCGCCCTATCCCGTGGACGAGATGATCGCATTGATTGCCGATGTGCCCGCGGGCAAAGGGGATGAGTGGACGGCCCTTGCCTTGACCGCCTTCGCCGAAGCCCAGGATTTCGCCTCCGCCTTCAAGCTCGTCAAGGCCCGCAAGGCCGAGCTTGCCGCCAAAGTGCGCGGAACGGGCATTCGTGACGCGCTGCGCAAGACCGCCAAGGATCGTCTCCTGCTGGCCTTCATCGATTCGGTTGGCTTTGACGTGCGCCCCGTCAATGAATCCATTGGCCGTCTGGACCGTCTGCTGAGTTTCCAGCCCGGCGCCTTGGTGCTCAGCCAGGCCTGGGGCCTGGGCGAGGTCAAGCGCCTCGACTACTTCTACCGCAAGGTGACGGTTGACTTCCGCACGCGCAAGGGCCACCAGCTGACGTTCGAGGCCGCGTGCGAGACGCTGGTTCCCGCGCCTGAGAACCACATCCTCGTGACGGCGAAGGCCGATCCGGATCGCATCAAAAATATGCTGGCCGAACAGCCGGGCGAATTCGTCAAGGCCATGCTCACCAGCTTTGGCGACATGCCCATCACGCGCCTGGAGGAGCTGGCCTCCACGCATGGCTTCGTGAAGACCGCCAACTGGAAGTCGTTCTGGGAACGCGCCCGCCAGGATCTGCGCAAGGACAAGCTCGTCGAGATCCCCACCCGCCGCGCCGAGCCGCTGCACCTCAAGGCCAAGGTCGAGGACTACAGCGACACCTGGTTCACCGCGTTCTCGCAGATGACGGAGCCGAAGTCGATTCTCTCCGCGGTCCGCGAGTTGGAAGGCGAGTCCAAGATCAAGGCAATGCTGGCGGAGGAGGACAAGGCCGCCAAGATCGCCGAGCGGCTGCGCTATGCGCTGAAGGGTGCGCGCAAGGTCGATGATGCGCTTTATGCGCGTCTGGCCATCTGCCTGGACGAGCTTGGTCTGGATGCCGAAACGGTGGCCAAGGCCCGTGCCTATCTCTGGGGCGCCGAGCTTGGCCAGGAAGATGCGCGCTATCTCACCGCGGTGAAGACATTGCCGGCGCGCGAAACCTCTGCGCTTGTCGCCTTCCTCTCGAAGGACGATCCCGACAACCGCAAGTTGGCGCTCTTCGCGGTGCTGCCGAAGATGTGCTTCCCGTTCCTGAGCGCGACGCTGGACTACTTCAAGACGGATGCGGCCTGCGAAGAGGCCGTCGCCAATCTGCTGAAGCAGCCGCAGGCACCCGCGACACTGGTCACCTACGTCCTGGGCCGCTACGAGGATTTCGCCGCGTGGACGAAGCTGCCGGCGCTCATCGTCATCCTCACGCACGCCATTGCTCTCGGCGAGGGCAAGCAGGGCGGCGAGACCCTGCGCATGCAGAACGTGATCCGCCGCCTCTTTGCCGACCAGAAGTGGCTCGAGAAGATCTTCTCGCTGCTTCAGCCTGCCGACCAGGTGCTCTTCTTCGAGCGTTTCCAGGCGTCGATCGCCTGGGATCCCTCCACGCACCACCTGATCGTGGTGCGCATGACGCGCATCGTGCCCGAGCTCGCCTCGCACCAGGTCAAGAAGGTCGAAGTCAAGACGATCGAGCGCATCACCTCCATGCGCAGCTATGCGGAGCGCAAGGCGGCCTACCAGAAGCTCGTCAACGTCGACATCCCCAAGAACGCGCACGACATCGATGTGGCGCGCGGCTATGGCGACTTGCGCGAAAACTTCGAATACCAGAGCGCCAAGGATGAGCAGCGCGCCCTGCTGCAGAAGCAGACGCTGATGCAGGAAGAGCTGAATCAGGTCAAGGCCGTCGACTTCTCCGAGGTCGTGGCCGACGAAGTGCGCCCCGGCACGACCATCATGATTCGCACGGCCGCCGGCGAAGAGCGCGCCTACACGATCCTCGGCGAGTGGGACAACGATCTTGACCGCAACATCATCTCCAACAAGACGAAGCTGGCCCAGAACCTGCTCGGCAAGAAGCCCGGCGACTCGTTTGAGCTGCCCGATGCCGAAGGCAATGTCTCGGCGGCGTCGATCGTCACGATTTCGGAGCTCTCCGTTGAGCTGCGCGAATGGGTGAAGGTACCGGCTGGCTACAGCCTCTAAGGGAGTTTTTCACATGGCCACGAAGAAGACAGCACCTGCCTCCAAGAAGGCCGTTGAGACAAAGACGACCTCCAAGAAGGCCGTCCCGCAGCCTGACGTGATCGAGACGTCGCCCGAAACGCTCGACTTCGCGTTCTCCTTTGCCGAGATGATGAAGAAGGAGAGCCGCAAGGAGGATGCCGCAGTTGCCGCGCAGCAGCCGGATGTGCGCTTGCCGCGACGCCCGACCACGCGCACGAAGGGCAAGAGCACCCTCCAGTTCCCCGAGAGCGACCTGGCCGAATTCAAGAAGCGTCTGCTGCAGTTGCGGCAGAACGCTCTGGGGCAGTCCAGCACGCTGCGTAACGTCGCGCTGGAGCAGTCGGACGAGCGGGTGACGGAGGACGAGGACGGCAGTGACGCCCAGCTTCGTCTGCAGAGCCTCAATCAGGTCGACTCGCAGAACAGGCTCATCCGCAAGATCGACGTGGCATTGCGCCGCATTGAGAATGGCACCTATGGCGTATGCGAGGAATGTGGCCAGCTGATCCGCAAGCCACGACTCCTCAACATGCCGTTTGTCCATACCTGCATGGAATGCCAGAGTGAGATGGAGTCGCGGGGCCCCGTGCGCTGACGCCGGCCGATTGTGCCGATGAAACGCTTCGTCCTCACGTTCGCCGCCGTCATGAACCTGCTCCTCGTGGACCAGGTCGTGAAGACGAGCGCCATTGCCAAGTTGAAGGACGCGCCTCCGGTGACTGTCTGGGACGGGCTGTTCAATCTGGCCTATGTCGAGAACAGGGGCTGCGCCTGGGGCCTGATGCAGGGTCATGTGTGGCCGTTGGCGATATTCGCCATTCTGGCCATGGGGTTTGTGATCTGGAAACGGCGCGCCATCTTCCCTTCGGGCGTATGGGGCGTTGTGGCGGAATTGACGCTCTACGCCGGCATCTTGGGCAATCTTGTGGATCGTCTGTGGCTGGGGCATGTGGTGGACATGTTCGATTTCCATTGGGGCGTGCATCATTTTCCGTGTTTCAATGTGGCGGACGTCTACATCAACATCGCGGCGGGTCTGCTGATTCTCACCTCCTTCTTCGGCAAGAAGGAGCCGACTGCCCATGATCCGGCGTGAGGCCTATCTGTTGGCGGGGGCAACGGCCACCGGCAAGTCGGATGCCGCCGCCATTCTCGCCCGCGAAATGGGCGCCGCCATTCTTTCCGCCGATTCCATGCTGGTCTACAGGGGAATGGATGTGGGAACCGCCAAGCCTTCGCAGGCGGAGCGTGCGGAGTTCAACATGGGCGGCGTGGATCTGGTGACGCCGGCCGAGGATTTCTCGTCGGGTGAATGGCTGCGTCGGGCGGCACGGTGGGCAGCCACCTTGCCGTCGGGGCAGCCGATTGTGGTGGTGGGAGGCACTGGCCTCTACTTCACGGCGCTCCTGCGCGGGCTTGATGCGCCCTGGGTGAATCCGCCGCCGGAATACACCGTATTGCGCATGGATCGCGAGACGCGTCGCGCACGCATCGCCGCGCGGATCGACAAGATGCTGGCGGCCGGGCTCGAAGACGAAGTGCGGCGTCTGCGCGCCGATTATCCCGTGTGGTCGCGCACGGCCGCTGCCGCCATTGGCTACAAGGAGTTTGGCGCGCCGCTTCTGGGCGAGGGCGCACATTTCAGGGCCGTGCCGGGTCGGTCGGCCCGCGACGAGATCTTCTACCGCACCTGTCAGTTCGCCAAACGCCAGGACACGTGGTTTCGTCATCAGTCCACCCCGCTTTATGCCGATTGCGGCACGACGGCGGAGGAAACCGCAGAGGCTGTTCGCGCGATCTGGCGCGCGCACGGTCCTTGGGTGGTGGAGCTGAAGGACAACGCGTCGTAATCCCATTGGAGCAAGCCATGCGCACAGTTGTCCGGATTTCGTCTTTGTCGGTTTTCCTGGTGTTGTGCGCTTCGGCGGCCGAGTCGATCCGCGTCGTCGGCACAACGCTTTCGGCCTCATTCGACGCGAAGGGGTCTGCGGTGCGACTGCTCACCGCCCAAGGGGCCGAACTTGGGGCTCGGGATCCGGCCGCCTTGTTCTCGGTGACGTTGTGTCGGACGGATGACTTCACGCGCCAGGTCGTCGTGGGACCCGAGCGGGCGAAATGTCGCGTGGAGAGGACTGCGGACGGCGCGCGGTTCGTCTACACCGATCTGGGGGAGGCCTGTCGTTCGGTCGTCTGCACAGTTCGGGACGGGGGCGAAAATCTGCGGTGGGGAATCTCTGTTGAGGCGGCGCCAGGTTGGGCGTTGGAGAAATCGTCTTATCCGCGTCTGCGGTTGACGGACTGCATTGGCTCGTCTGCCGCAGATGACCGTTTTGTCTATGGCACCGCCAAAGGCGGCGTGTGGTATCCGTCCGTGCGTCATGCCCAGGGGGACTGGTATCGGATCGGCCGCCAGCCCGGGGATCTCGCCTGTGCGTTCGCCTGCCTCTATGACGATCTGGCGGGATTCTATTTTGCGTCGGAAGACAGTGCCGGACACGCCAAGATGCTTGGGGCGCAACAGACCCGAGCAGGCGACGGTATTCTTTTCCTGCATGAGCGCATCTGCTTTGACGAAGGCGTCTCCACCCAGGCCTATGAGGTGGTGACGGGCGGCTTTGAGGGTACACCCGGCAATCCCTGTTCCTGGCACGATGCGGCCGATCGCTATCGGGCCTGGGCAGAGCGTCAGGCTTGGTGCACGACAAAGCTTCTGGATCGGACGGATCTGCCTGCCTGGATGAAGGATGCACCCGTAATGGTGCGGTTTACGCGTGAATGGCTCGAACGGTCAGAGGACATTCTTCGTTGGGTACGTGACCATTGGCGGGGAACTTATCCTCTGGCACCGCTGGTGATGGCGTATTGGGGGTGGGAGAAGCGCGGCAATTGGGTGGGCCCCGATTATTATCCCGTCATCTGCGGCGATGCGGCATTCACGCGCCTGGTGGCCGAATGCCGTGAGCTGGACGCACATGCATTCCCGTGGCCCAGCGGATACCATTGGACGTTGGGCTACGACAAAAGCGCAGATGGTACCTTTGCCTGGGATGATCGCGACAATTTCATGCAGGTGGCGGCGGCGCATGCCGTACAGAATCGGGACGGCAAACTGCGCGAACGCGTGCCCGGGTGGCTGAAGGGGGGCGCGCTGGCCTGTCTCTGTGGGGGAGATCCCTGGACAATCGACTGGTTCAGTCATGCCGTCTGTGAACCCCTGGCGAAGATGGGGTGTGAGATGATGCAGGTGGATCAGGTGGTGGGCGGCGCCTTTCCACCCTGCTGGAATCGGCAACATCCGCACACGCCGAACGAGGGGGTCTGGAAGTCGCGGGTCTTCCGCGAGCAGTTGGTGTCGTTGCGCACGATGATGAAGCGCCATCTGTCGGATACTGTGGTCTGCTATGAGGAGCCGGACGAACTCTTCAACGATCTGATCGGAATCCAGGACTATCGGGATTGCGAGAGCTCGGCGGACGAGTGGGCTTCGGTCTTCAACTATGTCTATCATGATTATGTGCCCTGTTTCCAGTCCAATCCGCGGCGCGGGAACAGGTTTTGGCAGGCGCACTGCGCAGTGGACGGGCAGATTCCCTTTCTGACGCCTTCGCGTCGGGATGGCGCGCCACCTGAGCCGGCGCTGGAGAATGGGGGCTTTGAACGCCTGGCGACCGACCGCCGATTCGCTGGCTGGTCGCAGGTAGATGGCTATAACGGCAAGGCCTGGAAGGGGCACTATGCCGTTGACGACACGGAGCGGAAGACGGGCGCGCGTGCCATCCGCCTGGAAGTCAGGCCAGGGGAGAACGCCGTGCAGGTGGCCCAGAATGTGGATGTGCAGGTGAAGCCCTTCACTGTGCCAGGACGCAAATTCCGGCTTTCGGCCTGGCTCAAGTCGGACCATCTCTCGCAGGCGGATGGTGTCGGGTACTGTTTCCTGGATGGCAAGGGAGGCGGGCGCCTGCCTTTCCCGAAGCCAGAGGCTGGTTGGCAGCGCGTTTCGGCTGAGTTTACGATTCCTGAAGGGGCTCACCACCTGCGCATCATGCTCAATCTCACGGGGGATGCGCGTGCCTGGGTGGATGATCTGCGTTTGGAGGATTTGGCGGGGGCTGAGGTGATGTCTGAAGGCGGTGGCCCCTACGAGGAGTTCATGCGGCGCTGGATCGCGTTGTACCATGGCGAAGGGTGTGACTTTCTGGCCTTTGGTCGTGCCATCAAGCCGCCGCGTCTGCTTTGTGCCAAGGCCCGCTATGACATGACATTGCGTTCGGGGCGCATGATGCGCGAGTGGCCCGCCGTTCAAGTGGCGGCGTATGTCGCACGGGATGGGCGGCAGGCGGCGGTTCTTGCCAACGCCACTGGCCAGCGCCAGGCCGTGGTGGTGTTGTGGGGGGATGAGCGCCTGTCATTGACGCTTGGGCCAGATGAGCTCCGTCTGCTGCCGTTGGCGTCGAGCTGTCGCTGAAAGCAGAAAAGCGGATTTCTCCGTTGACTCAACTGCGGAAATGCGGTATACTATTCGCCGTTTTCACTTCGGAGCGTAGCGCAGTCTGGTAGCGCGTTTGGTTCGGGACCAAAAGGCCGAGGGTTCAAATCCCTCCGCTCCGACCATCTTTTTGAAGTCAACGGCGAGTCCTGTCTGGGGTTTGCTGTTCTTTTTTTGTCTTTGCCCTTACGCGCGCGCGTGGAATATGCTACAATTATGGCATGAATGATTTCAAGAAGATTGCCGTTCTGATGGGCGGAACGTCAAATGAACGCGAGGTGTCGCTGGTGAGTGGCCGCAATGTGGCCGAGGCGCTCGCGTCGCTGGTCAAGTATGAGGTGGTGTCGGTTGTGCTGGATGCGGATGATCTGGCGGCGCTTCCGGCGGATGTGGATGCCTGCTATGTGGCGCTCCACGGTGGCTGGGGCGAGAATGGCGGGGTGCAGTCTGCCTTGGATGCGCGCGGGATTCCGTATACGGGACCTGGTGCGGTGGCCAGCCGTCTCACGATGGATAAGATCGCCACCAAGAAAGTGTTGGATGCGGCAGGGGTGCCCACGGCGCCTTGGGCCACGGTCTCGGACTATTCGGCGGCTTGTCCGCTTGATCTTCCCTGTGTGGTGAAGCCCCCTCTGGACGGATCGTCGGTGGGCATCTCGTGCGTGCGCACGGCGGCGGAATGGCCAGCCGCGCTGAAGTTGGCGTTGGATACGGATCTGGGCTATCGGCAGCGTGAGGGGCTTCCCGAGACGCCGGTCGCGCTTGTCGAGAAGTACATTCCCGGTCGCGAGACCACGGTCGGCGTGCTGACGGGCGAGGTGTTGCCGGTGGTGGAGATCTGTGCGCCCAATGGCTGGTATGGCTACGAGGAGAAGTACAACTCCAACGAAACGCGCTATCCGTTCCCGCATGATGACTTCGTGCCGGAGATGAAGCGCTTGGCGAAGAAGGCTTTTGATGCTTGCGGTTGCCGCGGCGTGACGCGGGTGGACTTCCGCGTAACGCCGGAAGGGGACATGTACGTACTGGAGCTCAATACGTCGCCCGGGATGACCGGCCATTCGCTGGTGCCCAAGGCCGCCGCCGAGACGGGCATCTCCTTTGCGGCTCTCTGTGATCGCGTCCTGGGGGCGGCGACGCATGACTAAGCGCACGCACCATGCACGTTTGAAGCCCATCGACGGGAAGTCGCGCAGTCGCATCCTGGTGTGGGCGTTGCTGGCCGGCGGTGTATTGTTTACGGTGATTGTGGCGTTATGGGGTCTGATTGAATGCGGCACAGCGCTGCAGACGATATGCAACGAACAGTGCCGCGTGGTGGATCCTGATCTGGATGTCGTGGTTGTGACGCCGGGGAAGATGGTGCAGCCCGATGTGGTGACACTGCATTTCGGCCTCACGAATGGCGCCAATCTGGCGGAGATCGACTTTGCGGCACTGCGCGACAAGCTGCTTTCGCGCGTCCCCAACATCCGGGACATCGCCATCGAGCGCCGGTTGCCCAATCGCGTGACCATAGAGGTGAAGGAGCGCGAGCCCATCGCCCGTGTGGTGGGCGCCGCCAAGAATTCCCCGTCTGGGCTGATGGTCGACGCGGAAGGGATGATCTTCCGCTTTGCGCGCAGTGCGGCCGCATTCCCCGTGGTGCGTGCCGCAGACGACATGAAGGCGGCGCCGGGCGAACGGTTGACGGGACGCAGTGCAGCCGCTCTGCGTCTGCTGGAAGTTGCCGCGCAGCCTGAGTTCCTCTCGCTGAATGTGCAGGAGGCCAATGCCGCCTTCAAGGACTATGTGCTCGTGACGCTCGGGAACTATTCGCGCGCCAAGGTGGCGTGGGACCACATGGACGAAGACTCGCATGTCTCGCGGGAATCTCTGCGGCGGCAGCTCAAGCGTCTCACGCAGGCGTTGGCGACGGGGCTTGTGTCGCCGACGACGACATGGATCGCCACCGACTATGGTACCCCTGGCCGCGTCTACGCCGCCCAAAACGATCGTTGACACGTTATCACGCAAAGGACCTCGCCTACGTATGAGTTCAAGAGACCCCATTGCCGCGCTTGAGATAGGCACCACCCACACGACGCTCGCCATCGGCGAGCCGGAAGGGGCTAACGGCGTGCGCATCGTTGCGCTGAGCTCCATTCCCTCCACGGGCGTGCGCAAGAGCCAGATCATAGACATCGGCCAGGCGGCCCATTCGATTGACTCCGTGCTGAAGAGCGTCGAACGCGACTTCGGCTATTCCATCGGACAGTCCTGTCTGGCCGTCTCCGGCCCCAATGTGCGCATCAAGCGGCTCGTCACGCAATGGCAGATCACGGGCAAGACGGTTGACGACGAGGACATGCGCGAAATCTACAACCGCTCACTGGAGACGGGGCTTGATCCCGAAGAGCGCACCCTGCTGGATGAAGCTGAGATCGGCTATGGCCTCGATGACGTGGACACGCCCTCGCCGAAGGGGATGGCGGGGCAGCTGCTGACGCGCCGTTCCCTGTGCATCCATGGCGACGCGCGACGGGTCTCGGACGCGCGCACCGCGGCGCGGCATGCCAAACTGGAGATCACGGACGCCTATTTCGCGGGTTCGTGCGCAGCGCATGCGGTGTTGGGAGCAATGGACCGCCAGGCCGGTGTGCTGGCAATCGATCTGGGGGGCGGCTCGACCTCCTATTCGCTGCATGAGGACGGACGGCTCATGCACGCGGGCGTAGTCGGCGTCGGGGGCGATCATGTGACGAACGATGTGCGCGCGGCGTTTTCGCTCACGCAGGCGCAGGCCGAGGAGCTCAAGAAGAGCGCGGCGGCGCTGGTGGGTGCGGGTGACGGGCCCGCGCGGCTGGCGGTGGCCTCGACAACGCCGGGCTTTGACCCCATCACCGTGTCGCGTCGCGCGCTGGAGACCGTTGTCAATGCGCGCATGCAGGAACTCTTCGCGGTGATTCTCGATGACCTCGACCATCAGAATCTTGCGCATCACTTCAACGCCGGTGTGGTGCTGACGGGCGGCGGAGCCGCCTTGCCTGGCGTCACGGCGTTGGCGGACCATGTTTTTGGTCGGCGTGCGCGGGTGGGCTCGTTCACGTCAGACATCGTTCCGCTCGAGAACGGACCGGCCCCGGCCACGTATGCGACCGTTGCGGGGCTGCTTCTGACGGCGTTCCGCAATCAGGACCCTCAGTCTAGCTTCAATCCCTTCAAAAACATCTTCGGAGGGCTCTTCAAATGATGGCTTCTCCTGTTTCTTCACTTCTTCTCATCGGCGTTGGCGGCGCGGGCGTGCGCACGGTGCGGGGGGTCTGGCGTGCCTATGGCGGCAGTTTGCGCGCATTGGCGGTGGACACGGACGCCTCAGTGGGCTCCGAGGGGGATGTGGATTTCGCCTTGCTGGGGGGCAATCGTCTGGCGGGGCGGGGCTCTGGTGGTCAGGCGGGCGCCGTGCGCGCGGCGTTCCTGGACGACCCAACGTTTCTGGACGCCAAGCTGACGGGGGTCCGTACGGCTGTGGTGGTCGCCTCGCTTGGTGGCGGCACCGCCAATGGCGCAGTGGGGGAACTGCTCAAACATCTCAACGCATTGGGCATCGTGTCTTTGGTCTTTGTGACCACGCCCTTCGCCTTTGAGGGGGAAGAGCGTCGGCGAGAGGCCCAGGCGGCACTCGGCCCCATCACGTCGCATGCAACGGCCCTGGCGGTGTTGCCGCTGGACCGTCTGGTGGCGGATTCGGGCTCCGACAACATGGGTGAGGCGCTGGCTCGGGCCACCGACACAGTCGCCTCGGGAATTACGCTGCTGTGGCGTCTGCTGGAGAAGCCGGGCTACATCAGCCTGGATGCCGAGCGCCTGCGGAGTGTCCTTTCGGACTGCGGAATTGTCCGCTTTACGGCCGTTACGGCCACAGGCGAGAATCGTGTGGCACAGGCGCTTGATCAGTTGCGCCGAAGTGCGTTGCTGGCTGCGGAGGGATCCGCACGCCCCATTCGCAAGGTTTTGCTGGGCGTTCTGGCCGGCGATGATCTGCGCCTTTCCGAGGTGGGGTCGTTGGTGAAGGGCATCCAGGGGTCTTTCGCCCCTGAGGCGGCACTGGAGCTCGGCACGGTCAATGACGAAGTCGAGTTCTCGGGGCGCCTATCGGTGGTGGTGCTGCTCTTTGAGGAGAGCGCGACGGCAGGGGTGGCGCGCACCGGCGGCGGCATGACCGTACGTCGGCGTACGCTTTCGGCGGCCGAGCGCGCGCTTGCGGGCGGCGATCGCTTCGGCGGGTCCGAGAAGACCTATTGGCATGATGAGGATCTGGATATCCCAACCTATGTCAGACGCAATCTGACGCTGGAAAGATGACGGCGTTCTCTTGGCCTCCGACACCCATATCAGGCTGTTGCCGCTGCATGTGGCGAACAAAATCGCCGCAGGCGAGGTGGTTGAACGTCCCGCCTCCGCGCTGAAGGAACTGCTTGAGAACGCGATTGACGCGGGGGCGACGCGCATCGAGGTCAACGTCACGGCTGGCGGACGGAAGCTTGTGTCGGTGCGTGACAACGGATGCGGCATGAGCCGAGAGGATGCGCTGCTTTCGCTGGAGCGACAGGCCACATCCAAGATCCGTGATGTGGATGACATCGAGAAGATCGCCACTTTGGGGTTTCGCGGCGAGGCCATCCCCTCGATCGCCAGCGTGTCGCGCTTTACGCTCGTCACGCGCCGAGCCGATTCGGAGGAGGGGACACAGCTTACCGTCAACGCCGGCACGCTGGCGGAGGTGAAGACCTGCGGCGCACCGCCCGGCACAACGGTGGAGGTGCGGGACCTCTTCTGCAACGTCCCCGCACGCCGCAAGTTCCTGCGGGCCTATGCGACTGAGGAGGGGCACATCAAGAATGTGTTCACCGTGCATGCCCTGGCGCACCCGGATCTTGGCTTTGCGTTGGCGATCGATGGACGTGAGATCTATCGCTTTGCGCCTGGCGCAACCGTGGCCGAACGTGTGCGCGATCTGTTCGGTGCCGAATTTGCGGAGTCCATGGTGCCGGTGGACGCCACTACGGCGGGAATTCGCGTGCATGGCTTCGTGGAACGTCCGGACGTCCACCAGGAAATGCGCCGCGAGCAGTTCATCTTCACGAACGGGCGACCGGCCACGGCGGCCACGATTGGCTATGCGCTGCGTGAGGCCTATCCACGCCGCAACGGCGAGAATCGTGCGGCCGTGGTGCTTTTCATCGAGCTCGACCCTGCGCAAGTCGACGTGAATGTGCATCCTGCCAAGCGGGAAGTGCGTTTTCGGCGGCCTGCAGATGTGCGTGAGGCCGTGATTTCCGCCATCACTGGGGCTTTTGCCGGTGGTGGGCAGACTGAACTTCCTGTGCAGACCCAATCGACTGAACCGACCCGAGCGGAGTCGCCTGTCGCAGCACCGCCTAGCCCTGTACCGTTCCAATTGCCTTTGCCGACGAGTCGCCCGCAAAAGGTGGCCGATTCTCCTGTTCGCCGCGAAGACGCTCCCGCGCGGCAGGACGATCCCGCGGAGCATCTGGATTTTCCCGAGGTTGACGTTGCGCCGCCCCAGGCACATGCGGCACCCTGGAAGTATTTTCGCTTCCTGGCGCTCTCCGAGGCTGGGTATGTGCTCATCGAGACGGATGCGGGCATCGTGACGCTCAATCCGCGGGCGGCATGTGAACGGATTGTGTTTGAGCGGCTTCTTGATAGGCAACAGGTCGTGTCGCAGCCGTTGCTCATCCCCGAAACGGTGCAATTGAGCCCCGGCGAGTCCAATCGTCTCAGAAGCTTCCTGGATGTGCTTGAGGCGCAGGGGTTCCAGATCGAGGAATTCGGGCGGGACACCTGGAAGATAGACGCCGTGCCGCAGGTGGCGGGAGGAACCGCCGCCACGGGGTTATTGGCGACGATTGCGCACGATCTGGCGGAGACCGGGGCGCGTCGCGGCGGGGTGCGCTGGCGCGATGAGCTGGTGGCCCAATCGGTGGCGCGTTCCTTTGCCGGGTCTCAGGACAGGCTCACGCCAGAGGGGGCCGTCAAGCTTGTGACCGAGTTGGGCGCCTGCCGCAGTCCTTATTTCAGCCCTCGGGGCAAGCCTGTCATGATCTTCAGTTCCTTTGCCGAACTGAAACGAAAATTTGACCGCTGAAGACCTTTGTTTTTGCATTTGCCCCTTGCGCAGAAGGGTCGGATTTGTTATAATTCCAACTCCTTTGTCCCAAAGACGGGAAGGGCGCGGCTGAAAACCGTGATCATTAACAAACCTAAAAATAGTTACACACAATGGCTATTCGCAAACCTACCGCTCCTACGGCGAAGTCTGCTTTCTTTGGCGATTTCCTCGCTGGTCAGGCCGCGGTCAAGGAGTTCAAGTCTGGTTCCATCATCGAGGGAACCGTTTCCGCAGTCAAGGGCAGTGATGTCTTCGTGGACATCGGCTACAAGTCCGAAGGCACTGTCGATCTCGCCGAGTTCGGCGATGCGGAAGTCAAGCCCGGCCTCACGTTCCAGGTCAAGCTCATTGACCTCGAGGACGACAAGACCGGCATGGTCCGTCTTTCCAAGCGCGCCGCTGACGAGCAGATCCGCTGGCAGCAGGTGCTCGAGCGCTATACCGAAGGCTGTGTCGTCACCGGCACGATCCGCACGAAGGTCAATGGCGGCCTGATCGTGGACATCGACGGCGTCGAGGCCTTCCTGCCCGGCAGCCAGGTCGACGTCTCCGTTGGCCGCGACCGCGATCGCGACCTCACGCCCTACATTGGCCAGACCTATGACTTCAAGGTCATCAAGATCTCCAACGAGCGCAAGAACATCATCGTCAGCCGCCGCGAGCTCATCCAGGCCGCCAATGACGAGAAGAAGGAAGCGCTGCTCGCCTCGCTGCAGAAGGACGAGGTCCGCGAGGGCACGGTCAAGAACATCACCGACTTCGGCGCGTTCATCGACCTCGACGGCATCGACGGCCTGCTTCACATCACCGACATGAGCTGGGGCCGCATCAAGCACCCGAGCGAGCTGCTCAAGGTTGGCGACAAGATCAACGTCAAGGTTCTCGACGTCGATCGCGAGAAGGAGCGCATCTCCCTCGGCCTCAAGCAGACGATGCCCAACCCCTGGGACACGATTGCCGAGCAGTTCCCGGTCGACGCCCGCGTCACCGGCAAGGTCGTCAATCTCGCCCCGTCCGGCGCGTTCGTCGAGATCGCCCCTGGCATCGAAGGCCTCGTGCACATCTCCGAGTTCAGCTGGACCAAGCGCATCAGCAAGCCTGAGGAAATGCTCAAGCAGGGCGATGAGGTGCAGGTGCAGGTGCTGTCCGTCGATCCCGAGACGCAGAAGATCGCCCTCGGCATCCGCCAGACCATGGAGAATCCGTGGGATACGGCGCAGGACCGCTACCCGGTGGGCAGCCGCCAGACCGGCACGGTGCGCAACTTCACGGCTTACGGTGCGTTCGTCCAGCTCGAGGACAGCATCGACGGCATGATCCACATCTCCGACATGTCTTGGACGCGCAAGATCACGCGCCCCGAGGAGTGCCTCAAGAAGGGCCAGAAGGTCGAGACGATCGTGCTCGACGTCGACGCCAAGCAGCGCCGCATCTCCCTCGGCCTCAAGCAGGCTCAGACGGATCCGTGGACCGAGATCGTCTCCAAGTACCAGGTCGGCTCCCTCGTCAAGGGCAAGGTCTCCAAGATCGCCTCCTTCGGCGCGTTCATCGAGCTCGAGGATGGTGTCGATGGTCTGGTGCACATCTCGCAGATCTCCGACCAGCGCATCGAAAAGGTGCGTGACGTCCTCAAGGAGGGCGACGAGGTCGAGGCCCGTGTGGTCAAGGTTGACCGCGGCGAACGTCGCATTGGTCTCTCGATCCGTGCGGTCAACATGACCGAGGATGAGATCAAGGCGCTTGAGGCCGAGTCCGTTGAGACCGAGACCGCGCCCGCCAGCACGACCACGCAGGGTTCTGAGCAGCTCGGTTCGCTCGGCGCCGCGTTTGACGCGCTCTCCGTCGAGTGGCAGCCCGGCGAGGACAAGTAACAGCAACGATTGCAAGAAAGGATATACATCATGTCCAGAGTTTGTGAAATCTGCGGCAAGGGTCCGTCCGCCGGCAAGTCGATCATCCGCAAGGGTTCGCCCAAGTACAAGGGTGGCATCGGTTTGCACACGACCGGCATCTCTAAGCGCCGCTTCCTGCCGAACCTGCAGAACGTCCGCACGACGGATGGCAAGGGTAATGTCAAGCGCGTTTGCGTTTGCGCCCGTTGCATCAAGGCCGGCAAGATCGTCAAGGCCTAATCAAGTCTAGCGATCCAAGAAGGGGGCGCGCGTCTGAATGGACGCGCGCCTTTCCTTTTTACCTGACTGGCCGTTTGTGGTATAATGTCGACCTTATGAAGACCAAGATCTTGTTGGCGACGTTGTTCGCCTTGGCTGCGGGGAGCCTCTTCGCGGGTAGCTATTCCAATCAGGTGGAAACGGCCGCAGTTGGGCCTATGACCATTGCCTGTTCCGATGCGCGGGATTGGAAGTTTCATGTCACTGCAGAGTCCTCCGCATCGGTGCCTGGCACTGAAAAGGGGGCGCGCAGCGTTGTCACCATCACACTCACATCACCAGTTGAGGCTCGTCCGCCGGTTATTGAGGCGGATTTTGCCACGTCTGGCGCGGATGTCACGCACGTCTGGACGACGCCGTTCAATACGGACGCCGCTCGTCTCTGGCCGAAGGCCTGGGGGCGCACGCGCTACAACTCCCAGTTGGCCTACGAGACGCCCTTGGCTGTGGCGATGAACGAAAACGACCGCGCGCGCCTCGCCATGGCCTCGTCCGAGGCCTTTGAGAAGGTGCTGTTTGGTCTGGTGGCCGATGAACGTACCTGCCGCCTGGAGGGCAAGTTCAAGTTCTTCACCGAGAATGCATCGCCGCGCACGTCGTACACGGTCAAGATTCTCGTCGATACCCGTGACGCCTTCTGGGGGGATGCCGCACGCGCCGCCTCCGACTGGATCGGTGAGACGGCCGGTCTCAAGCCGGCTGCCGTGCCGGAGATTGCCCGCGATCCGCTTTATTCCACGTGGTATGCGTATTGGCAGGATGTCCATGCGGACGAGCTGGAACGCGAAGCGCCTCTTGCCGCCAAGCTGGGCATGAAGGCGATGATCCTGGACGATGGGTGGCAGAAGGTCGAGAGTCGCACCTTCTACAGCGCCACGGGCGACTGGATGCCGGTGGCTTCCCGCTTCCCCAACATGAAGGCGCATGTCGACGCCATCCACAAGGCCGGACTCAAGTACATGCTTTGGCTCTCCGTGCCATATGTTGGCGACGAGTCTCAGGCCTGGAGTCGCTTCAAGGATAAGTTCCTCAAGGTCCATGTCTCGGCGCATGTCGGCGTCCTGGACCCGCGTTTCCCCGACGTGCGCGAGTATCTGATCCAGACGTATGAACGGGCCGTGCGCGATTGGGGCTTTGATGGGCTGAAGCTGGACTTCATCGACCAGTTCGTCCTGCCGCCTGTCGACCCGGCGGTCAAGGAAAAATATGCGGGCCGTGACTACAAGTCGCTGCCGGAGGCCGTGGACCGCCTCATGAAGGACATCCTCACGCGTCTGAAGGCCATCAATCCCGATGTGCTTGTGGAGTTCCGTCAGCATTACATGGGACCGGCCATCCGCCAATACGGAAACATGATTCGGGCCGCGGACTGTCCCGCCGACCCACAGGCCAACCGCGTACGCATCGCGAATCTGCGCCTTACCTCGGGCGAGACGGCCGTGCATGCCGACATGCTGGTGTGGAGTCCCGATGAAACGCCAGAAGGAGCCGCCCGCCCCATTCTCAGCGCGCTCTTCGGCGTGATTCAGTATTCGATGGTGCTGCAGCGTTTGCCCAAGCCGCATGAGGGCGTCATCCGGCATTGGCTGGACTTCACGGAGAAGCACCGTGATCTCCTGCAGAAGGGGAAGTTTCGCCCGCATCATCCAGAGCTCAACTATCCGCTCATCGAGGCGGAGAATGTTGCCGAGCGTTTGTTTGCCGCATACATGGACGGTCTGCTCGTCGATGTGGGCGAACCCGACAAGACCGTCTATCTCGTTAACGCCGCCCAGAAAACGGGGATGGCAGTTTCCCTTCCGCAAAAGGCGACAGTTGAGCTTTTTGACGTCTATGGCACGTCATTGGGAAAGCGGGACTATGCTGCGGGGCTGACGATGATCCCCGTACCGCCCTCGGGCTATGCGTGTGTGGCGTGGGAGGATACGGACGTGCTGGCTGCCCTTATGTCGTCCGCTGTCGAGGCTTCTCCGATTCCGCTTAAGGAGTGGCGTGCCTCGGAAGGGGGGTACAGCCTTTCGGATGATGGAACGGAGATTGTCGTCGACCGTACGGGTGCGGCTAAGCACCGTTCCGGCGCTTCGTGGACCTATAAGCCTGCCGCCGGCCGCGAGATGGATGCTTTTGCGATTGGGGCCGAAGGGTTTGCCGAGTCCTTTGACGGTGGAGATGCGCTGATCTATGTGGACGTCATTTACAAGGATGGGTCGGCGCTCTGGGGGCAGAAGGCGTTCTTTCCGGCGCGCGCGGACGCTGGTTGGCGGAAGGATTGTGTGCTGGTCCAGCCTACGCGTCCCGTCAAGCATGCGGCCGTCTACCTGATGGTTCGGAATGGAACAGGTCGTTTTCGATTCCGTAGACCTGCCGTATCGGTTTTTGCGGCAGGCGAGTCTGAGCGTCTGGATTGTGTGGCCGTGCGACGTCAGGGAACTCTGCCAGCGCAAGATTGCTTCCTGGTTCGCGCCGCTCAAGGTGGCGGCTTTGCCTTGCTGGCGGATGGCGCTGCGGCAAAGGGCGTGCGGCTTAAGGTCGAGAAGACGGCGCGGGCTGGGGCAACGCACTATGACGTTACGCTGACGGGTACCACGGAAGCTGACCGCGCGCTCACCTTCATCTATGCGGCTCCGCTAGGCGAGGGGGAGATCAGCTGGTTTCCTCGTTTTGATCACCGGGAGGTGCTGAACGCGGAAGGCGGTGAGCGCATTTCCGGCGAATCGGTGCGTTGCGGTATGGGCCTCATGTCCAAATGGCCTGTCGGAGCGGCGGCCGCTGCGGGAAAAGGCGTGGCGCTGAGCCTGGACCCGGAGGCTCCTGCCGTTTTCCGTACGGGCGTCAATCCTATGCTGCGGCGCATCTACATTGCCTTTGATGTAGCTGTCACGCGTGAGAAGCCAACGGCTCATTTCGCCTTTGAGGAGCATGGATTCGACGCGGCGAAGGGGTTGCGTGGTGCTTGGGCGAAATATATGGAACTTCATCCCGATGTCTTCAAGGTGCGAGCCCCCAAGCAGGGCGTGTGGATGGCGTTCCGCAAGATCAGTACGGTGCCGAATCCAGAGGATTTTGGATTCGCCTTCAAAGAGGGCGACAACGAGACGGCATGGGATGATGCGCACGGTTACTACACCTTCCGTTACACGGAGCCCACTACCTGGTGGATGCCCATTGGCGGCAAGGATGGACGCAATGCCGCCACGATGGCGGAATGTCTGGCCGAGGCGAGACGCCGAGTGCAGAAAGGCGAACCGATGGCCAAGGGCTGGATGGCCAGCGCCATGAAAGACGAATATGGTATGCCCTATGGCCGCATCATGGATACGCCTTGGTGCAACGGAATTGTCTGGAACGCCAATTCGGCGCCAGGCATTCCGGGTGGTGACTTTGAGGTGAAGAACGGCGAGCCCAAGTTCTCCGCGCGTTTCCAGGGTGCCTTCCCCGAGGGCCTCGATGGCGAGTATGTGGATTCCGCCGAAATGTACGTCACGGACGACTTCGACTATGACCGTACGCATTTTCAGTATATGGAGACGCCGCTCACCTGGGCGAGCGCCTCGAAACGGCCGGCCGTCTACAAGGGCATGATCGGATTTGAGTATGTGCGTGCCCAGGCGAAGAAGGTGCATGCCAAGGGACGCCTCATGATGGCGAATGGCGTACCGAGCCGCTGGTGCTGGCAGATCCCCTACATCGATGTGACGGGCACGGAGACGAACTGGAAACGCAAGGGTCAGTGGACGCCGGATACGCCCGAGTCGCTGCTGTATCGGCGTGCGCTTTGCGGCGGCAAGCCCTATTGTTTCCTCATGAACACGGACTTCTCGCAGTTCGGTTATGCGGAAACCGAGAAGTTCATGCATCGTGCTCTCGCCTTCGGCATGTTCCCGGGCTTCTTCAGCCAGTCGGCAACCTCTCGCCAGGGGGCGCACTATTTCGACCATCCGGAATACTACAATCCCGTCCGTCCCCTGTTCAAGAAGTTTGTGCCGCTGGCCAAGCTCATTTCCGAAGCTGGGTGGCGACCGGTCAATACGCTGGTGACCTGTTCGGATGCCCGGATCGTCTCCGAACAGTATGGCGAGAAGTACGCCACGATCTTCAACCCCACGGACAAGCCGCTCACGGTCACGTTCACAGGCAAGGGCCAGCCCAAAGATCTTGTCGCCGGGGAAACGTGGGATTTCTCGAAAGGAACGCTTACGCAGACAATCCCGCCTGAATCTGTGCGCCTCCTGGCTTTCTGATGCTGTCATATACGCTCACAGTCCAGTGGAACAACATTCTGGCTTCATGGCAAGAATGCGATCCGGCATAGGTGTTTTTTCTTTTGCTTAGAGCCGTCGGCACCCTGTCTCACGGTATTCGCCTCTGCGGCAAGTGTGGCGGGTGAGATGGGGATGAATAAGTCGCATTCGTGCTTTAGGTGGTTTATGCGGGAATGATGGGCGGTGTTTTGGCAATGGACAGGGACACAAGAATCTGCTAAACTACGACTTATTGGAGGCGTGCCAGAAAAGGGGCGTAGTTCCAGAGATGCGAAAGGTAGTCATTATGAGAACGACAAATTCAAGTCTGCGGGTTTGGGGAATGGCTTGTGGACTCTTTCTGTCTGCGTTGACGGTTGCAGGCGCGCCTACGTTGACTACCCATACCTGGAAGTCTGACGGCACGGGCTATTCGGGCAGCTTCGATGATCCCAATCACTGGAATACGGCTGCCGTGCCGGATGCGCTTAGCTTGGCGATGCTGAGCGTCACCGGTAGCGACAATCCCGTCATCAGCTTCCCGGATGGCGTGTATGACACACGGGCATCGCTCAGATTCAACGTCACGGGCTCCTCTGGGTCTTCGCTGACGCTGAATGGCTCCAACACGGTGTTGCGCCTGCCGTCCTGTGCGGAGGCCAATTATGGTGACGAACCCTTCGGATTCCGTCGCAGCAACAACCATTTCCTAAATTTCCAGACCTACAGCGATCCAGCTGCTGTTCGCAACAAACATGCGATCTGCGTCATCAGCAACGGCTTCTGGCGCGAGTCGGTGTCGAAGCCTTCGGACCGAGATTGCTTCCGTGTGGATTTCTTCGATGGCTTCTACAATTTCTACGATCCGGAGGGGACGCCCTACCTGACGCCTTACTTCATATTGGCGAACATTTCCCTGGCGGCGGATGTGACGGTGGCGTTTCATCCAGGTACGCGTACGCGCATGCCATCCTGGCAATTGTCGAAGAACCTCCTTGATGGTTATTCGGCCCGTCTCGCCTTTCTGGGGGGCGAGCACGAAATCTTTGGTACGGTTGCCATGCCGATGAACGTACATTACTCCGACGGCAACAGCGGCGACACCATCATCGACGTCACGAACAACGCTTCTCTGAGGATTGGGGGCGCGGTCACCGTCGGTTGTCTCGTGACGGCTCCCGGCACATACTACATCAACGACAAGCTCTACGATGGCGACAACCGCTATTTCTTCAATGTCGGCGCGGGTGGGCGGCTCACCTTCGACAACACGCTCTCGCAGAAGACGTCGGGCCCGCTTTTCCTGAATGCCTTCGGAAACGGCATCATCGCCTTCAAGGAGCTGGCCACGATCGGCGGTACGCAGTCGACGGGCACCGTCGCGGTTGCGCAGGGCGGCCGCGTTGAAGGAAAGATCTGCCTTTCCGGCGACGGCAAGTCCACGCTTGAGGTGGCGGCGGGCGGCACGGCGGACCTCGACTCGCTTGTGATCGGCGCCAATGGGCCCGACGTGAACCTCGCTATTGATCCCGCGGCCACGCTGCGGGTGGCGGACTTCCGGCTTGCGCGCGGCGAACTTGCCATTCCCGAAGGCGGCGCTTGGACGAACCAGGCCATGTATCTGGGCCACTCGGGCGGACTTGGCGCTCGGTTGACCGTGCCGCAGGGGACGGTATGCTGCGCCCCTGGGCAGCTGTACACGGGCTACGAAAGTGGTGGCGCCACATTGGATGTGATGGGCGGCGACGTGATGGCGGGCAACTTCAAAATCGCGAACTGGTATACTTCCACGGGCATAGTGAACGTCGTTTCGGGTACGATAACGGCAACCAACCAGATTTCGAGCGGCTGTGGGTGCGCCATCTTCAACATTCTTGGTGGCAAGGTGTCGTCGGCGCATAGCATGTATGTGCCGTCCTCAATGACGACTAGAATGGAAAATTCCTATGGCACCGTGAATGTGTCGGGCGGTGAACTGGTCGTCAAGGAGAGCCTTGGCATTGGCCATACCATGGGCGGCGAGCTGAACATCTCGGGCGGCGAGGTCACGTGCATGTACATCTTCCTTGGGCAGGGCAACAATGCGAACGAGCCGCATGGCGGTACGCTGCGCATGACCGGTGGCACGTTCACCACCACGTGCTATGACCGAACGGACACCGGCGTAAAGGTGGCCGATGCCGTCAATCGCAGCGGGCATGTGATCCTCGACGGCGGCGAGGCCCACCTCACGCGCCTCTTTGGATGGGCCGGCGCCCGTTGCCGCGGCGGCAGCGGAATCGCCACCTTCTCCGCTGACGGCGGAACCATCATCACGCCTTCGGCCGTCTATGACCTGATCCTGGACTTCGACACCGCCGAACTCGGCGCGAAGGGCCTTACGGTGAAGGCCGACTATGCTTGCCCGATTTCCCAGAGCTTCGCCGACAAGCCCGGTGCCGAAGGAACGGGTCTGCTGACGCTTGCCGGTTCGGGCGTGAAGACGCTCTCGCCCACCAACAGCACGGTTTCGCGCCTGGCGGTGGCGGGCGGCACGGTTCTGTTCGCACCCAATACCAATGGGGTTCAGGCCGTTCAGGACTCGTCAATCGTCGTGACGAACAACGCGACGCTGTCGCTCGTTGGCGCGCAGACGTCGCTGACGGTGCGCGACCTGGTGCTGGGCGATGCGGTTTCGACCGGCAATCTGGCGCTGGATGCCACTGATGTCCTTCGCGTCACCGGAACATTGACGGTGAATGACGCCGCTGTGGTGGTGACGGGAGCGTCGGAAATTGGTAGCATCCACAATCTCATTGAGCTGACCGGTGATCGCGCGGACGAACTGACGGCTGCGTGGGCGCGCATTCGGGTATCTGGTGACGCGTCGGCTGCGGGACGCCTGTACACGCTCAAGCCCGTTTATGATGCGGGCGCGAACAAGACCTACCTCACGCTGGAGGTCGCCTCCTCCGCGACGGTGCCGAATGCGGTGAACTGGCAGGGGCCGGGCGCCAATTGGGGCACGGGTTCCAATTGGGAGGGTGGGGCTGTGCCGACTGCGCTGGGCATCGCCTGTTTTGCGTCTGAAACAGTGCCCTCCGAGGTGTCCGTCGCGCAAACGTCCCCGGTGGCCGGCCTCACGTTCGCCGCCGCGCAGGGCTACGTTGTCACGGGTGCGCCATTGGTGGTGAGCGCACTGGACGCGTCGCGTGTCAAGGCGACGGCGGGCGAAAATGTCGTGGCGAGCGATTTGTCCTTCTCGGACGTGCTCCCGGTCGAGGTGGCGGCGGGAGCTGCGCTCACATTGGGCGGCCATGTGCGGGCCAATGGACTCACAAAAGTGGGTGCCGGACGTCTGGCTTTGACCAATGGGGTCAATTCGTTTGCCGATTTGACGATCTCGAACGGCACGCTCGCCGTGGCGCAACCGGGAACGCTTGGGACCGTCAGCACCATTGCGCAAGTGGGCGGCACATTGGAACTTGGCGGCGCGGAAGGGGAGGAAACAGACTATCCGCAGCGCGTGGCGATGAAGGCCACCTCCATCAAGACACCGTTGCTGATTAAGACGACAGAAGACGTCACGATGCCGATGCCGGCCATCACCAGCGGCCTTCCCTACAAACATGGTGAGGGACGGCTCACACTGACGGCGAATGTCAATGCGATGCTGGCCGTATCTGAGGGTGGACCGGGCAACTGGTACTTCAAGGACGCGACGGTGCCGCTGGACGCCGACGGCAATCTCCCGCCGGATACGGTAGTCGCCGGCTTCAATGTCGCCGAGGGCGAAGTGGTGTTGCGTGGAACGAAGCCCAATGTCACGCTGGACGCGCGGCACTGTTTCGCTGTGGGCGTACCACAGCCGTCGGCGACGATTCCGCCTGCCTTGACGCTCGACAATGTGTCGCTCAATTGCCTGGCGAATAGTCAGCACTTCCACTTCGGTTCGGGCTTCACCGATTCGAATGTGCAAGTCAACGATGTCTATCTGACGGCCACAAATGGCAGTGTGTTGACGTGTGACACGCTTTATGTTGGCCGCGGCAATAGACGACAGAATATGTCCTTCCACGTCCTCTTCGACAAGTCGAGCATCAGCTGTTCCTACATTACGCATGCGAATGTGTGTTCGGGCATCGGAAGCCTGGCGGACTACACCTTCCGCAATGGCGCGGCATTCTATACTCCGTGGCTGAATGTGCCTTTCCGCTCTAAGTTCCTGTTCGACGCCGCGACCTTGGCCAAAAATGCGTCGTTGACGCCCCTGGTGTTGCACTACAAGATGAACGAAACTGGCACAGCACGTTCCGGGGCGGACTACATATTCCGCAACGGCGCGCTCTTCTGCTGCAATTCGATTGAGGTCTACAATGCCTGCGAGAAGCCCAACACGCTTACCTTCGACAATGCCGAATGGCGTACGGGAGCGGCTGACTTCACTTTCGCCTATCCGCATCCGACGCAGCTGAAGTTCTATGTGGCGAATGACGGCCTCATCTTGGCGCCGCCGGCGGGCGGCACCTGGACGATGGCGCACGCCGTCTCGGGCGAAGGCGGCATCGTCAAGCGCGGCGCGGGCACGCTCGTTTTCGATACGCACAAGCGCATCAATCCCTCCACGCTGGTGGTCGAGCCCTATGCAGACGCCACGACGACGCTGAACTTTACGGGTGTCGCCAAAGTCGAGGAGGGCATGCTCAAGGTCAAGGCCGGTGCTGCGCGTCCGGACGCGGGCTTTGACGTCGCGGCCGGGGCGGTGCTGGATCTTGATGGCGGCGAGAGCCACCTCGGGGCGCTTTCGGGCGCGGGCACGGTGCAGAATGGGCGTCTGCTGGGAACAATCGGCGTGACGGTGGACGGGGACGGACAGGTGACGGACAGCGCGCTGACCTTCGCGAACGTGACCTTTGGCCGCGTCTACGTCGATTTCGGCCGTACGGCGGCGAATCCGATCCCGATGCCGGTCCAGGAGATCGTGGTGGGCCACTATACGGGCGAGGCGCCGAACGTCTCGTCCTGGTGGGTGGTGAACACGGGGCTTGAGGCGGCTGTCGGGCGTTTCACGGCGCACGACGGCAACATCTATCTGACCGTGGGTTTCCGCGGCCTGACGATCAATTTCCGCTAAGGACATTTCCATGGCTAATTTCAGGCACGTTGGTCTTGGTCTGGCGTTGCTGATGGGGGGACTGTCCCTCCAGGCGGCAGACGCCATCGGTGAAGCGCGTCTGCGCGAGCATCTCTATTCGGAAACGGCTTTTGCGCCCACGGGCAACGTCTTCTCGGCGGCGGTACGCGTCAAAGTCGAGTGCATGGGTTCGCGCGACAGTCGCCAACGTCTCGTCATGAGCGTGGGCAATGGCTACAATCATGGCTTTCGTCTTTGCCTCAAGCCTGATCCCGACGGCAAGACGCTGCATCCGTTCCTGGAGATCGGGGTGGGTCCCCGCAGGCGGGCCTGGGCGCTGGAGGGGGCAGGCGGTTCGGTGCGTCCGGGCTATTGGCAGCGGGTGGCGGCCGTGTGGGATGGGCAGCAGGTGCGTCTTTTCGTGGAGGGGCGTGTCGTTGCGGAGGCCCCTTATGCCGGGGCCTATGTGCATTCGCCTGATCGGCAGGCCAAGACGGGCGTAGACGGCGAGTCGTACGGCATCGTCTCGGTGCCCCACATTCTGGATCGTGCCGCGGTGTGGACGCGGGCGCTGTCCGCAGACGAGGTGGCGGCTTTTGCCCCCGGGGCGCCTTTTGAGCCGGATACGCCGCGCGTATCGGAGGCTCTCGAGGGGATGCGCCAGGGTAAAGTGCCAACGTTGGCGGAATTGGACGCCTGGGAACGCTTGGCCCATTCGCCGTGGATGCGCATGGTCCTGCTGCGCACACGTGCCTTGTCCCATCTGAACGCGGGTGATCACGTCCAGGCCGTGCGCTGTCGTGAGGCGGCGATTGCGCAGATGCAGAAAGTGCGCGGGGCCCCCGTGGAAATCGCCGACTTCCGCAATCGCTTTACCGAACTGGAGCTGATCAATGGCTTTGCCGCCGCCGCGCTGGACACGGTGAAGGCCGACTACGTGGCTGCGCGTGCGGCACGGGCCAGTCATCTGCCGTATGTGGTGTTGCGCTATCTGAAGACGGCGGAGCGGGCCGGGAAGGCCGATGTGGCGGCTC